>JAJXEL010000003.1 GCA_021639925.1 Alphaproteobacteria bacterium | reverse complement strand
CGTCCCAGGCCGCGTTCAGCCGTTTCGGTTCGCCGGGCGCGACGGGAACGGGATTTTCCGTTAATTCGACGGCATATCCTTTTTCATATAATTCCCGATGCAGCAGAGCATGTTTTTTCCCGACCGTTCCCTGCGGCGCGTAAATATAAACCGGCGCGTCCGCGGCGCAGGCTTCCGAACACATGGAAACGGAATCCCCGGTCACGATGATATGATCGGCCAAAGCCAGAAAACCGAAATACGGATTTTCAATTTCTTTATTGCCCCAGCCGTAGAAAAATTTCGGGTCGGGCAAAGCGTCGCGGATAATTTTTTCCTGTTCTTCCCCTGTTCTGCGGGACGTCGTTACCAAAAAAGATCCGCCCCCCAACGCCTGTGAAAGCGCGACGGAACGGGCAGCCAGATCCTTTGCCATTTCGGCGGTGAAGGGTTTGTCTTTGGTCGCGCCGCCGACAATCAAAGCGATGCGCGGCGCCGGCAGGCTTTCAAAAACGCCCGCCCTCTTTTCCTTTTCCGCAGCCAGCCGTTCGGGCGTAATGCGGTGCGGCGCGCCTGTCGTACGCATAATGTTCGGGCGGACCAGCTTACAGCCGTCATGACCGGGCAAAACAACCAGATCAAAATCGGACAGGCCGAAATTTCCGGGAAACATAATCTGGACGATTTTTGTCTTTCCGCCCGACCGTTTTTTAATATACCGCAGCAGCGGCGCGGCGCGCCGGCCCGCGGCGATAGCAACGTCGGGGAACGGTTCCGTTATTTCCGCCAGCGTTTCCGGCGTAATCCCCAGCGTCGACGCGCCCCGCAACACATTGGGCAGAACGACCGCCCCGGTATAACGCACTTTTTTTACGATCGTTTCCGCGCCGACAGCCTCCGCCGTTCCCAAAGCCTGCGCCGTATTGCCGGCTCTGTCATCTGCCAGCACCCATATTGTTTTATCAGTCACTTTACCCTTCTTTTTGTTAATGAATTTCAAATGAATTTAAAATAGAATACCTAAAATTAAGGAAAAAAAACATTAAGAAAGTAATCTTTTATGGTCAAAAGAGCATATTTTTGCGCAATCGGTTTGATTTTTGCGGTGCTGAGCGCGGTAAACGCCCAGGAATCCGCGCAGATTCCCGAAGATTTTGATCCGCTGGAAGAACGCTTTAAAATCGAAGCCGCTTATATTCCCAATTACCGGGAAATGATGCGCGACGTTATTGTGGCGCTGGGGCAGTATGCGCGCGAAAACCGTCCGGAGTTTCAAATCATCTTGGACGGCGGGCAGGATTTGCTGACCCGCGGCCAGTGGGAAAACGACCTGGACGATTTGCACCGCGCCGAAATGGCGGGGGCGCAGACGGACGACGAACGTTTTTTATTAAAGTTATTTTCTCCGGAACACCCGGTTCCGGCCGGGGCGCCGGTCCGCAGGTATATTATGGCGGTCAACGGATTGCTGGCGGCAAACCAGATCTGCGCCGGTGAAACGGGCAGGTTGTCGCCGGGCGTTGAAAAAATCGTCAAAGATTACGGATTGTCCGTTATCGGCGCGGAACACTGCGCTTCTGAAAAAGAACGGGAAAACGCCGTCCTGGCTTTGGCAAAGAAAAAAATCCCCGTCCACGCCGACACGGACAAAAAAGCAGCCTTTGACCGTATCCCGGCGCAAACAGAGCTGTTTTTGGAAAACCCGGACAATATTGATTCTCTGGCAAAAGTCCGCAATATGCTGATCATGACCAACACCAGAAACTTTACGGACAAGGATTTATGGATCAAAGCGCTGGGGGATACAAATTACGATCTGTTGATTATAGAGCCTTTCTTTAAATCCAATATTCCTCTGACCAAAGAAGAAGTCAAAGAAATCCAGGCAAAAAAAATCGGCGCCAGACGGCTGGTATTCGCCGTTTTAAACGTCGCCGTCGCCGAAGACACGCGCCTTTACTGGGAACACGGCTGGAAACTGCGCGACCCCGCATGGCTGCGTTTTCAATCAAAAACAAACCCGGCGGGCATCATCGTCGATTACTGGAATCCCGCCTGGAAACGCATACTGGGAATATATTTCAAAAGCATTATGGACCTGGGGTTTGACGGCGTCGTGCTGCAAGGCGTTGACGAACATAAAACATATGAACGGATCATTCCGATCAACTGATTTAAAACCGGAAATAAATAAACGGATTATATGTCCCGGCGGCAATCATCGACGCCGAAATCAGGAACAAAACCAGCATAACGATCTGAACGGCGGCCGAACGGTATTTTCCCCGCGTGTCAAAAAAATTCCGCGCGGCAGGCGTTGACAGCAAAACTGCGAAGGCAAAAGCCAGCAGTTCTTGTCCGTCAACATAATAAACCGGATTCAGGGCGGCATATTTATCGGGGATCAGGCCGAACATCTTTTTGAAATAAGCCGCGGCGGCAGGCAACGTGTCCGCCCTGAACATCACCCAGCCGAGCACGACGACCAGCATCGCATACCCCCGCAGCAAAGCGTTTCTGAAGATTCCCGGTTTTTCGGTATTCAGTCCGCTCAGTTTTTCAATAACAATGAAGCAGCCGTGCCAGAATCCCCATAAAATAAAGTTCCAGCTGGCGCCGTGCCAAAATCCGGTTACCAGAAAGACAATCATCAGGTTGACGGCTGTCCTGGCTTTGGATATCCGGTTGCCGCCCAAAGGAATATACAGATACTGTTTAAACCACGTTGACAATGAAATATGCCAGCGCCGCCAAAATTCCGTAATAGATTTTGATATGTACGGATAATTAAAGTTTTCGGGAATTTTAAATCCGAAAACCAGACACAGTCCGATCGCCATATCGGAATATCCGCTGAAATCAAAATAAATCTGGAACATATAGGCCAACGCCCCGATCCAGGCCAGGAAAACGGAAATATATTGCAGATCTGCGGCAAAAATTTCATCAGCCACGGCGCCCAGCGTATTGGCAATCATCACTTTTTTCGCCAGTCCGCCGATAAACCGCAGAATACCGCGGTATACTTTATCAATATCCTCTTCCCTGCCGTCGATTTGGGCGGCGATATCGTGATATTTGACAATCGGCCCGGCTACCAGCTGCGGAAACAAAACGATATATAATGCCAGATTATATATGTTTTTTTGCGCCGGCGCCGTTTTACGGTAAACGTCAATCACATACGACATCGCTTGAAACGTATAAAAAGAAATACCGATCGGCATAATGATTTTCAGCGGATCAATATCACGGCGCAGCAGCAGATTAATGTTTTCAGCCAGGAAATTAAAGTATTTAAAATATCCCAGAAATCCCAGGTTTAAGAGTATGGTCAAAGCCAAAAAGAGCTTTTTAAAATTCGTTTTTTCAATCAGCAGCGCGCCGGCATAATTGATAAAAACCGACAAGATCATAATGAAAACGTAATGCGGTTCGCCCCACGCGTAAAAGAAAAAGCTGGACGCCAGCAGAACGTCGTTTTTCAACCGTTTCGGAACCAGATAATAAACAGCGCAGACGGCCGGCAGGAACAGAAACAAAAAAGTCATTGAAGAAAAAAGCATTTTTTTATTCCTTAAATAACCTGTCCAGCTTATCAAAAACCGTTGACTGCAAAACCAGCACCAGAATATCCGGTTTAAAAGGCAGAACGTTATTTTTCGTTATATCTCTGTCTTCTCCGACTTCTTTGACCGCGCGATTAAAAGCAAACGGCATGATCGAAGCCAGCTGATTGACATGGGAAGTCCCCAGAATATACAGACCGTATCTGCCGTCCGGATTAAAATAACGGGTAATCTTTTCGTTTATTCTTTTTATCCGCACTTTTTCCACATGACGATACTGATAATACCGGTACGGGCGGGCATAGCTGTGACATTCTTCCTGATTAAAAATCATCAGCGTTGTACACAAATGGGATAATTTCTGCCATTCGCGCAAATCGTACCCGTGGCGCACGCGGTCATCATAAGAAACGGAAAAATCTTTTTCCGACAACACGGGAATATCCGGAAAATCGCGTTTTATTTGTTTCATCAGCTCCCGGTAAATAAAGAAAAAACCGTATTCGGTATAATGATGATCCTGTTTGAAAAATATCAGATCTTCAGCCGTTTTTGCTTTTTGTATCAGTTTTTCTTTCGGATAAATAATATTTACGCCGGATTTACGCGCCAGCTTTTTAACCCAGCGGTCATATTCCCGCGTATCGCCGGGAACGCCTTTGCCCAGCCGGTCATACAAAACGCTTTCTTTGACGGGAACGATAACCAGATACATTTTAATATTGTTTTTTTCCGCCCAAAGCCTCATTTTTTTCAAATTCCGGGCATAACGGTTAAAATATTTTTTCAACCGTGCAATATAGGCGGCATTGAAAATTTCCGTATCCCGCGTTTGAAAAATATCTTTGTCTTTTCCGACAAAAGCTTTCGGCGTTTTCAGGCGAAAACGCAGATGTTTCTGCAAAAAATGATAAAAAGAAAGGGCTTCCAGCCGCCCGAAAAAACGATCGTTAAACCAAAAATCAAAATATTGACCGTATTTCAAAAACAATCCGTTTTCGCCGTTTTTACCGCGCATGATCAAATTGGGTTTCGGCCTTAACCCTCTGTTTTCCAAAAAGGATCTGTCTTCATGATTAATGCGCAATCCCGGTACGCACAAAATCACAAAGAACAAAGTCAGAAAAATTTTCCGCCCTATCGTGCCGTTTGCATAAATCCGCCGGACAAAACCGAAAAAGAACGGTTCCGCCCGTCCTGCGATCAATCCCGCGGCAACGGCAATCGTCATTAACAACAGCCAGTCAATGTTTTCGCCGGCCGGCAAATGCCTGCGGTATTCAAACGATATCGATACGGGTCTGTCTTTTTCCACATTAAATCCGTAAACAACCGGGAAATGTCGCCAACCGGTTTCTATATGATGAAAAACGGGCGTTCCGTCCAAATAAAAATTTTTAAAATCGACTTCTATCCGGCGCTGTTTCAGTTTTTCGGACAAAGGCCCCATAAACACAATTTCCGCCGGACCGGTCTGAGCGGACTGAATACGGATTTCGGCCTTTTGAAAAAACAGTTCCGTATTAATCGTAAACAGCAGGCATTTTGAATCTTCGGCCTGACAGTGCGGCAGCCTTTTTTCCAACGCGATCCCTTCGGCCGACAGAACTTTTACCGCACTGCGGGCCGCATCGGGAAAGTAAAGAAAAACAGATCCGCGGTCGTTCTTTAAAGATTCGAGGACATTACCGCGCAGATAAAACCGGCGCGTCATTAAAACGGCAAAAACAATGCACAGACAGATGAAAATAAAACGACGCATGATTTTCTCCGGACTCCGGTAAAGGAAAGCTGTTTATACGGCCGCCGCCAGATCTTCAATAATGAACTGGACATTATCCCCGCCGCGAAAAGTATCGGGACGAATATAGCCTGCGGCATGGAACAAAGCCCCTTTATGGTTCAGCAAAGAACACCCGATAATCGAATCCGCCGCGCGAAACGCAATCGCGCGCAGCCGGTTTTTTCCGTTGCGACCGACAAACGAACAGGATACATGCCCCGCCCCCACGACGCGCACGGAAGAAACGGCGACGTCGGGAATGGCAAAGCGCGGTTCGGGGTTGCCTTCGCCGAACGGTTCCATGGCGTTTAACGTTTCCAGCAGCCGGCCCGAAACAGCGCCGATATCAACGACGGAATCAATCGGGTAATCGGCCGGGTGTTCCGGTCCTTGTTTATGCGTTTCAAAATAATCAATCAAAAAGCTTTTAAATTCATCGGCCTTTTCCGTCTTTAACGAAAATCCCGCCGCCATGGCATGGCCGCCGCCCGTTGTCAAAATGCCTTTTTCCTTTGCCGCCAAAACGGCCGCGCCCAGATCGGCGCCGGCGACCGAACGGCCCGAACCGCGCAGTTCGTCGCCTTCCTGCGACATCACCAAAGACGGCATATTATAGCGTTCTTTCAGCCGGCCGGCAATAATGCCGACAACGCCGGCATGCCAGTCTTTGCCGTAAACAAAAGCGATATTGTCCTGAGTTTGCGCACGTTCGATCTGCGCAATGGCCTGTTTATAAATTTCTTCGCACATCTGGCGGCGGATCGTGTTCAGTTCGTCCAGACGCTTGGCTATTTCCGCCGCTTCGTTTTCATCGGCGGCACATAGCAGCTTCATTCCCAAAGAAGCGTCGCCGATTCTTCCGCACGCGTTTAACCGCGGCCCGATAACAAACCCCAGATGATACGCCGACGGTTTTTCCTTGATGTTCGCCAGATCGCTGAGAACGCACAGCCCTTTGTTTTTCCGCTGAGCCATCGCATTCAGCCCCGATTTGACAAACAGCCGGTTTAATCCCCGCAAAGCGACAACATCGCACACGGTTCCCAGCGCGACCAGATCCAGAAACTGCATTAAATTCGGTTCGGTTCTGCCCGTATAAAAACCCTTTTCGCGCAACAGCCGGTTGACGGCGACAATCGTCATGAAAACAACGCCGACGGCAGCCATTTGGCGGCAGGGATTGTCCGCGGGTTCGTCCAGCCGTTTCGGATTAACGACGGCATAAACGTCAGGCAAAGTCACGTCAGGTTCATGATGATCAATAACAATAACGTCCCTGCCCTGTTTCGTTAAAAACCCCAGCGGTTCAAAAGCCGTCGTGCCGCAGTCAACGGTTATGGCCAGTGAAACGCCGGCGTCAATGAATTCACGCATGGCTTTGTCGCTTGGGCCGTATCCTTCTTCGCGTTCGGGAATACGCGCGACAACGTCGGCGCCCAACATTTTTAAAAACTGAACCATAACGGCGCTGGACGTGGCGCCGTCAACGTCATAATCCCCGAAAACGCCGATCTTTTCGCCGTTTATAACGGCTTTGGCAATACGTTCGGCGGCCTTTTCCATATCGCGCAGAATATACGGGTCCGGCAAATGATTCCTGAAAGACGGAGCCAGAAAAAACGACACGTTTTCCGGCGCGACATGGCGCACGGCCAGCAGACGCGCGACGACTTCGGGCACGTTTGCCGCGCGCGCAATGGCTTCAACCGTTTCCGGCACGGCTTCGCGCGCCGCCCAAAACTGTGACGTTAAAGAACTTTCAACCCCTAAAACCGCATTTCGTTCCATCTTACAACCGTTCAATCCTGATCATGCAAGGCTTATCCAAAACGCAGTCCAGCCGCTCTATTTCAGCCAGCGCCGCCGTCACCGCGCTTTCTTTCGATTTATGAAACGTCATAATCAACGGCACGGTTCCGCCCTGCGCCCGGCCGCGTTGAATCATCGAAGCGATCGAAACGTTTTCGTTGCCCAAAATCCGTGCGATATCCGCGACGACGCCGGGCTGATCCCGGACTTCGAAACGGACATAATATTCCCCTTCGCGCCGCGCCAGAGAAACGACCGGTTCCGGTTTGATTTCTTTGTTCGCCACGGTCAGCAACGGCAGACCGCGCCGCATCGCCGCGTCCGCGATATCGGCGACAACGGCCGAAGCCGTGGGACGTTCCCCCGCGCCGCGCCCGACAAACATTGAATGGCCGACGAAATCGCCTTCGGTAATCACCGCGTTAAATACGCCGTCGACATGAGCTATTTCCGCCGTTTGCGGAATCATGCACGGATAAACGTTTAAAGAAACGCCGTTGTCATAACGCCGGCCGACCCCCAAAAGCTTGATTCTGAAGCCCAGTTCTTCGGCAAACGCGATATCCGCGTCCGTAATAAAGCGGATTCCTTCAACGCTTAACGCCTGCAAATCAATCGGCATGCCGAAAGCCAAAGCCCCCAGTATGCACGTTTTATGAGCCGTATCAATCCCGTCGATGTCAAAGCTCGGATCCGCTTCGGCATATCCCAGTTTCTGCGCGTCCGCCAGCACGTCGCCGAACGGCCGGCCCGTTTCGCGCATCATTGTCAAAATATAATTGCACGTGCCGTTTAAAATCCCGTAAACTTCGGAAATCCTGTTGCCGACCAGCCCTTCGCGCAGCGCTTTGATAATCGGGATTCCGCCGGCGACGGCAGCCTCATAACCGAAAAAAACGCCGTGTTCTTCCGCCAGACGCGCCAGTTCGTTGCCATGGTGCGCGATCATCGCTTTGTTCGCCGTTATAAAGCTTTTGTCCCGGTTCAAAGCCGACAAACACAGCTCGTACGCAATACCGTCCGCGCCGCCGATCAATTCAATAATAACGTCCGCGTCCGTTTTTTCGGCCATTTCGCGCGCGTCTTGATAAAAAGCGACCGAAGCGGACAGATTTAATTCCGCGGCGCGGTCAGGATTCAAATCGGCAACCGCCGTCAATTCAATCAGACGGCCGCAGCGTTTTAACAAAACGTCTTGTTGTTCCCGCAGCAATCTGACAACACCGCCGCCGACGGTTCCCAGTCCGGCAACGGCAACTTTAAATACTTCCGACATGTTTCACCTATTCTTCCAAAAAGATTTCAACCGACGCTTCGCCGGCCGGCGGCGTTAAAACAATTTCGTTTCCGGCGCCGGGCGGAGTCAGCCGAACAGCCGGTTCCGGAGGCACCAAAGGTTCGGGAACAAACAGCCGCGGCATTTTTTCCTGCGTTTCCGGCGCTTTCAGCGTTACGGCCGTCGATACCGGCTCTGTTTTTTCTAAAGGCGGCTGCAGCGCGATCAGCGGCATAACCGCCGGCGCGGCGGGTTCTGCGGGTTCGGCCGGAATATCTTCCCGCGCGGGGGGTGTTTCTTCTTTTGCCCCGGCAGAAGAAACAACTTCGATCATTTCAACTTCTTCCGTTTTAGGAGCAATGATTTCGGCCAGCATTTCTTCTTCGGATACGGCCAGCAGCGGATCTTTTTCCTGTTCTTTTAATTCCAGCGGGCGGACGACTTCTGCGCCGCGGCGTTTGCCGGAGCTGTAAACAATTCCCGAATCGGGCGCATTCAACCCCTTGCGCAGAGCTATTTTTTCCTTTGACCCGAAACGTCCGGCGTGTTCGTACATCTGATCCGATTCGGCCGGTTCCTTGTAAACGGCTTTTTTAACCGTTACAGACTGCTTTAAATCCAGCATTTCGTCAACCGTACGCCCCGGTTTATCGTCGGGCGTTACGGGAACCATATCGGGCTGCGGTATTATAAAACTTTCTTCGTAGCCGTAAATTTCTTCTTCGCTGACAGAAGAACAAGCGCCCAGAAACGCCAGCAGAACCGCCGCGCCGCCCCGGATAAACGCTGAAGAAGCCGTCATATTTTCCCCCTCGAAAAAACAAATATATCTTGTCATAGGATATTACAGGGACACAAAAAAAAGCGCAAGAAAGAGTTTCAGCCGCTTTTTCAGAAAATAAAAATATGCCCGCCCGTGAAAATTTATTTCTAAACAAACTGTTAATAATTTTTTCATGGACAAATTAGACAAATTATTGACATCTGCTCAAAACTCCGTTATCCTGAATCATGAAAAATAGAGGAAGTGTAAGAAATAAAGAAACAGAGGGCCGGAATGCCCCAAGAAGGTGAACTATGACAAAAGAATTTAATACGGCGTCTTTGCCCAAAGCGACACTGCATGAACATATAGAAGGAACCGTTACGCCCGAAATGGCGGCAAAACTGGCCCAGCGTCATCACATCACGCTGCCGGACAACTTTGTCATGGCTGAAGGACAATATGATAAAAATGATTTTCCCAACGGCCGCTACGCCTATGACGAAAGCGATTTCTGGGCGTTTATCAGCACATACGACAACGTCGCCGATATGATGCGCACGCCGCAGGATTATTATGACGTAACCAAAGATTACCTCGGTAAAAACGCGGCGGAAGGCGGCGTTTATGCCGAATTGATTTTATCCCCGGCCCATATGGCCGTGGAAGTCAATCCCGAAACGGGCAAAAGCGAATTGTCCGCCCCGCGTTATCACGCCATGATGGAAGCGATTACCAAAGCAGCCGATGAAGTAAAAGAAGAAACCGGCCTGGAAACGCGTTTTATCGCGACGGGCGTGCGCAACCTGGGGGCGGAAAACGTCAGACAGGTGGCAGAATTTATCCGTGACAACCCGCATCCTTTGGTCACCGGATTCGGAATTGCCGGTAACGAACGCGCCGGAAAATTCGATGATTTTGCCGAAGCTTTGTCCATTGCAAAATCCGCAGGATTAAAGCTGGCTCTGCATGCCGGCGAAATCTGCGGCCCCGACAGTATCAGGGACGCCGTCCGTCTGGGGGCGTCGCGGATCGGGCACGGCGTTTCGGCACCGCAGGATCCGGCAGTAATGAAGGATTTGGCAGAAAAAAATGTTATGGTGGAAGTCTGCCCGACGTCCAATCGTATTCTGGTTACCGATTTAAAGGGCGATCTGGCCAATCACCCCGCGCGAAAGCTGTACGACGCGGGCGTGCGCATTTCCCTGAATCCGGACGACGCGGGAATTTTCGGCACGCATACGGGCAAAGAACACCGGATCAGCGCTGAAAAATTCGGCTTCACAAAGGCTGAAATGCTGGACATTACCTTATGCGCGGTTGAAAATTCATTCGCCGACGTCAAAACGCGCAAACAGGTAAAAGAAAACATCTATAAAAAAATGACGGCGGAAGACCGCCGGGAAATGAAAGAACTGGCGGATAACGCGAAAAGCCCTTATCTGAAAAAACGGTTGGAAACCCGCGTTTACGAAAGCGAAAAAGTCGCAAAAAAGCTTGAAATTCAAAAGCGGCGCGCAAAAACGATGAAGACAATGAAAGCTTCCCGTTTCGCTCTGCTGGCGCAAAAAACAACCGGCCGGTAATACAGCCGCGCTTAATTAAACAGGCCGCGTTCATTCGCGGCCTGTTTTTTTACCAAAAGTCCGTTTTCTTTAACCTTGCGGCCGGGCCGCCGCGGCGGGCGCCGGTTGTTCGTCAGCGGCCGGCGTATATTCCAGCGGCGGTTCATCGGCATGCTGTTCGACCCAGATATCAATGTATTTATGAATCAGTTTTTCAATTTCCGCTTTGTTTTTAAAGCGCTCATTAAATTTCTGGGCAAAGATATCCTTATACGGGCGGCAGATAGACATCTTTGAAAAAGCCATAAAGTATTTGATATGACGCAATATTTTGCTGCCGAAATGCAGGCGGTCTTTAATTTTAAACCGTTTGGCTTCCGCATCGGCCGCATAAGGGCTGGTGATCATAAAATCGGCATTGCCGGACAACAACATACGAAAAGCGGCTTCGGGACCGTCCACAACTTCCAGCTTTGTATCGGTCGGCAATAATCCCCGGATCAGCGATTCAACTTCTTCTTCACGCCGGACAACGCCTTTCATGCCTTTTAATTCAGAAATGTCTTCCACATCAATTTTTTTCGATTTGCGGGACAACACAATAAACGGATTACCGAAATAAGCCGGATAAATATAATCCAGACCTGATTTTCCCTCGTCAACGTAATAACCGGTAAACAGCAAATCGGCTTTGCCGTGCAGCATTGCTTTCAGCGCATCATTAAAATCATCAAAAGCGATGTCCTGAATCCGCACGATATGAATATCATTCAGCGACTGTTTCAAAGGATCCAAAATAAAGCCATGATATGCATAACGTTTATAACCGGTGTCCTTATAATACTGTTCGTCCATTTCAGACCAGGAAAAAGGCGGATAATTTTTAAATCCGACAATCCTGAACGGCATGCCGACGCTTTCTGCGCCGCAGGTATTGGTCGGATACGGACTTTTTTTAGCAGCCGCCGGCGCCGACGAAGCCGGAGCGGAAAAAACAAAAAAAACGGCTATTGCGGCAACGCACATTGATATTATTTTCATGCATCGTCTCCTTTCGAACGCATCAAAGCCAGCAATTCATCGTCCCAGGCGGCATGCAAAGCCTCTGCCCACGAAACGGCATACAGCGCTTTGCCGGAAAACATGACGACTCTGGCTGCGCGGATATCCATCAAATCTATATCATAAACGATTGAAACAGACGTTTCAAACGACGATGACCGAAACTGAATAAAAAACTGGTTTTCCTGCGGCATGGCGAAAATATTGACGCTGTCTTCCTGTTCCAGTTCAAACGCGTATAAAATAATCGGTTTTGTTTCGTCATTTTTCTGCGACAGCCACAAAGCGTATTTATCGCGCAGTTCCGCGTCTTGTTCAAACGCCGTCGCTAAAGCGGCAATTGATAATTCGATAAAACGATACGTGACCATATCGCGGCAGACGTCGCCTTCCCATGAAAAAAGTTCTTCGGTTCCGGTCATATTCAACTCATCTTTAATCTTTTCGTTTTTATAATCTAGCAAAGATTTTTGATTTTTAACACACCTTCGGTTATCATATTTCTGTTTTTTTAAGGAGCGCCGCCATGACCACCAATCCGTATATGACCACAGAATCTTCTGCCATGCCGCAAAACGAACTGGAGGCCCGCGCGCTGATCCGGACGGCTTCGCGTTTAAACGGTATCAAGGAACGCTGGCCCGTACCGACGACGGAACTGCATGAAGCTTTGGACCTTAACCGGAAACTGTGGACTATTCTGGTCACCGGCGCGACAGAAGAATCCAACCCCCTGCCGTTGGAAATAAAACAAAATATTTTTAATCTGGCACATTTTATTTTTAAACATACTTTTGCCGTAATGGCAAAACCGTCGGCTCAGTCTTTGGAAATCCTGATCAGCATCAATATGAACATTGCCCGCGGATTAAACGAACAAAGTCTGCGCCGCGCCCAACAACAGCAAGACGGCGAAAACGCGCCGGCTGCGCAACAAAAACCGGATTCGCCTTAAAACGCGGCTTCCGATTTATAATGCCCCAGAACATTGCGTTTCCAGGCCATCGGCAAAATCAGGATAAAAATACTCATAAATTCCAAACGTCCCAACAGCATGTCTGCCGACAGCACCCATTTGGCAAAAGACGGCAGGGAACAAAAACCGGGACCGGAGCTGCCGATTACCGGGCCCAGGCCGATTCCCGTATTCCCCAGCGCTGAAAAAACAGCGGAAACAGACGTCAGAAAATCCAACCCGCACATGGACAGCAGCAAAATAGAAATTACGGCCGTGATACAAAACGTAATCATAAAAATCAGAACGCTTAAAATAATATCCGTTGTCACCGGACGGCAGTTAAACTTCGGCACCAAAACGGCATGAGGCATCAGTTTCTGGCGCAGCGACTGGACCATTGTCATTGTTAATATATTAAAGCGAAACAGCTTAATTCCGCCGCTGGTTGATCCCGTACACGCCCCGACCGGCGTCAGAAAAATAAACAAAGAAACGGCGAACGTGCCGTCCACTTCCAAATCCGAAGCGTTAAAACCGGTCGAAGAAAGAACGGAAATAATATTAAACAAAGACGTCCTGATGATTTTGAAAAAATTCATTTCAGGGTGGCGGACCATCAGCCATGTCGTTAAAACAGCCGTTAAAATAACAACGACCCAGAAATATGTTTTGATTTGAATATCCCCGAAAATTTTTTTCCAATCACCCTTATATAAAAAATATAAAGAAAACAACGGCATTCCGGAGATAAACATAAAAAAAGCAATAATATACTGCGCCGCGGCGGACAAATTAACGGCGGAAGTGTTCCGCGGAGCAAATCCGCCCGTCGGAATCGTTGCCAGACTGAAATTCAGCGCTTCAAAAAAACGCAGTTCCGTCATTAACAAACAAAGCAGACATAACGCCGTCGCAGCGACATAAACAACCGCGACCGTACAAATAACCTGTACGGTTTTGGGCCTCATTTTATCGTTTTTATCGGAACTTTCCATTTGGAACAGCTGCATTCCGCCGATCCGTAAAAACGGCAAAAGCAGCATTGCCAGCGCGATAATTCCCAGCCCGCCGAACCAATGCAGCAGACTGCGCCATAAAATAATGCCGTCGGAGCAGTTATCCAAATCAGGATAAATTGTCGCGCCCATGGTTGACAGCCCGGACATCGCTTCAAAAAAAGCGTCGGTATACGAAATGGAAAACGGCGCGAAAACAAACGGTATGGCGGCAAAAGAACACACCAAAATCCAAGACAACGTTGTCGCCAGATACATCTGCGCCGTTGTCGGTTTTTTATACATGCCTTTAAAAGCCAAAACAAACAACATCCCCCAAAACATTGTTACGGCGGACGACGTTGCAAAAGAAAAGGCAAAATCCGGTTGTTCCCGAAAATAATCCAAGCCGGCGGGAATAAGCATGGCCGACCCTAAAAACAAAAGAAGGTAACCGGAGATGTAAAGCGTAAAACTTAACTGCACAAACACCTAACCTTTCGGGAACAGATATATACTTTCTTTCCCGTAAATTCAAACGATAATTTTTCGGATAAATCAGGTTACTTCCGTTACGGCGCGGATATTGCCCTGGCGGTTAATCTGGACAACACGCAGTTTGTCATGCATTTCGGAAATCGTTTTTTCGCGGTCAATCGTCGGATAACAATGCAAAATACGGTCTGTAAACGCTTTATAAGCAGCTTCGGAATTTTCGGCGTGGATTGTCGCAAAGCAGTTATCATGCCCGGATCCCATCAATTCCCACAACGCCCCCGCGTTTGCCGTCGAAATTTCCCCTCCGATAATCGCGTCAGGCGTAAAACGGACGACCAGGTCAATCAGTTTCGGATATGTCATCGTATTTGTCTGTTCGGTACGCGACAACACCAAATGAACATGATTAGGGTGCGGAACGATCAATTCGCGGGTATCTTCAATCGTAATCACCCGTTTATGTGAATCCAAAATTGTCAGCAGGTTATTCAAAAATGTTGTTTTACCGGTTGCCGTCGCCCCGGAAACCAAAATATGGTCGCCGCGTTTAATCGACAGAATTAAACGTTCGTAAGGATCTTCGGGATTTTCCACTTCTTTTAATTTATTCAATTTTTGCAGACGTTCCCCTGATTTTAACCCGTAATCGCCCAAACCGAATTTGACGTCGTCGGAATGAACGCGCACGCACATAGCGATACCGCCGGTTAAATCTTCATTATCATACATGACGTTTTTACCGGCAATTCCCGTAAAACGGTGATCGCCCGGCAAAGTGGCATAAACGGCCGGCGATCCCTGTTCGGGGTCAAACGGCAATTCAAAAGTGTTGGCGATAATATGCATAATATCCGTCAAATATGTTCTGGACAGGTTCGCGTCCTGCTGGCACGCCCAGGGATGAGCCCGGCGCCCGCGCAGGCGCAGCCAGATTTCATTCGGCCGGTTAATGGCAACTTCTTCCACGTTATCCTGTTCATACCAATAGGACAGATAACGCAATGTTGATTTTAAAACCTGAAAGGAATCCGTACTCATTTTACCCCTCGTATTGTTTTAGAAAAGCTCGGGAACAGGATCAACCGGTTCTTCTTTCTTTTCCTGCATTGTCTGCTGCGGAACAAGTTGCTGCGGCTGCTGTTTGTGTTTATTGGGATCAATCAGCTGCGGCGGCTGAGGCTGTTGCTGCGGCTGCTGGCCGGCGTAGTTATTATAATAAATTTGCTGCTGCTGCTGCAAGTTATTCGGATCATTCGGATTTCCCTGGTTTGCATTATTGGTATTGACGTCGCCGCCTTGTGCCGGCGTTGTTTCTCCTTCAGGGAATTCTTTATCCGGATCCAACAAAACATTAGGCTTCGTGATTTCGCCGTTTTCTTCTTCCTCGTCTTCCAAAGAGCTGCGCAGCCACAGATCAGATTTAGCAAAAACAGTAATACGCGTCCCGGCCGGAACAAACAAACGTGTTTTCAGCTTTGACGTTTCGGTAATTAAATCATCAAAAATTTCCTGCATCGTATCGGAAAATCTGGTACGCGCATCTTCCGCCGCCTGCTGACGGCCGGACATAGCGACTTCGCCTTCAGATCCGACAGCCGCGGAATCGTTTGTCGCCATCGCATACAAAATCGCAGAAGTAATTGTTGACTGAACCACCGGCAGCCCGTATTTCTTCATCAGCTGACGATCCATATACGCGCCGACGCCCGCGCGGCCGGAAGCATCGCCGGAAACGCCTTCTTCAAACTGGAACGCTGCGCCGTCCGGACGAATCAGGCGGGTCCATTCAATTTCGACTTTCGAAGCCGACCCGACTTCTTCAGAAGCGGACGTACCCGACAATTCACCGATAATACGGCTGCCGGCGGGAATAATAATTTTACGTCCTGATTCGGAATAAATATTGCGCTCAACAATCGCGGAAATGGGAATATCTTCCTGTTCCGTATCAATAGAACGCGCCAAAACGGCAGGAATCGCTTTATCCGCCAAAATCATATTATCCATGTTGACGCGATATGAAGAAACATTTTTCTGTATCCCCAAAGCATTCCAGTTTTTGCTGCGTTTTTGTTTTTTCATCAAATCTTCTTCAACAGAGGCTATACCTATTCCCCGCCCCGGCCTGATCTGGCGGCGGTAAGCCATCTGCAGCGCCCGCAGCTGTTTAATCCGGGCAGGATCGTAACGTTCCCCTTTTCCGGTGCCGCCGCCGGCCCCCAAAGATTTGCCGCGATACCGGTAATTATCCGGATCAAAAGTGCCAAAAATAGACACACGGTCATCTTTTTGGTCCCCTTGGCCCCCTTGTTGTCCGGCGACCGCCCCCGGATCCGTAACCGTCCCGATAATATTGCCGTCCAGATCAATAACATTACCGTTTTCATCAACGCGGCCGATAATATTGCCGTTTTCATCAACGACCGTTCCGTCGGGCATAATCATGCCGATCCGTTTGCCGTCTTTGCCGAAAGCAAAACGTTTTTGTTGCAGCTTGTCGCTCATCGCCGTCAGTTTTCCGCCGCGCCACGTTCCCAAAACGGTTCCGTCCGCGTCAACGATTTCTCCGTTTGCATTAATGCGTCCGATCACATTGCCGTCCAGGTCAACGACCCGTCCGTCGGGCATAATAACACCGATGATATTGCCGTTTTCGTCGCGCATCGGTTCCCCTTCAATAACGGAACCGATCACATTACCGTTTAAATCAACGACCGTACCGTCAGGCAGAACACGGCCGATAATATTGCCGTTTTCGTCCCGGACAAAACCGTCCTCACCGACAATGCCCAAGAACTTTCCGTCACGGCCGACGGCTATACGGACATTTTTTGACTGACCGGCCGGAGCAGCTTTACCAATAACCTTGCCGTTCAAATCAACGACTGTTCCGTCGGGCAGCATTTTTCCGATGACTTTACCGTTTAAGTCAACAACCGTTCCGTCGGGTAAAACACGGCCGATCACGTTGCCGTTTTCATCATATACCAGCCGGTCTTCACCCGCTCTGGTCAGGAAATTTCCTTTTGAATCGACAATGCCATCTTCCAGCAAAGCGCGGCCGATAATGTTGCCGTTAATATCGACGACCGTTCCGTCCGGCAACATTCTGCCGATGATGTTACCGTTTTCATCGCGCAGATACCCGTCCGCATCAACAATTCCAAGGAATTTCCCGTCAGGGCTGAACACGGCCCCTTTCGGATACGCTTTGCCGATCACATTGCCGTTTAAATCAACGACCGTACCATCAGGCAGAACACGGCCGATAATATTGCCGTTCGCATCGCGGATAAAACCGTCAGCGCCGACAACCCCCAAAGGTTTGCCGTCCGGCCCGTAAACCATTTTGCCGATTAACCCTTTCGGGAACAAAGACCCGTCGTCATTTGTGCTGATTAAAGAGATCATGCATAAATGCGCCCCGGCATTATCCAAAGCCTGCCCGCTGGCCAGCAAACGTCCCAGGACCTGCTTTCTTTCATCAACAATCGTCCCGTCGAAATGAACGGTTCCGACAACATTATTTTTACCGTCTTTACATTCTTCGCCGATCGGAACGACACGGCCTAAAAACTTACGGTCGCCGGTTAAAACGCGCATTGAAGACGTAACATAGCCGATTTCTTCTCCGCGGTCGTTATGAACGCGTCCGCGGGGCAAAACGGTACCGATCGTTTTGCCGTCCACGGCGATCACACGCCGGCCGGAAGGCACCAGAACGCCCAGCTGTTTATTATCAGATCCGGTTAAATTCTGCCCGTTCAACGTTCCGACAAAAGCGCCGCCTTCGGGATTAACGCCATACGTTCCGCCCAGAATATGCGCGACAATTTTTCCCTGATCGTCAACGGCATATTTCATGTCCGCCGCGACCCCCAGAATTTTTTTATTTTTATCTAAAACAGCCCCGTCAACAGAAAAACAGCCTAAGGCATTCCCCTCTGCCCCCAACGCTTCGCCGCTGGAAACAATCCTGCCGATCATTTGGTCGTCAGGGCCGCGAATTTGTCCTTTTTGGACAATACGCCCCAAACGTTTGCCGTTTTTATCTTTTACCAATCCTTCAAAATCAACGCAGCCGATTTCCGCGCCTTTGGTATCAACGGCTTTTCCTTCCGCCGTAATTTGTCCGATGATTTTGCACGGTTCGTTGATGATAGATTCCTGCCCCAAAGCCAAACCGATCTGAGAATTACCGGAATTAACCAAAGTCCGGTCAAAATTCAGCCGCCCGATCTGCCGGCCCGCCGTATCAATGACCTGCCCTTTGTCATCAATCGAACCAAGCATCTGGCATTGCAGCCCGACGGGAACAGCGTTCACGACCCCTTTGCCGATAATGGCGTTTCGGCTGTCGGTAATCGTATCGTCCGCCTGCAGAACCCCCAGAGATTTATCCGATCCCGCTTCTTTCAGCTGTCCGGAAGAATCGATTTTGCCGATAATTTCATTTTTAAAGTTCAGCCCCAGACCGTCCTTAACAGTATAACCGATCACTTTTGACCCCAGGGCGGTTACCGTTCCGTCAGCCTGGACACGGCCGATCACGTTGCCTTTCAAATCAACGACCGTTCCGTCGGCCAGAACACGGCCGATCAGATTGCCGTTTTCATCATATACCAGCCGTTCCGGCGGCCCGGCCCGCCCGATAACGTTTCCATTTAAATCAACAACCGTTCCGTCGGGCAGCATTTTCCCGATCACGTTGCCGTTTAAATCAACAACCGTTCCGTCAGGCAGAACACGGCCGATCACGTTGCCGTTTTCATCATACACCAGGCGTTCCAGCGTGTCGCCGATTCTGCCGATCACTTTTCCGCTGTCTTCAACGACAGATCCGCCCGCCCGGTAACGCAGCGGTTTTCCGTCAGGACCCAAAACGGGATTGCCGTCTTTGTCAACGATCTGCCCGTCGATGCCGACATAACCGATAATTTTACCGTCAGGACCTATAATCGGCTGGCCGACCGGAATAACTTCGCCGATGACGCGCCCGGAAGCGTCAACCACTTTTCCGTTCAGATCCGCTTTGCCGATAACGCGGCCGGAAGCGTCAACAACCGTTCCGTCAGGCATGACAACGCCCAGAATTTCTCCGTTCGGGCCGATCACCTGCCGCATGCCGACAAATATTTTACCGACGACGCGGCCGTCTTTGTTCACGATTTCGCCGCCGGGCATTCTTAAACGCCCCAAATAACGGCTGAGCAAATCCAAAGCCGTTCCGTCAGGCAGCAGACGGCCGATTTTTTCGCTGGTTTTAATATCCAGAACATCGGCTCTGTCCGGAATAATACCGCCGGAAATCGTATCGCCTTCCTTGACAAAACTGCTGAGCGTTATTGATCCGATAAATTCAGTTCCCTTTAAATTCAAAGCTTTGGCAATCGAATCGCCGCGGGCGTATAGCTCTGATTTATTATTAATGGCGATTCCTTCGGGTAAAGCTGCCCCTAAAAATTTATTATTTGAATCAACAAACAAGGAATCCGGACGCAGACAGCCGATTTTTTCCCCTGCCGGATTATACAGCGCGCCATCGTTTGCCGTTGTCCCCAGATACATGTCTTTAGGACTGATTGCCCGCGATCCGTAAGCGACACGACCGACAAAATCTCCGTTTTCACCAACCAGCGTATCATTCATCTGAATATAGGCCGATCGTTTAAATTCTTTGTCCACGACACGGCCGTCAACCAAAATGGTACCGGCCGGTTCGCAGGCGCTTCTTAACGCGACGCCTTTATGCGGGGCGACACGCGCGACCGTCTGCCCGCTCAAATCAATTACGGTTCCGTCCGGCATGACTTTGCCGATCGTACTGTTTTTGGCGTTGGAAACAGACCCGTCCGGCATGACCCAGCCGATTGTTCGGCCGTCGCGATCCAAAACGCCGCCTATCGGCATCAGCATACCGACCGATTCATTTTTGGAATTTATTACCAAACCGTCGGGATCCATACACCCCAGAATTTTTCCCTGTTTATCCTGAATCTTGCCGGCGGGATCCATAATACCGACGACACGACCGTCCGCGTTTAACGCGATGGCAGAATCAAGAATCCGGCCCAAAACGACTTTTTGATTATCCAGAATTTCTCCGTTCGCCGCCAGACAACCGACAAATTCCCCCTTCGCCGTAATAACCTGCCCGTCTATATTGGCGTATCCCAAAGACAGGCACCCCGGCCCGACGCCGACATTTTGACGCGCCAGGGCTCCTTCAATTTTTCCTTCTGTCGACAAAAATGATTTGTCCGGCAAAATCCGCCCTTTGATCTGCCCGTCGCCGACAACGCTGCCGTCCGGCATAACGCGCCCGACAACGCCGCATTGCGTGCCGACAACGGTTCCCTTCGGCAAAACGGCCGCCATAATTTCTTCGGCATCATTAACAACTGTGCCGTAAGGCGTCAGACACCCCAGAGGATCTCCTTTGAAACTGACCGGGTGGCCGTCCTGATCCACTTTACCGACAATTTTTCCGGCCCAGTCAATCAAAGCCCCTTCTTCCACATAACCGCCGATCGGATTGCCCGACATGTCGACAACCGTCATTGACGCCGTCAAACGCCCGACCTGCCGGTTTGAAGACATAACGGAACCGTCCGTACTGATCCGGCCAATCATACGGCAGCCGGGACCAATGGCCAGTCCTTCTTTAACAACGCGGCCGATAATGTTGCCGTCTCTGTCAACGACAAAACCGTTAGGCAGAACGCGGCCGATAATGTTGCCGTCGGCATCAACGACCGTTCCGTCCGGCATAACAATGCCCAACGCTTTGCCCGAAGCGTCCACAACGGTGCCCTGCGGCGCGACCGATCCGATAATGTTTCCGTTGGCATCGACAATCGTTCCGTCCGGATTTAAATAGCCGATGATATTTCCGTTTTCATCAACGACCGTTCCGTCAGGCATAATCCGTCCGATCGGATTGCCGTTTTTATCATAAGCTATTCCCGTTCTTACCGCCGACCCGATAACATTTCCGTCCAGATCGACGATCGTTCCGTCAGGCAAAGCGTAACCGATCAGGCGGCCGTCTTTGTCAATGACACGCCCGTCAGGTAAAATCGTTCCCAGAATTTCTCCGTTCGGGCCGATTGCCAGCCGAGTTCCTTCCGCCACGCCGATCACATACCCCTGATCGTCAACGACCGTTCCGTCTTCGCGCAAAGTGCCTATCCGTTTGCCGTCCAGCCCGTAAACAACGCCGTTTTCATCGGCATAACCGATCGGTTTTCCGTCGGGCCCCAAAATAACGCGTCCTTTTTGACGCAACTGGTCAAGCATGGAACCGCCGCTGCCCGGCGCTTCATCGCAGACGCCGCACATGCTGGTGTCAATCGCCATTGCCGAAATGGGAACAATGACTTTTCTGCCGATACCGCCGAATGTTTCATCAGCCCAGCGGACCGCCAGGTTAGACTGGATTGTCCGCGCCGTCTTTGGTTCCCAGCGAACAACAACGTTACAGGTAACATCACCGGTCAGGACAATGTCTTTACGGCATTTGTTTTCCAGGACAAAGCCGTCTTCCTGTTTATTTTCAAACTCTATCGAAGTAATACTGATCCGGCCGGAAGAAGCCGACAATGTCAACGTTCCTTCCGCCACAGTACCCAGCACAACCTGATCGAAACGCATTGTTTCCGGCGTTACGACCAGCCGCACGGTTGAAGGAGCCGGCTCTTCGGCCAGATTAAACGTATCCGCATTGCCGCCGGTAATACTGCTGGAGCTTTCCGCCGATCCGCCAATAGTGACTTCGGCGTCTTTCTTGCCTTCTTCGCCTCCGCTCAACAAAACAATAACCCCTGTCAGGAAAGCCAAAAAGGCTATAATCCCGACAATCAACAACATCTTGTTGGATTTTTTTAAGTATCTGTCTGATGAGCTGAGTAATTCTTCGTTCATTGTGTCCGCACAACCATGCAAGTCACCCCGCGGCGACCTAATTGATTACATAATTTGTCCCCGGCTTCGATACTGTCAACAGGACCGATGCGCAAACGGAACAAATCCCTTGATTCGCCTTCCGCCACAGCGTCAACGGAATAATACGGTTCATACCCGCCGAGCAGATCTTTGTTTCTGCGAGAAATATTATCCCATTTCTGTTCCAGCGGCGCGATTTCGCTGTCAGATCCCAGCTCGACGGCAATCGTTTCCACAGGCGCGCCGCGATAACGCTGTACCGTACGGGAACTGCCGCGCCCTGTCTGTGAAAACTGCGCGATCTGATTAGCCGACAACGTTCCGTTCGCCCCGGCCGGCATCATCATGGCATTCGCCGCCGCCTGCATATTCATATTAACCGCGCCGCCGCCGGCACCGCCCGCAGACATATTATAACCGCCCGTCGTAATCATCGGGCCAGGCGACCATTTCGGCTGGACAGATTCTTCATATTCCACCCATTCGGTGCCGTAAGTCGGATCTTTTCTGATTTTCAGGCATAAAATACGTTTTCCGTTGCGCAAAACCAAATCGCCGATTCCTTCGACAACCATCAGTCTGCCGTTCGGTCCGCGCGTTCTGAATCCGATAGGCACTTCGGATCCTTGCGACAACAGGTTGACGATCGGGCGTTCCGTCATTGTCAAAGCTTTCGGCCCGAAGTCAATATAAGTGAAAATTTCATCGCGCCAGACACGTTCGGGCGCAATTTCCATATCAGCCGGATTCGGAATAAAAACGTCAATGTCGAAACGCAGTTTTTCGGGATCGACTTCAATATCCGCCAGCCAGTCTTCCGTTCCGTTTTTTGTCGTCGTTTTTTTTCCGCCGCGCAGACTGCCGCCGCTGAAATTTCCGGCGCCCCCCGCGACAGAAGCAGCTCCCGCGCCGACAGCGCCGGAAGCAAAAGGCGTCTGTCCGGAATCGTCGGGAACAAATTTCGTATCATTGACAACAATATCAACGACAGAGTTTGTAATTCTGTCCGTATTAAAGGTTTCGCTTCTTAAATAAAAAACGTATCGGTTGCCGGAACGGCCGAAAACAATCATATTCGTATCCATACCGACCAGATCAACGCTTGCCGCGAAAACCATCAAAGCGTTTTGCGCGACTTTCTGCGCGCCAAAAGCGCTTTCATTTCCCAAAAAAACGTTTTCAATCAATTCCCAGGACGGGAAATTAATCAGCGTATGCATGCCTTCCCGGATACGCAAAGGCAAAACCAGATCAGGCGTCCAATGATATCTGGAATACCCCGGTTTGGACTGTCCTTCGCCCAAATGCTCCATCGGTTTGTTCCATGCTTTTTGCTGCATGCCCAAAGACCAAAACGGCATATCGATTTCGGAATATTGTCCGTTTGACTGTTCAATCGCCGCGTCCATTGATTCACGCGCCGCCGTCTGCTGTGCCGCAGCTGTGTGCGTTAAAAAACACAACGACAATGAAACAAAAGCAAAAAGGCGGATTTTAAAATTTCTTTTCACGGGACACCTTCTTTAATCGTTAGCACTTTCAATAGCATATCCATCGACGGCAAATCCCAGCGGATTTTTCAAACGGTCGATATATTTGACTTCTCTTTGATCTTTGGCGAAGTACTTGATTGACAAGCGGATACGCCAACGCGAAATGGCAGGTTCTTCGGCTTCCGGCAGCATATCGCGCGTAACGATATAAACCAGCCAAATGTTCTGGTTGCGGACGACGGATTCAATTCTGACTTCACGCGTCAAGCCTTCCAATTTAATTCTGGACAGCCAGTCTTTTACCGTTTTGGCAAACTGGTTATACACCTGCGCCGAAGACATCCAGCGCAAAGGACCGTCCGGCCCCCAGCGGAACGACATTTCGTCAACATCGGAAATCATAGTGTTACGCAGCAAAACATATTGCCGGATCATGGCTTCGGAAATAATGTCTTCGGCCGACATGTCCTTTGCCAAAGGACGGATCTTGACGACCTGTTCGTCTTTGTTCTGGAATGTCAGCAAAAACGGTTCGACACGTTTCAACGGCATCATATGAACAATCGCCAGCAGTAAAACCAAATTAACGCACAGCGCTACGGCGGAAACGATCGCAAAAGCGCGAGCCGTCCACAGATAACGCCTTTCACGCAGCAGATCCACCGAAATTTCTTCGCGTGCCGTTTCTTCCGCAGCTGTTTTTTTCAAATCGACATTGCCGCGCGGCCCGCCTTTTTGCAAAGGCTTATCGTCAGATTCTTTGACTGTCAGCTGTTGTTTTGATTTTACCGGTTTTGGCATCATTTTTTATCCCGTTATCCCTGAGCCGTTATCCATTCAGGCAAATCGGCCGGCAGTTTTAAAAGCATACAAGCGCACGGAGAACGTTTCAATTCAGAAATATCCGGGCCTATTCCGATCGGTTCTTTTTCATAAATAGAGCCGCATGAATTCAACACGGCGCACAAAGCGATCATAAAAAACATTCTGCCGATTATTTTTTTCTTCATTTTTTTATTCCTCCCCTTTTATTTTTTCTGACGGGCCAGATGATATTGAGTTACCGTAAATCCCAGCGGATTGCGCAGACGGGAAAACATTACGGCGTTATCGGAATAGTAACGAAACTGTATGGTGGCGATCCAATGTTCAACAACCGGCTGGCTGATTGACGTGTCCATTTTACGGGTATCAAAAAAAATCTGCCAGCTGTTCCAGCCTTCTTTAATAATTTTTTTGATATCCGTTTCAACCATAACCTTCGGAGCATATTCGGGTTCGGGAAAATATCTGCCGACTTCCCGGCGGACAAAATCATCATATACAGCCGGCGTTGACATATAACGCACAACGCCGCCGGGCCCCCACATACGCCGCATTTCAGGCGCATTGCGCCAAACGTTATTTCTGGCCGTCACATATTGGCGCACGAACATTTCCGCCAGAATATCCATCGCGGGCATATCCGGGTGCAGCGGTTCAAAATAAGACAGGTTTTCCGAATATGTCGGCGCCGTCACCAATACAGAGTTGACTTCCGCTTCTTTGGTAATATGAATCAGGGAAAGCGCCAAAGCAGCCAGCGATGTTATTAAAAAAAAGCATAACACGCTGAAAAAACGCGATAACCACATAAAAGTAGACATACGTCCGCCGTCTGCCGGAGGCATTCCCAAAGCCGCGGCTTTCTTGATATTTTGGCGGACAGACGCATTTGACATACTTTTTTCCATTCTTTAATAGTGGCTCTATTTCGTTAAAAATACCTTTCCGAATATAAATAAAACAAAAAAGAGAGCTTTTAACGGCTCTCTTTTATTTTCTCAGACAAAGCTTTTTTCCAATGCCGAACAAAGATGGCGCAGCGCCGTTTCGTCTATACCGTGCATTAACCCCGGCACGACAAAGCCGTCAACCGACACCCCCGCGCTTTTCAGGTTTTGTTTATTCAGCTCAAAAACCGCAGGCGGCACAACGTTGTCCGCATCGCCGTGAATTAAGGTTACCGACGGTTTGGAAACAATCTTGTCTTGCGAAAACGTCCGGCCGTCAAACATAACGGCCACGGCAGACAATCCGACGGCAGCTGCCAGCTTTTCAGGAAAACGCAGCGCCGTATAAACGGCCATCAGCCCGCCCTGGGAAAAACCGCATAACGCGGCTTTATCCGCGGACACGCCGCTGTGTTTTAAAACGGCGCGCATATATGGATCCGTCACGCCGCGGGCAATTTCTGCCAGCGGCATCAAAGAATCCAGATATTTTTTTCCGGCGGCGGGATCCTGCAAAACAGCCGGATCATATCCGTCCAAAGAAAACCATTGATAACCGCCGAAAAATCCCAGCTCTTCGGGAGCGTCCGGAAAATAAAACGCCGCTTTCGGGAAAAAACGGCGCAAAACGCCGCTGATATTAAACAGATCCTGCCCGTCAGCCCCGTATCCGTGAAAAAAAACGCCGGCCTGTTCAGGCTTTCCTTCAGGCAGAGAAGCGTAAGTCCGCAGCGGCAGATCAGTCAGAATTTGTTTCATGACAGCTTAACCTCGTTCATCATAAATGCCGGCATTGATTTACCGAAAGCTTTGATTTCCGCAGCCGCAGGAACACCGGCTCCCCGCATTTTTTTCACATCGGCGCGTTTTTTCCCATGACCGGATTTTTCCTGCGTTTTCCGCGCGGGCGCCGTCTTGTCCGCGCCGGCCGCCGGTTTTTGTTTATCCCGTTTTTCTTTTGTTTCCTTTTTCGGCCCGGGATTTTCCGTTTTTCCCTGTTTCGCGTTTTTGCCGCGCCGTCTGCTTTTCGGTTCCGGCGGCGGATCCATTTCAACGGAAAAACGCGACATTTCTTCGATTTGTTTGCCGATCATTTTTTCGATCTGCGCCAGCGCCTTGAAATCCGCAGACGTGATCAGCATAAACGCCCGCCCCGTTTTTCCGGCGCGCCCCGTCCGGCCGATACGGTGAATGTAATCTTCGGAATTAACGGGAACGTCAAAATTGAACACATGCGATACGTCGGGCAGATCCAGTCCGCGCGCCGCAACGTCGGAACAAACCAGCAGCTGCACCTGTCCGTCGCGGAAAGCGTTCAGCGTTTCCGTCCGCGCCCCCTGCGCCATGTCGCCGTGCAAAGCGGCAACCGAAAAATGATGTTTCGTAAACGACTTAAACAAAATATCCACGTCTTTTTTACGGTTGCAGAAAATCATCGCGTTTTGAACGTTTTCCGCGCGGATCAGATTGCGCAGCACCTCGCGTTTGCCGCGTTCGTTGGTTTTTACGATAAACTGTTCGACCGTATCGGCCGTCGACATTGCAGGATCGACGCGGACTTCGACCGGGAATTTCATAAACTTTTTCGCCAGCGCTTTGATTTCCGGCAGCATCGTTGCGGAAAACAGCAGAGTCTGCCGCATCGCCGGCAGTTTCGCGGCGATCTTTTCAACATCGGGAATAAAGCCCATATCCAGCATTCTGTCGGCTTCGTCCAATACGAACACCTGCACGTCGCGCAGCAAAATCCGGCCGCGTTCGCACAAATCAATCATACGCCCCGGCGTGGCGATCAGAACGTCAACCCCGCGAGACAGGATTTTTTGTTGTTCTATCATTGATTCTCCGCCGATCAGCAAAGCCATCGACAATTTTTGGTATTTGCCGTATTTCTGGAAACATTCGGCGATCTGCGTTGCCAGTTCGCGCGTCGGCGATAAAATCAGCGTTCTGGGCATCAGCGCTTTTGCCCGGCCGTTTGCCAGAATATCGATCATCGGCAAAGTAAAAGCCGCGGTTTTTCCGGTTCCCGTCTGCGCGATCCCCATAACGTCGTTGCGTTTTAAAATTTCGGGAATTGCCTTTTCCTGGATCGGCGTCGGTTCCTCATACCCGACATCGGCGACGGCTTTAAGCGTGTTTTCATTGAGTCCTAAATCAGAAAATTTCATTTTTATGTTTGTATTCCGTTAAAAGTGTGGCACGAATAAAAAAGTTATATACCGAAATGAAAGGCAGAACAATGTTAATCAGCAAAACCAATTCATGTCTTTTGATTATAGACGTCCAGGAACGTCTGGCGCCGGCGGCAAACGATCCCAGGCGCGTGATCGAAGGGTGTTCCCGTTTATTAAAAGGCGCGGATATTTTAAACGTTCCCGTCATTATTACAGAGCAGTACCCCAAAGGGCTGGGGCCGTCTATTTTCGACATTAAAGACGCCGCGCCGCAAAACACGCTTTATTTCCCCAAAACGAGTTTGTCCGCCGTACAAGAGGAAGGGTTTATGGAAAAAATAAACGCTTTGGAAAAAAAACAAATCATCATCGCCGGTATCGAAGAACACATCTGCGTTTTGCAGACCGCCGTTGAATTAAAGGAAAAAGGGTTTGACGTTTTCATCGTGACAGACGCTTCGGGCAGCCGCGCCGCCGAAAACGAAACCGCTGCCGAAACCCGTTTTAAACAGGAAGGCATTTTCCTGACAACCGTAGAAATGGTTTTGTTTGAATGGCTCAGGAAATCAGGAACGCCGGAGTTTAAAGACATTCAAAACCGATTGATCAGATAAAAGGAAATTTACTTCATGAAAACGCCTGTTGTTTTGCTGCCCGCGCTGTTATGTAACGCCGGTTTGTTTATTCATCAGATCAAAGCGTTGGAAAACGACGCCGATTTTTTTGTTCCCGATTTGGGGCTGGACACCGACGTTACGGACACGGCGAAGCGGATTTTGTCCCAAATCCGCGGAAAATTTGTTTTGGGCGGCATTTCAATGGGCGGATATGTCGCTTTTGAAATTTTACGGCAAGCGCCGGAACGTGTCGCAGGACTGATTTTAATGGACACGAACGCCCTTGCCGATCCGGAACCGGCGCGCAAAAAACGGCAGGAAATGATTGAAACGGCGCAAACGCAGGGCATCGAAGCCGTTATGGAATCCGCTTTGTTCGGCATCATTTCCCCTGATCACCGCAATAACGACATTATCCGTCATATTCTGGAACACATGGCGCGGACGACAGGCGTTGATAAGTATGTCAACGAACAAAAAACAATCATGAGCCGCCCGGATTCAACAGAGTTGTTAAAAAAGATTCCGTGTCCCGCGCTGGTCATGGGCGGCGCGCAGGACGCCCTTTCCCCGCCGGAATCCCTGGACCGTATGACGGCGCAGATTCCAACAGCCGTTCATGCCGTTATCGCGGACAGCGGACATCTGCCGCCGCTGGAAAATCCCGCGGCCGTCACGGCGGCCTGGCGCGTGTTTTTAAGCCGGATTCATTTCACCGGGAAATAGCTTACCACTGCGGCAGTTTCGGCTGGCGTTCCGAAGAACACGGCGCGCCCTCGTTTAAGATTTTCGGAATAAACGGCGCACGCAGCCGGTACGCGTCCGGCATTTTTGATCCCAGCAGCGGCCGCAGGTACATGCGGAAAGCGTCCGTTACGTCATTGCCTTCGGGCGTGATAAATTCGTCGGGCATCGTACGCGTTTTTGCCGCCACCCTGTCCAAAGGAATTAAATCATAATCGCACATATAAAACCCGATCCGTTTAATGGCGACCGATCCGTCGCTGTTTCCCCACATGGCGAACTGAACGGCTTTTTCGCCGACTTCGCGGGCTTCGCGCTGGTCCACGTCGGAAACGCAGCCGACAAAAGAACGCTGCATATATCCCAGCGTATCGGCGCGAACGCGTTTGATACCGACCTTTTCCCGCAGCACCTGCGCCAGACAATCGCCCAAAGCGCCGGATCCCGACAGCTGGATATTGCCGTGTGCGTCGCGATCCCGGCAATTTGTCAGTTTTGTAATAACCGGCTGACCGTCCGCGTCGTGAATGCCTTCGCTGACGGCAACGACGCAGCGGTCGTACTTTTCATAAACACGCCGGACGTCTTCGGCAAAAACATTAATATCGAAAGTCCGTTCCGGCATATAAATCAAATGCGGCCCGTCGTCGGGAAACTTTTTGCCCATAGCGGCGGCGGCGGTTAAAAAGCCCGCATGCCGTCCCATGACAACGGCAATAACCGTTCCGCCCAACGCCCAGCTGTCACGGTTCAGCCCGACAAAAGCCTGAGAAACATAACGCGCGGCAGAAGGATACCCCGGACAATGGTCGTTGTGCATCAGATCGTTGTCAATCGTTTTGGGGATATGGATACAGCGCAGCTGATAGTTCGCTTTTTTGGCTTCTTCACTGATAATCCGGATCGTATCGGCGGAATCGTTGCCGCCGATATACAGAAAGTAACGGATATCGTGCGCCTGCATGACTTTCAGCATTTGCCGGCAATACTTCAGATCCGGTTTGTCGCGCGTCGTCCCCAAAGCCGACGACGGCGTATTGGCGACCATTTCCAGATTATGCGACGTTTCGCTGGACAGATTGACCAGATCTTCGTTCACGATACCGCGCACGCCGTGCACAGCCCCGTAAACCAGATCGACACGGTTAAATTTACGCGCTTCCAGCACAACGCCGACCAGCGACTGATTAATAACGGCCGTCGGTCCGCCGCCCTGCGCGACTAAAAGTTTGCCTTTGATTTTTTCATATGGCATAAGGCCCCCCTTTTAAACAGATATTTCCTTTTAGTGTAAACGAGACGCGAAACAATCGTCAAACAATGATTGAAAAATTATGGGCCCGCCGCGGCGAATCGTTAGTATTTTATGAACCTTTGTCTGTTAAATTAATTCGCAGGGTATTTTTCAAAAGAGTTTTAAAATGCGCGTTTTTCTGCTTATTTTCATGATCTTTCTTGCGCCGTTTAACGCTTCGGCCCAGTCACAGTCGGGAAGAGACACCGAAAGCATCGGGACTTTGGCCGGCGTTGTGCTGGCTTGCGGAGCTTACCGCCAGTTATATCAGTTTGAAGAAATCCTCAGCCGGTATTTCAGCAATACGGCGCCGTCTCAGGCCGCTGAAGAAGCCGCCTTGCGTTTATACGCTTCGGCAAAAGCGAACAGTTATACGTTTCAGCGCGGCCGCAGCAAAAGGGACTGCGCTCAAACCATTGCCGATTTTTCAAAAATGGATATTTTTAAATTCGAACTTTATTCGGACGGTTCGATTAAAACGCCGGACGGCAAATTCTTATACCCGCGCGGGCAAAAGAAACTCGCCGACGGCGCCGAAAGAACTTATCCCAAACCGCAGCGGCGCAAATAATGATTATTTCTTTTCGGGAATATTGATCAGATCCGCGTTCTGCATCAACGTCAGCGGCGGGTATATCCCCGTTTTCTGCGCCGCCGACATATTGACAACCAGCAAAGCGCGCGGCGGCGCTTCAATCGGAATGTCATAAGCCTGAATTTTGTCTTTTAAAATTTTCATTGCTTTCCGGCCGGCCATTTGTCCGACCGTATAATAGCGGTGAACAAAAGCGAACAAAGCGTTATCGTGGCGCACCGCCCCTTCGGAAGCCGAAAAAACAGGAATGGAAAAAGCCGCCGCTGTATCGGTTAAAATCCTGCGGTTGGCATTCATAAAAGCGTCCGGCCCCAAATAAATCAAATCCGCTTTGCTTTCGGCCAGTTCTGCCACCAAACCGGCGACGGCCCTGACGTCCGGCCTGTCATTTTTATCCAAAGGCACCGGCCGTTCCAGCAATTCAAAATTCATCATGGACGCATAGCGTTTTAACTGGTCGACGGCAATCTGCGCGTTTGTTTCCGCCGGATTATAAACAATGCCCAGACGTTTAAACGCCACAATCTGGCGGGCATACTGCAGCTGTTCGGACAAAGGAACCAAATGCATAACCCCCGTAATATTGCGCCCCTGAGAAACCAACGAAGAAACCAGCCCGCTTTCCACCGGCTGCGATACGACCATAAACAAAGCCGGAACCGCGCCGTATTTTGAAACGGGACCGTTGTTTTCCGTCCCCAGCATTTCCAGTGTTGCCAAAGTCCCCCATGTGACCAGCAGATCGGGCGAAATTTCTTTAATTTCGGCGGTCAAAGCCGGAATTTTATCCGTTTTTTTATTCAGGTTGCGCTGAATAATTTCCACATTCGCGCGCGCCGATTTTAAATAATCCAGAAATCCCCGGCAGGCATCTTCGCAGCCGTCCCATAAAACCATATACACTTTCGACGGCGCCGCGGCCTGCGCGCAGAAAAAAGGAAAAAACAGCAAAAAGAAAAAAAGACTAAAAAATTTTTTCACGCGCGAACCTTTCATTGACGCCGATCTGTACCCAGCCCGCCGCGGATTCAAGATCGTTGACGGGTTCGGCAGCGTTATAATACCCTTCGCGCAAAGAAATTTTGCCTGTGCGCGGATCCGCGTCAAACGCTTTTGCGGCCGCCCCCGATTCATATAATACGCGCCCCGTTTTATCCGTCACCAAAATAAACAGGATTTCCTTGTTTTTCTGGCGGATCTGATCCAGGTAAGCTTCCAGCCCGTTTATTGATTTAAACGGTTCGCCGCCGCGCACAACCCGTTCGATCAAATTTTTCACCTGCCGGGCGATCGTCTGCGTTTTTGCCGCCGTTTCCTGGCGCAGATCTTGTTCAAAAGCTCTGAACATCGCCGAAAAATTCAGCTGCAGCATTAAAAACAACACCCCTGTACATAAAATCAAAACTGCCGCCGAACGAATTTTTTTACCGCCGAAAACAAACGCGCTGATCGTTTTAAAAAAACAAATCAGAAAACATGCCGCGACCCCGATCAGCGCCAGCCGGAAGGCAAAATGAAAAGCCGTCGCGATCATTTTTTCCCGGATCTCTTCGTTTGTTCCGGTTTTATACTCGGCGGCCAGGCACCCTTCGGTTTCCAAAAAAGCATTCAATATCGGCAAGCCGACCGTTTCTTTGTTTTCAGCCGTTTCCACGAACACCGTTCCGGGCAGGCCGCATTTTTCACGCCAGGCGGACGGAACGGTCATGCCGACCTGCGCGGCGACAGTGCTGAATAAAATCTTTCCCGACCCCGCGGCAAAAACCATGACGGACAAAACGTCGTCGTTTTCCGAAGCATAATGAAACAAACGGTCTTCGGCTTTTTCAATTCCGGACAAAGAAGTTCCTTTATCCATGTCGGTTTGCATTGCCCTTTGCAATTCGGTCAGCGCCGTTTCAATTCTGGAATCCCGCAAAGCGCGGGAAGCGGATTCAAATTTCATAAAGTTCATGCCGACAAACGCGAACACGACCGCGCACCACAAAAGCGAAGCCAAAACGGCATGAGTTAAATGCTGACTGCGCATCAATCCGACTTTCCCGACAATACTGTTATTTACAGGTTATACGCCCGTATCGTAAATAAACAGTGAATGTTTAATCCGGATAAAGCGGAGGAACGGGAATTTTTTCATTCTTTTTTTGTTTTTTTCCGCCGGTTTCAACCTTTTTAAACACGGTCCAGAACGTCTTCGCGTCCCAGCCGGCGGCATTGCCCGCATATAAAGCCCGGTTCAGATTTTCCATCTGTTCCGACAGTTCTTTATCATCAAACCGGCCGGCCAGTTCGGAAAGGGTCAAAGGCGGATTTTGAGCCCACAGCACGCGCCCCAGATCCAGCAAAGCCCGTTTTGCCTGTTCGGCGGAACCGGACAGACAGGCTTCCTTTATCCGGCTGACGGCTTCGCGGCGCTGCGGCATTTCATCTTGGCCGCCGGCAGGTTTTGTTCCAGCCGCTTTTTTAAAAATTAAAAAATGAAGCAAAAGCCATAAAACCGTCACAACAGCTCCGCCGGCCAAAATGCCGGCCAAAAACAGGCGCAGGGGCGGCTGATGAACATATTTTTCCCAAAACGCCGCGGCAGCTTTTTGCTCCGCCGTATTTTCCGGCGGCTGGGAAAAAGCTTTGGCAAATTCGGATTCTGCCGCGACGGCAGACGGCGGTACCGCAGGCGCGGCAGCGGCAGCACCTGAATCTGCGGCGGCCGCAGGCAGAACAGGCGGTTCGGCCGGCCGTTTGCTTTCCGCCCCCGTTACCGTAATCGTCCGGGCAGGCAGAACGGCTTTTTTTATCTGTTTCGATTTTACGTCAAACCAGGGGATTTCCATTCGCGGCAAAACAATCTGCCCCGCTTTGGTCGGCATAAAAACGATCTGTCGCGTTTTCACGCCGACAATCCCGTTGTTGTCAAACAGATTTTTTGAATCCGTCTTGCCCGGATACTGTTTATAATCCGTTCCGTCAGGAAATGCCAAATCGGGAATTTGACTGTCACGCACGCCCGCAGCCATAACGGTAACCGTCCGTGTCAAAGCTTCCCCCAAAGAAATCGTTTGTTTGGGCGGGGTAAAATCTTCGGAAACGGCGACGTCCGTTGCCGGCAGCCAGATCCCCGTTCCGGCCTGATCCGGTTTCGGCCGAATATCCAGAACAACGGCCGAAGACTGTACGGCAATATTTTTCTGGCCGAAAAAGCCCGAAAAAAAGTCCGATCCGCCGAAACCGAACAGATCTTCCATTGTTTCATCGCGTCCTTCCGGATCGCTGATCGTCCCTCTGAAACGAACGGGAGATAATGTAATCCGTCCGCTTTTCTGGGCAAACAGCAGAAATTTATATTCCAGCACGTCATATGTTCTGCCGTTAACCGTTTCGCGCGACCGTTTGACGTCCCCCCATTGTTCGGCCGTAATTCCGTCGGCCTGCGGCGGCGTGACCGCCCCGTCCAGCAGCGGCGTTTGAACAAAAGAATACAATTTTACACTCAAAGGCACCTGTTGGCCGACATAAGGCGTCTGATTGTCCACGGTATAGCGGATAAACACATTCGGCTGGGCGGCCTGCGCTTTTTTTCTGTCCGCCGGATCGTCGGGCAAAGCCTGCCCGCCGGCGACAACCGTCAGTTTCAGCGGTTTTGTCTGTTCCTTGCCCGCGCGGATAGACGGCAGAGTCACTTCCCCTGTTTTTTTGGGAATCAGCGTTAAAACGTTTTCATTAAAGGTTTGCGTTTTACCGTTAACATAGGTGGACTTAAAACTTTTACGTTCCATCACGATCAGGAAATCTTCATTTAAAACGGAAATATCCGGCTGCGCGGCGTCGCCGTCCTGACGCAGGTAAAGCTGGAAACTTTCGCCTTCGGGAATAACGGTGCGGCTGACGTCGGCCTGAAACCCCGCCAGAGCCGTGCGGCAAAAAGCAAACATGACAAGAAATGCAAAGACAATTTTATTTTTCATTATCTTTTTCCTCCTTTAATCAAATTGCGCCGGCGGATACGTTCGCGCAAAAGCCCCGACGGATCGTCTTCAATCACGCTGAGCCATTGCCGTTGTTCCTGTTTTTCCCGGTCGTCCTGATCCGTTTTTTGTTCGGGCGGCGCTTTTTGTTGTGAATTCGGCTGACGGTTTTCTTCCCGCTGCTGTTCCGGATTTAAAGCAGACTGGTTTTGCTGATCCTGTTGCTGCTGCTGATCCTGTTGTTGTTGCTGTTGCTGATCCTGTTGTTGCTGCTGATCCTGTTGCTGTTGCTGATCTTGTTGCTGCTGCTGATCCTGTTGCTGTTGCTGATCTTGTTGCTGTTGCTGTTGATCTTGTTGCTGTTGATCTTGTTGCTGTTGCTGATCTTGTTGTTGCTGTTGCTGATCCTGTTGCTGCTGCTGATCCTGTTG
>JAJXEL010000246.1 GCA_021639925.1 Alphaproteobacteria bacterium | reverse complement strand
GTGCTGCAGTTCACGCAGGCGGTGGCCGTAACGGCTGCGCAGTTCCAAAGCGCCGGGCTGAATATGGACGTTATGGACGACGTTGGAACAGTAAACGTAACTGGCAATCGGAAATAAAAAAGCCGAACAAAGGATATCGCATAACTGCAATCCGGCCAGGTTATTGCTGTGGCCGAAACAGGGCATTTCGACGATATTCTGATATAAGGGGTATAAGTGCCTGAATTTTTGCGTAAAAACAGAATGGGACAAGTTGATGTTTTTCATATAATCGCGGCTGTCCGCGACGACAATGCCGTAATCGCTTTCCTGCTGCAGGTAATTGTCAAAATAAGTATAAATGCTTTGGATCGAAGAAGTATATACCGCTTTGCCGTTAAACGGTTTTCCGGGAATTTTTACCCAGATGCGTCCGACGATACGGATATTGTATTTATAAAACAGATCGACAATCCTGTCTAAAAAACCGATGGCGTGCCGTTTGACGCGCCGGCCGCCGCGCATGGCGTTGCGGCGCAGGTCTGCCCCTTTGATTTCGGGAATAATGCGATCCAAGAATTTGTCCGTAGGATAGTTCAGCCCGGGATAATAGCGGTATTTCAGCTTGATAAAATCATGGGTCAGATTGTACAGGTCTTCGTGGTCAATAAAAATACCGGCGATCGCCAGAACGGGCTGATGATTGCCGTCAGAGGTCGAATCGACGGGAAGCGTTCCCAGGTCGCCTGATTCGTCGATGTAACAGATTTTGACCAAAATACCTCCGATACAACTAAGGTCACCGTATGGTGACCTCAGGATTTGCAGCCTTTTGCAGGACTGCCGAAAAAAATTACTTGATCAGAATATAAAAAACGGTTCTAAATGTCAATAAGAAAGGCGGAAATGTCTGATTTTTTTAAAATTTATGCCGGTCGGTTCGGGTCTTTTCCTTTGTCGGCCGAATGGGGCGCGCGGTTTGTTTTGCGCGGCAGCCGGGATTTTGCCGCTGATCTGCTGCATTTTGCCGCCTGTTTCGACAATTTGCCGTGTCGGGAGATTCTTTACTGGCGTCTGGCTGTGCATGAAGCCGTTTTAAACGCGCTGCGCTGCGGCGGCGCCGATCCCGTCCTGACGGCGTGGGGGGCAAAAAAGTTTATGCAGGTCGGGATTCAACAAAAAAACGACATTTTCTGGCCGGCGGAAACCGGCGGGCATCGCGGAACGGCTTTGATAAAACGGTATGCTTCGGAATACGGGATTTCAGACGATAAAAAAACGCTTGTTCTGCAGTTTTATTAAAATA
>JAJXEL010000114.1:2912-6804 GCA_021639925.1 Alphaproteobacteria bacterium | reverse complement strand
CGACGGGACGCACGCTTCCGTTCCGTTTGACGATAATCTGTAACTTGCCTTTCGTTTATTCCGGCAGCCATTCCAAAATACCGTCAACGGGATTTTCCCGCCGCCATTTAACCAGTTCGGAATATGTCCGCACGCCGTCCCGCATAACGGCGCGGCAGTATTCTATTCCCATAATTTTTTCATTGTCGGGCGTTTCATATTTTAACCGCAGGATCGTTTCTTTTTGTTCCGGCGTTGCGCTTTGGTTGATCCGTGCGGCAATGTTTTCGAAAAAACCGTCGTAACGCGACCCTTTAACGATATGCATCATGTCGATCTGCCAGATATTCCGGTCGTCGTCTTTGTAAAAAACGTGCCATTCCAAACAGGCGTCCGGCGCCGACAGCAGGTTGGCGTATTCGATTTTTTCAACGCCGTTATTTTCGGCGATTTTTTCAATAGCGCCGAAACTGTCCGATAATTTCAGCACCGGCGTGTAAATATGAAAATCAATGTCCAGATGTTTCATCAGCAATCCGGTCTGCAAAGACCCGATCAGGTTAACCGTTGCGCCGGCTTTTTCCCAGGCGGGATAAATTTTCAGTTTTTGAATAATTTCAAAAGCCTTTTTTTGATTTTCCCGTGCGATTTTTAAAAAGTCGTCGTTCATCAGCGTTAAAAATTTTATTCCGGAAAATAATTTAAACAGGCCGTCAATATATTTGAACCTGCCGGCAAAATCCAGCCGAATCCGGCAAACTTCTTTTTTTTGTAAATTCCGCAAAAGCAAAAAACAATCGTGGTTTGCTGGAAGTATCTGAAATAAATATATAATCTTTGTTTGACAAGCGCGAGGAATTTTACCGGAAACACCAAAATCCGTTCCGTCCGACATGAACCGTATCACTGACCGGAAATTTAACTGACAAAGGAGGAAAAGAAATGACGGTATACGGATATTTAAGAGTGTCTACGGACAAGCAGGATTGCGACAATCAAAAAATCGGCGTGGAAAATCTGGCGTGCCGGCTGAACTTATTGATTGAAAGATGGATTGTTGACGACGGGGTTTCCGGCGCCAAAGAACCGGAAAAAAGAAAGCTTGGCAAATTGCTGAAGAAAATAAAATCGGGGGATATAATTATTTGTTCCGAACTGTCGCGGCTGGGGCGAAAACTGTTTATGATCATATCTATTCTGGAACATTGCATGAAAGTCGGCGCGAAAGTTTTAACGGTAAAAGACGGTTACGAACTTGGCGATAACGTGCAAAGCAAAGTTCTGGCTTTTGCCTTTGGCCTGGTGGCGGAACTGGAACGGGAAATGATCAGCAAACGCACGAAAGAAGCTTTGCAGCGCATCAAATCCCAGGGGCGTTCTCTCGGCCGTCCCAAGGGCAGAAAGAACCGAAAGCACGTCTGGAACGGCAAAGAAGAACAAATCAGCCGTTTGCTGGAACAAGGGATCGGAAAAACCAAAACGGCGCGTATAATCGGAATAGGCGTCGGGTCTGTATACGCTTTTATAGAACAACAGAAAAACAGTTGAGTTTTCCGCGTGGTGTCTTCTGCGCGTTCAAATCAAGGTTTAATCTTTTTTCTGTGATCTCGCCGCGGTTGCGGGCGCTGCCCGCCGGTCAGGCCGGCCGCTCGGCGCTGATCCGCGCCTGCGCGTCGTTCGCCCTTGGCTCACCGAACGCTGCGCGTTCAAATCAAGGTTCAATCTTTTTTTTCTGTGATCTCGCCGCGGTTGCGGGCGTTGCCCGCCGGTCAGGCCGGCCGCTCGGCGCTGATCTGCGCCTGCGCGTCGTTCGCCCTTGGCTCACCGAACGCTGCGCGTTCAAATCAAGGTTCAATCTTTTTTTTCTGTGATCTCGCCGCGGTTGCGGGCGTTGCCCGCCGGTCAGGCCGGCCGCTCGGCGCTTGTCGCGCCTGCGCGTCGTTCGCCCTTGGCTCACCGAACGCTGCGCGTTCAAATCACACCTCAATCAAAAAATCCCTCCGGCCGGAGGGATTTTTGGTGATCTCGCCGCGATTCGAACGCGGGACCCACAGCTTAGAAGGCTGTTGCTCTATCCAGCTGAGCTACGAGACCACACCTAACGCTTTGTAAACCATTTGCCGGCTTATATCAAGTTTTTTTCAATCCCCCTTCCTGCCGTTCTTTATACTTGCATCTTTATTTCTTTCCGATATACTCTTTTTTATAATCATTCTAAAAAGAAAGGAAATATATTCATGTCTAAATCTTTGGAAAATTTAATGACGGCTTTTGCGGGGGAATCTCAGGCATATCAGAAATATTCAGCTTTTGCCGTTCAGGCGGACAAAGAAGGATTTGCCCAAGTCGCGAAATTATTCCGCGCTGCCGCCGCGGCGGAAAAAGTGCATGCCGCCAATCATCTGCGCGCCGCCGGTAAAATTTTAACGACAAAAGATAATCTGGAAGAAGCCATTAACGGGGAAACGTACGAATTTGAATCTATGTATCCTCCGATGATCGAAGAAGCCAAAGCCGAAGGCAATACGGCGGCCGAACGGACGTTTTCGATGGCGAATACGGTGGAAAAAACGCACGCCCGTTTATATAAAGAAGCTTTGGATAACCTGGGTAAAAATCCTTCCGCCGACATTTATGTCTGTCCGGTCTGCGGGGAAACGGTTGTCGGCGCAGTTTTTGATAACTGTCCGGTATGCAAGGCTCCCGGAAAAATGTTTATGAAAATTGACTGATTTTTTCTTTGACGAAAAGGCGGGCGCTGAAAATGCGCCCGTTTTTTTTAAGGATTTGTTATACTCTTTAAGGTTATCCTGTCCGAAAGAATATCTTTGATTTTTTTTTTGAGTACGCGATGAAAAAATATTTTTTTACGATTTTACTTTTTTCCGCATTTTTTGTTTTTCCCGCTTTTGCCGAATATACCAATGCAGTTTCGCCGGAATATGATAACGAAGAATATAAAGCGAACGGATCGGCTTTAAGCGCGATCGGGGCGGATAAAGCCTATACGGGGGAAACGGGGGCTTATTCGGGTTTCGCGGGGACGGGGGTTACCGTCGCGGTTATTGACGGCGGAACGTTAACGTCGCACCCCGATCTGCAAGGACAGATCAGTTCTTTGCAGAAAAGCGAATTTAATATTTCCGGCAATGAACACGGTACGCATGTATCCGGCATTATTGCCGGAATAAAGAATGATTCGGGCATGCACGGGGTGGCATACGATGCGGATTTGCTGGTTTTTTCCACTTTGCTGGAAGGCGGCTGCGAAGATGAAAACTGCATGGATCCGGGGGCAGCCTGGGAAACTTTGCTGAGCAGCGAATATGATAACGTTAAAATCATCAATAACAGCTGGGGGACTGCCGAAGAAGATATTGGCGAAGATGAACTGAACACCATTTTCCAGCTGACCGGCAGAATGGTGGAAAAAGACAAATTAATCATAGCGGCGGCAGGAAATGAAACACAGCTGAATCCGGACGCTTTTCCCGCCGGGGCCGGAGCTTATGATCCCTCTTTTAAAAACAATATCATTAATGTTGTCGCATATGATTCGGATAAATTGCCTTCTGATGAAAAATTTATCGCGTCTTTTTCCAATCTGGCCGGCAACGCGAAAGAATGGACTCTGGCGGCACCGGGAACAAATATTTATTCTTCGGTGCCGTATGATGAATCGACAGATCCTGATGCGCCGAAATTTAAAGATTTGTCGGGAACGTCTATGGCCGCGCCGATGGTTTCCGGCGCCGCGGCGTTGGTTCAGCAGGCTTTTCCTTATCTGGGCGGAAAACAAATCGCCGACGTTTTGTTTTCAACGGCCTTTAAAAAGGACGATCTGGAATTATCCCCATATATGATTCAGTCAAATTCCGGCATTACCCGCGTTTTGTTTTTTACGGATAACGCG
>JAJXEL010000114.1:0-2902 GCA_021639925.1 Alphaproteobacteria bacterium | reverse complement strand
GATAACGCGCAGGGAATCACTTTTGAACAGGCAAAGGCAGCCGCGGCCTTGCTCGGGTACAGCTGCGGCGGGTCGATTTCTTGTCACGAAGTAACGTTTGAAGACGTTTTCGGCCAAGGTCTGTTAAATGTCGGCGACGCTGTTAAAGGAATTAAATATTTTGATGCGAACCGGCTGACGGTTTCGGATTATGATTCCGCCATGAACCAGTTTTTTTACAGCGTGGATACATCGGGAACAGACAGTACCTGGAGCAACGATATCGGCCAGGTTAAATCAGAAGACAGCCAATACGGCCAGGCTGATGTCGGCTTAAGAAAACAGGGCGAAGGCGTTTTAACGCTGGCCGGAACAAACACGTTTTCGGGGACTTCGGTTATCGAAGGCGGCGAATTAAATCTGACGGGAAGCATGAAAGGAAACGTAACCGTTAATTCGGGGACGTTTTCCATGTCCGGTACGGCGAAAATGGACGGTCAGTTAACTACGAATACAAGCGGAACATTCAGATTTGATTCCGGAACGCTGAGTAATACTTTTGAAAATCGGGGAACGACCCTGGCCTCCGGAGGAAAGGCGGCGGCAGACGTTATCAATACGGGAACTTTTTCCGTGACTGGTAAGACAGTCGGGGAAATAACGACCGTCGGAGATTTTTCTTCGACAGGCCGGTTTGTTAATCGGAACATGTTTAATTTTGAAGAAAAGGGCGTTTTTTCGGGAATTCTGGATAATGAAGGCATTATCACCGTTGCGGGTGACAGCCGTCTGGTCGGACAGATTAACAACACGGCTTCGGGCAGTATGGTTGTCAATGCGGGCGCTGTTTTTGACAACGGTTCCGATCCGATTGAAAACGCGGGCTTTTTATCCGGCTTTGGAACGATTGCGGGAACGGTTAACAATACGGCGGCGGGATCTGTCGCGGCTTCGTTGACGATTAACGAATTGAACTCTTCGGGCAATATCGTGATGGTATCGTCGCAATCCGGTACGGGAACGGCGGCGATGCAGATTGATAATCTGAATATTACGGGCGGCAGTCTTAAAATCGCGGACAATAATATCAGTTATGAAAACGGGCAGAGATATACGCTGATTAATTTCAATACCTTGACGGCATTTGAAAATTTTGCTCCTCAGTCAATGTTGTCGGATTTTATCGTGGCGACCACACATCAGGAAAGCGACAGCATTGATGTAACGATTGATTACCTGCGCATGAGCGAAGCCGAAGCGGCGGCTTCTTTCCTGCCGGAAGAAAAAGTTGTCGCCGGTATTATGGACAAGATGTATCTGGATAACAATAATACGGAATTTAAGGGATATTATTATTTATCCGGGCAGGATCTGCAAAAGAAAATCAACGTAATCCGTTCAAAGGCCAAACCGGTTCAAAAAGAACACCTGCCGCTGTCAAACAGTATGTCGTCTCAGATTTCGGCGCATTTGTTTAAAACAAGCATGAACCGCGACGCGGCGGCGTTTCATCATCGATATACGCCCATGCAGCAGTACAGAGGCAGATATTACCGCGGCCGGTCCGGGGGAAACGCATATGAAACGGGAAATAAAATCTGGGGCCAGGTTTTGGGCGGCAAAGTCGTTGAGGACGGGGATTCTTCTTTAAACAAAGGGGACGTTAAAACCAGAACAATCGGGGGCATGTTCGGTTATGACCACGAATTTTCGCCGCAGCTTTTGGTCGGCGTAACGGCCGGATTTGCTTCGGGGCGTTTAACGCAGGATTCGGACGAAATCAATGTCAAAGACTACCGGGCGGGAATTTATACGGGGTCCAGATTCGGCCGGCTGACGCTGAACAGTATGCTGCTGGGCGGTTTCCAACAATATAAAAGCAGCCGGTATACTGAAATTGCGGGATCGGAAACATTAAGCCGGGCTGATTTTAACGGTTATTCCGCCGAACTTGATTTAAATCTGGGCTATGATTTTATGCGTTTGCCGTACCGGGATTATTCTTTTTATCTGCGGTCTTATCTGGCGGCGAACGTCAGTTATATCGCTCAGGATTCATATGAAGAAAAAGGCGCGTCGTCAATGCTGCTGGGCGTTGACAGCGTTGACAATACTTCTGTCAGCCTTCGGCCGGGGATTACAATCGGTTACACCTTTTCTCAGGCTGTCCTGACGGCGGATTTCGGTTATCAGCGGATTTTAAGCGGCGATTCCGTACAGACTTCGGCTTATTTCCTGGCAGATACGGCCAAAACGACGTTTGATTCTTTGTCTGCCGAAACGGATAAAGATTATTTTAATGCGGGAATCGGCTTGAAAACAAACCTCAGCCGCAATGTTTTGCTGAATTTGTGGGCGGGGACCCGGATATCCGATCATACCGAAGCGCTGAACTTTGCCGCGTCATTGTCCTATGCTTTTTAAAGAAGAAAAGGGGAAAAGAGAATGTTAAAATATGTTTGTTTTTCTCTTTTCTTTTTTTTGCCGCTGTCTGCCGCTTTTGCGGCCGATACGGAATACGCCGCCAATCAAAAAGCTTACGATGCTTTGGGGGCCGCGCAGGCGTATGCGCTGGGCTTTACGGGATCAGGCGTGACCGTCGCCGTCGTTGACAACGGAACGCTTGTTACGCATCAGGAACTGAAAGACCAGTTCAGCGAATTGCAAAAAGACGAATATAATCATTATCAGGATATTGCGGATCACGGCACGCCTGTTTCCAGTTTGGTCGCTGGGAAAAAAGACGATACGGGCATGCACGGGGTAGCTTATGATGCACAGATTGTCGCTTTTGCCGTGGAACTGGACGACGGCGTGGACTGTCCGTCATGTTATCAAAGTTATACGGAAGCCTGGGAAATTCTGGCAACGGACGAATTTGACGCCGTGAAAATTATCAATAACAGTATAGGCGATAATGAAC
>JAJXEL010000113.1 GCA_021639925.1 Alphaproteobacteria bacterium | reverse complement strand
TCGTGCCGATATTGCAATGCGGCTTATTCCTCTCAAACTTCTCTTTTGCCATTTCTTAAAACTCCAAATTCTTAACCAGCCATTTTGGCTTTGATTTCTTCTGCAACGTTTTGCGGTACTTCGGCATAGTGCGAAAACACCATCGAGTACTGCGCGCGGCCTTGGCTCATGGAACGAAGCGTATTCACGTATCCAAACATCGAGGACAGAGGAACTGTCGCATCAATTACACGAGCATTCCCGCGCTGGTCCATACCTGCGACCTGACCGCGGCGGCTGTTTAAATCGCCGATAATGTCGCCCATATAATCTTCGGGCGTAACGACTTCTACTTTCATAATCGGTTCCAACAGCTTGGGCTTTGCTTTTGCGATTCCTTCGCGGAAAGCCGCGCGGGCCGCAATTTCAAACGCCATAGTCGAAGAGTCGACGTCATGGTATGCCCCGTCAAACAAGTTTGCTTTAAAGTCCGTGCAGGGGAAGCCGGCAATTACACCCGTTTCCAAAGCAGCGCGCAAACCTTTTTCAACACCGGGAATATATTCTTTGGGAACGTTACCGCCGACAACGGTATTTTCAAAAACGAATCCCGACCCCGGTTCCAACGGTTCAAAGCGGATTTTAACGCGGGCAAACTGACCGGAACCGCCGGACTGTTTCTTATGCGTGTAATCGATTTCATAAACCTGAGAAATCGTTTCGCGATAAGCAACCTGCGGGGCGCCGACATTTGCGTCCACTTTAAATTCGCGTTTCAAACGGTCGACAATAATTTCCAGGTGCAGTTCACCCATACCTTTAATAATTGTCTGTCCGCTTTCATTATCGGAAGAAACGCGGAAAGAAGGATCTTCCATTGCCAGGCGGTTCAAAGCCAGGCCCATTTTTTCTACGTCAGCCTTTGTTTTCGGTTCGACGGCGACTTCGATAACGGGATCCGGGAATTCCATCTTTTCCAAGATGACCGGAGAGTTATCGGCGCACAGCGTTTCACCGGTTGTCGTTTCTTTCAAACCGACCAGAGCGATAATATCGCCGGCATTGGCTTCTTTGATTTCTTCACGATGATTCGCATGCATCAGCAGCATACGGCCGATACGTTCTTTTTTATCTTTAACCGAGTTCAGAACATACGAACCGGCGGTCATCGTCCCCGAATAAATACGGGCAAACGTCAAAGAACCGACAAACGGGTCGTTCATAATCTTAAAGGCCAGAGCCGCCAGAGGTTCATTATCGGTCGCATGACGGATAACTTCTTCCCCTTTCAGGTTTGTGCAGACAACGGCGGGAATATCGACCGGAGACGGCAGATAATCCACAACGGCGTCCAACATCGGCTGAACCCCTTTGTTTTTAAAGGAAGAACCGCACAAAACGGGGACAAAGTTCATGGAAATTGTTCCTTTGCGAATACATTTCTGCAATGTTTCCAAAGAAATTTCCTTGCCTTCCAAATAGTCTTCCATCGCCTGATCGTCCTGTTCGACAACGGTTTCGACCAGTTCCGCATGGTATTTGTCGGTCAGTTCTTTCAGATCGGCCGGAACATCTTCATAGCTGAATTCAGCGCCCAGATGTTCGCCGTTCCAGATGATGGCGCGTTTACGCAAAACGTCTACAACGCCGGCGAAATCCGCTTCGGCGCCGATAGGCAGCGTCATAACGACGGGCGTAGCGCCCAGGCGTTCTTTGATCATGCCGACAGCGCGCAGGAAATTGGCACCGATACGGTCCATTTTGTTGACAAAGCAAATACGGGGAACCTTGTATTTATCAGCCTGGCGCCAAACGGTTTCAGACTGCGGTTCGACACCGGCCACGCCGTCGAAAACGGCGACAGCGCCGTCCAGAACGCGCAAGGAACGTTCAACTTCAACCGTAAAGTCAACGTGCCCCGGGGTGTCAATGATGTTTAAGCGATGTTCTCTCCAGAAGCAGGTTGTCGCCGCGGACTGAATCGTAATACCGCGTTCCTGTTCCTGCACCATAAAGTCCATTGTCGCGGCGCCGTCATGGACTTCGCCGATTTTATGGGACTTGCCTGTGTAGTACAGAATACGTTCTGTCGTTGTCGTTTTACCGGCATCAATGTGCGCCATGATGCCGATATTGCGATATTTTTCAATGGGAGTAGAGCGAGCCATTATTTAAAACCTTCTCTAAAAACTTCAATTATTACCAACGGTAATGCGAGAAAGCCTTATTAGCTTCTGCCATACGATGGGTTTCTTCACGTTTGCGGACAGCGGCGCCCTTATTGGCCAGAGCGTCCAAAAATTCGCCGGCCAGACGTTGTTCCATTGTCTGTTCGGAACGGTTGCGGGCGGCGGCGATAATCCAACGGATAGCCAGCGCCTGTTTTCTGTCGGGGCGGACTTCGACCGGGACCTGATAGGTCGCGCCGCCGACGCGGCGGGAGCGGACTTCAACGGCCGGTTTGACGTTGTCCAAAGCTTCGTTAAAAGCCTTCAGGGGTTCCTGCTTTGTTTTTTCAGCCACACGATCCAGCGCGCCGTAAACGATTTTTTCGGCGGTCGCTTTTGCGCCGTGAAGCATGACGCAGTTCATAAATTTAGCAACAACCACGTCGCCGTATTTGGCGTCGGGTACGATTTCACGTTTTTCTGCAGCGTGACGACGAGACATAATATCTTTCCTTTTCTATTATTTAGGACGCTTTGCGCCGTACAGAGAACGGCTCTGACGACGTGTGGAAACGCCTTGAGTATCCAGCGTACCGCGAATGATGTGGTAACGAACGCCCGGCAAGTCTTTGACACGGCCGCCGCGGATCAGAACAACGGAGTGTTCCTGCAGATTGTGACCTTCACCCGGAATATAGCTTAATACTTCAGCACTGTTGGTCAAACGAACACGCGCTACTTTACGCAAAGCGGAGTTCGGCTTTTTCGGAGTCGTTGTATAAACACGCGTGCAAACGCCGCGTTTTTGCGGACAGGCCTGCAGAGCAGGAGCTTTATTACGCTTGACGCGCGGTTTACGCGGACTGCGAATTAATTGGTTAATTGTAGGCATTAAATTCCTCTTTCCTATCTAACCGTTACAACACACTTACTCGATTCCAACCTCTGCGGCCGAACCGAAAAGCTAAAACACATAAAAACGGCGGAAAACCGCCGGTTTTTCCTTGTCTAAAACAATAAAAAAGCAGATAAAAAACCCTGTTTTTCTATACTTTAGGCAGTGCATAGTCGCAAAAACCCTGAAAAGAGTCAAGGGAAATAAAAGCTTTTTGCAAGATTTTTTAATGAAATCAAGAATGTTCCGGACGGCTGAAAAACAACAAAGCTTTTTTCCGTCACGACAACCATCGTTTCAACGCCCTGCCCCACGGAATTTCAATCACGTAATGAACGGCGATTCCGACCAAAAACGCCGCCAGCATTGTCAGCAGAACCGTATACGGAATATGGCTCATTACCAGATCGGGAAACCTGTCCCGCGCCAGCGTCAAAAGATGATGGGTAATAAAGTTGTGCGTCATAAAAACGGCAAAGCAATACCGGCCCGCCCGGGCGAAAACGTCTTTATCCAAAAAACGTGAAACGTATCCCCGTCCGCTGACGAACAGGAAAATCAAAGCGGCGAAAGAAATAACGAAAAAGATATCATCTTCGGAACGGGGTTTTTTGAAAAACAGCACGGTCAGCGAAGAACACAGAACGGTTATTTCCGCAACCGTAAAGAAAAGTTTCCGCGGTCTGCCGGTATCGCGGGACGTTGTTTGTCGTTTTTGATACAGCAGGGCCAGAAAATATCCGGCGCCGACGCCGGCCGCGGCGCGCAACATTCCGATCGGGATCATCGTCCCTATTCCGCCCAGCGTATCCCACAGCCGCCCGAACCCGATACGGGCCAGCGCCGCATAGGAAAAAAAGCATATCAGCCCGATAATCAGATTAGCGTTTTCTTTTTTCTGTGTTTTTATCAGGTAAAAATAAAACAGCAGCACCCAAAAAAGAACGCACACATACCATGACGGCGGATTATAGCCGTGCTGCCAATAAAATCCGGCGTTCGACAGGAAAAGGGGTTCGGCCAAAATGCCGCTGAGGCGGATTTTCTTTTCAAACAACCCGCAGAACAAAGAACCGAAAAACAGCAGCGGCCAGAAACGGACCAGCTTCAGTTTGATAAAAGCGGCGATATTCCCGGGATACAGTCTGAACAACAGGAAAAATCCCGACAAAATAAAGAAAAACTCAACCGACAGCCAGGCGTTGGTTTCATATCCCAGGGTATCGCCGGTATGGTGATATACAACAGCCAGCGTGAAAATGATTCTTAAAAATTCAATATTTTTAAACTGAGGAATTTTTTCCGGACATAAAACTTCCGCGCCGGTTAAGGCGTTCAGGCAAAAGCAGAAAAAGTAAAAAGACAAGCCGCCCAGAATAATCAGTTTTAAAAAACTGATATCACACCGGCTTTCCAGCGGGACTTCAAGGTTGGAAAAATCGCCTTTAACGGGGAAAAGTTTTTCTTCCCGGCCGCTGAATTGAACGGCATAGATTTTGGCGTCTCCGGTAATATCCAGATGAAAACCGACAATTTTTTGATCAAGAACGGGAAAAGAAATAAAACCGGTATCGCTTTTCTTTTGCTGAAATCTGGGCGTTCCCCGTTCATTTTGATACTTTAACACCGCTTTGACAGGTTTATCCGCGTGAATATTAAACCAGGAATAATATGTTCTGTAACCGCCCGGAAAAAGATACAAAACAAGCGCGGTCAGGAAAAAAGCCGTTATTTTTAATTTCATGCGGGCCCCCGTTAAAACACTCCGGATCAAGGATATAAATTTCAACGGTTTTTTTCAAGTTTTGAAATCTTCCGCAAAAAAACGGGCGGAAAATTCCGCCCGTTTTCCCCGTTATGTTGAATTACCATATCGGACAGTTACACGCTTCCACGCGTTCTACAGCGCACATCAATTTTGTCTGCATCGTTTGATTGATCGTTTTGTTGTTTGAACAATTGCACAATTCTTCTTGTGTCGGTTGATAACAGTCCGAGACAAGGCTGAGATTGCGGCATGCCGCGGCTGATGCGACACAGGACGACTGTAAGGTACACCAATAGGGCAAAGAAGACGACGAACATTTTTTCGTACACTTCCCTGAAACGCAGGCGTATCCGCTGGACACCGTACAATCCGAATCAGACGAACAGGAATTGCACGTCGCGCTGGCGGAACAACTGGACGAACTGGAACACCAGTACGGCGTCGCCGACGAGCAGGAGCTGCATTTTGATCCGTTTGCACAGTCCAGGCAGTTATTGTTGCCGTCGTTATATTTGCCGGTTGCGCATGCTACTGTAAGTTTTCCACAACTTATTATCCCGTTAGTCTCAAACGAATACAGCGCGGTATAACCGGACGCGCACGCTTCGCACTGCCCCGTAACCGTATTACAGCTGCCGCAGTTGGCAACGGTACATTTTTTTTCATCGGGAATACAACAGGCGGACGTCGTTCCGTTTTTACATGTCGTTCCCGACGGACAGGTAACGCCGTCGCAGGGCAGACGGCATTTGGAACCGTCATAGACTTGCCCTTTGGCACACAATTCGCAGTCAGCCTGCCCTTTTATACATTGTATCCGGCAGCCGCCCTGGCCGTTGCCGACATAATTGGCGGGACAAGTGTCGCATTTTTCGCCGTCGGTACAGCTGACGCATTTTTTATTGGAACATTTTTGTCCTTTGTCACATTCGGACGAAGCCGAACAACCGTCTTTTATCTGCGCAGTGCCTCCGCCGTTGCCCAGCGTCGCCAGATCGGAAGAATAAGCCGATTTGCCGCGCCCCAGTTTGACGGCTTTGGCTATGGCGAAAGCGCCCGTATCGTTAAAAACCGTTTCGGCCGATCCGACGGACGGCATCAACAGAAAAGCGGCGAGAATCAAAAGATATTTTTTCATGATTATTCCCCCCTTTTCCTTAGAAGTTGCAGCATGTGCCGTCGGTCAGCGTCTGACCGTCCGGGCATTTTGTCTGGCCGGAATAGCATTGATTGCCGATCATGGTATAACCGGACGCGCATTTGGAACAGCCGGACGCGTTGGAACAACTGCTGCACCCTGTCGGGCAAGCCGTACATTTGCCCAGAGTATTTTTGAAATAACCGGTTTTACACGTATTGCATTTGCCCGTTGACGTATCACAGGAAGAACAGTTGGAATCACACGGTTTGATGCATTTTCCCGATGACAGCGTATATCCGGAATCGCAGGCCGTGCATGTCGTTGACGAAGAACAGGCCGAACACCCTGCGGGACATTCGGCACATTTACTGCCGGACTTATAATACCCGGAAAAACAAGTCGTACAGACAGAAGCGCTGGAACAAGCCGAACACCCCGGCATGGCGCTGGAACAATACAGGCAGCTGGAACCGCTGAGGTATTGTCCGGAAGTACAGGTCGGAACGGAAACGCCGCCTCCTCCGCCCCCGCCGCCGCAAAGGCTTGTTTGATATTGCAGATATTGATGTTGTGCCACATTATTTGTCAGACTGTCAGCCAAAGGATCAGTCTCCAATAAAGCACAGCTGGAATATGCCCGCCCCGGCAGGCATAAAGAAAAGAGCATCAACAGAAAAGCCAGTTTTATTTTTTTCATAAGATTAACTCCGCACAATTGTTAAACACACAACTGGCGGAGCTGGGAGGTGGAAAACCGTATTTGCTCGGCTACAATGCTCTTTAGCCTGCCAAAAAGACAGAGCCTGGACATACAACAATGTATCCCAGCTCAATATGAGTTGAGATACAGCCTTTTTTTATAGTCCGGCTGTTTACATCGGGACTAGCAAATACGGAAGGTTTCCACACCTTCAAGCCGACACCAGTCAAGCTCGTTTTTCAGTATACTGAAAATTT
>JAJXEL010000245.1 GCA_021639925.1 Alphaproteobacteria bacterium | reverse complement strand
GTTAACACAAATGTACCATGATAAATATTAAGTTCGCCTTCACCCGAAATATCAATAACCGTATCGGCGCCTGTTATGGTTAAATTTCCGCCAAAGCTTAAATCCGCATCGCTGTCTTCATGCCCATTTGATGGAGTCGACAGTGTTATGGTTCCTCCGGAAATTGTTGAATCATCAGTAAAATACAGTTCTGAATATGAACTTTCTTCACCAGTTCTTTCAATACGTAATTCGCCGCCCGACATCTTCAGTGCGCCAAAATCTTCACGACCGGAGGGATCAGCCGACGTTATGATTTTTGATGGATTCTCTGCTGTTCCATCAATTACCAAATCTGCTGCATTTGCCGCCCCGATTCCCATAAACATCATCGCGTTGATTAACACGCATTTTAACAAAACCGCACGATAACGCGCCGTCAGTTCTTTAATCGTTGTTCTGGATTGTTTCATTTCTAATCCCCTGAAAAGTTAAAAGAAAACCGCCTGAACAGGCGGTCGGGGAGTTGAACAACCATAATCTAGTTAATGATCCTTTTGGTCTTTTAATATCCCGTTTTTTCAGAGATAAGGACGGGTATTTTGGACATACACCAAAAGCTCCCCGACCATCATAATGAAAGTCGGGGATATTTTCCGTTGCTGCATTACGCAAAACGGATAACGACGCATATCTATACGCCGACTAGATTAAAAGAGCTGTTCAAGGCTCCGCGCCTGCTAAGGCACAATGACAGGATAAAAGAGGTTGTCATTTGATGTCAATAAATATTGATTTTCGGTTTATATTCTTTATGACAACAGCAAAATATCAGATACTTTTAAACACGCTTGTCCGGAGAAATGAATATGATAAAAAACATTGACAATCCGTTGGAAAAACGTCTGGCTGCTTTTGCCGCCGATAAAAGTAAAGAAAATTACGTAAGTCTGCTTTACGCGTTTCGTTATACAGATGTATTGGTGCCTGCGGCAGTACAAAATAATCCGGAGCTGCCTTTTGGAAACGCGGGAGTGTTAAAACATTCTGTTTTTAAACCGGATATTGTTTATTTCAATTCTTTAAACAAGCGTTTAATGCCCGTTTTTTCGTCACAAAAGGAAATTCCGGCAGATTATAAAGCAGGAAAGGCCGTTTTTATGCACTGTCTTGATTGGATTAAAGCAGTCCGACTGAGTCGTAATGACGGCGTTATTTTAAATCCTTTTTCCGCTTTGTCTTTTGTTTTGACTCCGGATCAGATTAAAATTCTGCTGTCTTTTCCGGAAGAACAAAGAAAACCGTTTGTCCGCAGGAACGGATCTGTTTAAATCAGCCTTTAAAC
>JAJXEL010000112.1 GCA_021639925.1 Alphaproteobacteria bacterium | reverse complement strand
GGGGTATAAATCAAAAGGAGAGGAAATAAAAAATGAATGTCCGGTTAAAAAAATTTTTTTTAAGAGCTGTTTGTTGTTTTGTTCCTTCCCGGAAATTACGCAGACGAATCAAAGGCAGTTTTGACCGTTGTTTTTACTATAAAGCCAGAAAGGCGGTTCTTCTGGCTCCGCAGATTGAATTGGCCGTGCTGGGGTCTTCCCACGCGCAGTGCGGATTTTGCGAAACGGATCGGGATATCAATTTGGGAATTGCTTCTCAGGATTTGTATTATTCGTACCAGCTGTATTTGAAATGCCGTCTGATGTTTTTAAATTTAAAGCGCGTTGTTTTATTTTATTCTGATTTTTCCGCCGGGTTTGAAGAAGAACGTTCCAAAATGATTTTCGAGACGTCGAAATATAATCAGTATTTCGGCATACCGCCCAAAAATCCGATTTTATATGCTGAAAAAAATATTGACACTTCGCTGAATTTTTCCCCGTTTGAAACAAAAGAATTTGATTTCGGCGCGCCGTATCCTTTTCCTTTCGCCAGCGAAGATCTGAAAACGGCCGAAGGAATAAAAATAAGGGTTCAAAAACATATAAAGCATGCGTTGCGAGACAATAACCAGACGGCTTTTGTTGAAAAGCTGATCCGCGCCGTTTCAGACGACGGTATCCGGCTGCTGGTTGTCGTGCCGCCTGTAACGGAGGAGTATTTATCGTATATTCCGCCGCATACAAATCTGTTTGAAAAACTGGAAACTCTGCTGGATCGCTATGGAAAAAAGGCGCTGTACCTGAATTGTTACCGGGATAAAGATTTTACAGACGAAGATTTTGCCGATTGCGATCATTTAAATCAACGTGGTGCGGAAAAACTGACGGCGAAAATCCGGCAAAAATTTCTGGAAGGGGAATAAAACGGTTCACTGCGGGTGCTGCGGACTGTGATGATGATGAACGCGGTGGTGCGGCGCCGGTTTGTCGTCGGCAATTTTGTTCATGTTTACACTTTTGGTCCAGGCGTAAAAAACGCTTAAAACCCCGACAATCGTATAGGAATACCAGGAAAAAGTCATTTCGTTGTCAAACGCCGTCCCGGCCCAGACAATAAACATCAGTAACGCAAAAATAGCGATAAAATTTAAAACGAACTTTCCTTTTAACATGACCGGCCTTTCCTTTCAGACATATCCAGAATACGCCTTTCGTTGAGGCAGATAAAGAAAAAAGCCCTTTTGTTGCCAAAAGGGCTTTTTATCTGAAAAATCAGGATTACAGCATATGATCCAATTCGCCGGATTTATAGCGTTTCGCCATCTCCGCCAAAGAAATCGCCTTGATTTTGGAAGCCATGCCGGCCGCGCCGAACTGCTCATAACGGGCTTCGCAGACTTTCTGCATTTCTTCCATGGCGGGGCCCATGTACTTGCGCACGTCAAATTCTTCGGGTTTCGTCGCAAAGACTTTGCGGATCGCGCCCGTCATCGCCATGCGGCAGTCCGTGTCGACGTTGACTTTGCGCACGCCGTACTTGATGCCTTCCTGAATTTCTTCGATAGGCACGCCATAGGTCTGCGGAATTTTGCCGCCGAATTCGTTGATCATGTCCTGCAGTTCCTGCGGAACGGAAGAAGACCCGTGCATAACCAGATGAACCGTCGGAATTTTGGCATGAATTTTCTTGATCGTGTCAATCGACAGGATCGCGCCGTCCGGCTTGCGCGTAAACTTATAAGCGCCGTGGGACGTTCCGATCGCAACGGCCAGAGCGTCGATATTTGTTGCCTTGACGAAATCATAGGCTTCGTCCGGATCCGTCAGCAGCTGCTTTTTATCCAAAGCACCGTCAAAACCGTGACCGTCTTCTTTTTCGCCTTTGCCGGTTTCCAAAGAACCGATGCAGCCCAGTTCTGCTTCCACCGACGCGCCGATCATATGGGCGAATTTGGCGACCGTTCCGGATACTTCGGCATTGTATTCATGGGAAGCGGGCTGGCCGTCCTTTAACGAACCGTCCATCATCACCGACGTATAGCTGTTTGCCAAAGCCGTAACGCACGTTTCAACAGAAGAACCGTGATCCTGATGCAGACAGATCGGCAGATCGGGGTACATTTCGGCGGCGGCTTCGACCATATGGCGGATCATCGGATCGCCGGCATAGCCGCGGGCGCCTTTGGACGTCTGGACGATCACCGGAGAATCCGTTTTTTTCGCGGCGTTCATCACGGCCAGAATCTGTTCCATGTTGTTGACGTTAAAAGCCGGCATACCGTAACCGTATTCCGCGGCATGGTCCAGCAGCTGGCGTAAACTGATCATAGGCATTTGTTATCAATCTCCTTATTTCAAAAATTATTTTTTCAGGCAACCCATCGCGGCGGCGGCGACGGCATTCGGCGTAATGCCGAAATGTTCGTATAACTGTTCCGCCGGGGCAGAAGCGCCGAACGAACGCATGGCGACGACCGCGCCGTCCAGACCGGTGTATTTTTCCCAGCCGAACGCGCCTTGCGATTCAACGGCAACGCGCGGGCAATCGCCCAGAACGGCTTTTTTATAAGCGGCGTCCTGTTTGTCGAACAATTCCCAGGACGGCATGGAAACGACAGCGGCGTTAATTCCTTTTTCAGCCAGTAATTCTTTGGCTTTGACCGCGATTTCGACTTCCGATCCCGTCGCTAATAATGTCACATCGCGCTTTGCTTCGCAATCCGCCAAAACGTATGCCCCTTTGGCCGACAGGTTTTCCGCAACGCTGGTGCGCAGAGTCGGCAGATTCTGGCGCGACAAAGCCAAAACGGACGGCGTATGTTCGGCTTCGATGGCCAATTCCCAGCATTCCGCCGTTTCGATCACGTCGCAGGGACGGAATACGTTGACGTTCGGAATGGCGCGCATGGACGCCAGATGTTCAATCGGCTGATGCGTCGGGCCGTCTTCGCCGACGCCGATTGAATCATGCGTTAAAACATAAATTGTGCGGATTCCCATTAACGCGGCCAGACGCAGCGAAGGTTTTAAGTAATCCATAAACACCAAAAACGCGCCGGAATACGGAATAAACCCGCCGTGCAGGGCAATGCCGTTCATCGCGGCGGCCATGGCGTGTTCGCGGATCCCGTAATGCATATAGTTGCCCGTAAAGTCATCGGGCGTAACGGACACGGACGCTTTGGCGTTCGTCAGATTGGACGCGGTCAGATCCGCCGATCCGCCCAACAGTTCGGGAATGGCGGGAACCAGAACTTCCAAAGCCATTTGGGAAGCTTTGCGCGTGGCGACTTTGGGCTTGTCGGCCAGCAGCTGTTCTTTGTACGCCTGCATTTTTTCTTTCCAGCCCGCGGGCAGGACATGATTGATGACGGTGCGTTCAAATTCGGCTTTTTTCGAAGCGTCCATGCCGGCGAAGCGTTTTTCCCAGGCTTCGCGTTCCGCCTGTCCTTTTTTGCCGAAAGCGCGCCATTCGTTTAAAATGTCCTGCGGCACTTCAAACGGAGCGTATTCAAAGCCCAGACGTTTGCGGGCGGCCAGCAGGTCTTCCGCCCCGATCGGGGAACCGTGGACTTTGCTGGTGCCTTCTTTGGCCGCGCCGTAACCGATCACGGAATGGCATGCGATCAACGTCGGCTTGTCGGATTTTTTGGCGCGCGCGATGGCGGCTTCGATTTCTTCGGGCTTGTAAGCGTCGCATTCGTCGGTGTTCCAGCCGTTGGCTTCAAAGCGTTTGCGCTGGTCCGTCGACGTGGCGACCGACGTCGCGCCGTCAATCGTGATTTTGTTGTCGTCCCACAGAACGATCATTTTGTTTAAACGCAGATGTCCGGCCAGAGAAATGGCTTCTTCGGAAATGCCTTCCATCAAACAGCCGTCGCCGCAGATGACATAAGTATAATGATCAACGATTTCTTTGCCGAAACGGGCGGCCAGCAGCTTTTCGGCCAAAGCCATGCCGACGGCGGTGGAAATACCCTGTCCCAAAGGCCCTGTCGTCGTTTCGATTCCTTCCAGATGGCCGTATTCGGGGTGGCCCGCGCAGCGCGATCCCAGCTGGCGGAAGCTTTTCAGCTGATCCAGCGTCGCCTGTTCGTAACCCGTCAGATACAGCAGGCTGTAAAGCAGCATGGAACCGTGGCCGGCGGACAGGACGAAACGGTCGCGGTCGGCCCAGTGCGGCGCTTTTGCGTCAAATTTTAAAAATTTTGAAAATAAAACGGTTGCGACGTCCGCCATACCCATCGGCATGCCGGGGTGGCCGGAATTGGCTTTCTGTACACCTTCCGCGGCCAAAAAGCGCAGAGCGTTTGCTAAATCTTTATGAGCGACCATATATCCTCCTGAGGAAATTAAGTATTAAAAGACAAAATTTTATTCTGTATACCACATTTGCGCCCGACAAAAAAACACTTCTTTAAAAAAAGAGAAAAAATAAACCTTTGGCTTGAGGAAAAATCAAAAATATGCCACAGTTAAAGCGGTTTTGAATGAAAGGCGCGGGTATGGGAAAATCTGGTCAGTTTGTCGTGTTCTCACTGTGATTTTAAATTTGTCGGCAAATACGGGATCGGCAAAACCGATCTGGCGTTAAGCGCGCAAAACTTCGCGTCCGAAGAGGAAAAAGAAGTCGGCGTCAATTTTTCCCAATACATTGTCGACAATCCGCACGAACTGGATTTTATCCGCGGTTTGATCCGCCGGCGCCGCCCCGTTATACTGAAAACGTGGGAACATCAGCCGTATTATTGCCCGCACTGCGCCAGACTGTATAACCGGTTTACGTATCATTTCCTGTTTAAAGACGGCGATTACCTGCCGCATTTTACGTGTCTGGACTGCGGCCGCGTTTTGGAAAAGGTTGATTTAAAACAGACGGTTTTGTGTCCGCAGTGCAAGCAGGGGCGTTTGTCCGCCGAACGTATTATTCCGTGGGATTAAAAACGCCGCCCCAGCCGGCTTTGCGCGCTTTTTTGTAAAGTTCTCCGTCTTTTTTGGAAACGGTTTTTTCCCGTATGCCGTCCGGCGCGCACAGGCGCAGCGTGACTTTTCCTTTTTCAATCAGGGGACGGCGCAGGATTCGCGCGTAAACGGAATTATGGTTTTTCCGCGCGGCGACCAGATAAGTAAATTTTTCGTCTTCGAACGGGGCGGAACCGCTTTTGGATATCCGGTGCAGTTTTGATCGCGCGACGCGGCAGCCGAAATGGCACCAGTCGTCCGGACAGGCGTCGTTGTGCGGGCAGGGCGCGGCAATAAAAGCGCCCCGGTCGATTAAAAAAGACCTGAAACGTTTTATATGATGAAAGCTTTCGGGCGTTCCGGGTTCGATAATAATCAACGCCTGTTTTGCTGCCCGCCACAGTTTGTCCAAAACGTTTTCCCGGTTTTGTTCGTCCAGTTCGTTTAGAACATAACAGGCCGTGACCAGATCGGCGGTTTGCGTTAACGGGGACGAAACCAGATCGAATTCCTGCCAGACGGGCGGTGTTTTAAAAAAATCCGCGCCGGCCTGCGACAGTTTTTGCCCGGCGCGGCGCATTGCCGTTTCGCGTTCCAGGCATAAGACGGATTCAAAATCAAAAAAACAGGCGGCTGCCCAAGCGGCGGCGCCTGTTCCCGCGCCGGCGTCAATCATCGTTTTCGGATTTAATCCTTCTAACGCCGCGGCCTGTTGCAATACGGCCGATGCGGCGCCGAACGTTGCGGGCATGCGGGAAACGGCGTATGCGGCGGATTCGGCGGCACCCGCCGCGGAACGTGCCGGCGCGTTTTTGTCCCTGTACCGGCGGCTGATGCGCCCAGCATATTCCTTTATTTCATGTTGTTTCAGGCCGTTGGTCAGTTTTTCCGCCGCCTGTTTCAAAGCGAAAGGCATTTCCATTTTTTTAAGGCTTTCTGCGTCCCCAGTCGATAATCGCGTTTTTAATGACGCTGCCGCTTTGTTCCGTGCGCAGGCTTTGGTCCAAAGAAGAAATTTTATCCAGTTCTTCCGACAGCTTTTGGGCGGCGATTCGCCGCTGTCTGTATTCTTTTTCGCTGGAACCGGGCTGTTGTTCTTTCATCGGTTCGAAAAACGGCGTTTCATTTAACGTGTCAACCGTTTCCTTTTTGTTTTTCAACGCGGCGAATCCGGAATCGAGCAGTTTGAAAATATGCCGGTCGCGTTCGCGCACCGAGTTGCGCCCCATAACAACGCCGATCAACCTTTTTCCGTCGCGTTTGGCCGACCCGACGACATGGTATCCGGACGCGTCGACATATCCGGTTTTTAAACCGTCCCCGCCCTTGTAATACCGGGCGACCAGATTGTGGTTGCCGTAATAACGCCGCCCGTAACGAAATCCGCGGACGGAAAATAATTTGTAATATTTCGGGAAATGCTGGATCAGCGCTTTGGATAAAATAGCCATGTCCTGCGCCGTTGTGACCTGGTCTTTGTTATGCAGTCCCGAAGCGTTTTTAAACCGCGTGTTTTTCATGCCGAGTTCACGCGCGACGCGTGTCATTTTGTCGGCGAATTGCGCTTCCGATCCGGCCATGGCTTCGGCGATGACGACGGCGGCGTCGTTTGCGGAACGCGAAATCATGGCGAAAACGGCATTTTCTACCGATATGGTCGAATTTTCTTTCAGTCCCATTCTGGACCGCGGCTGCCCCGCGGCTTTTTTGGAAACGGTCAACAGCTGGTCCATTTGTATTTCGCCTTTTTCCAACGCGTCAAAGACCAGATACAGAGTCATCATTTTTGTCAAAGAGGCGGGGTAACGTTTTTCCGTGGCGTTTTCCGAAAACAGGACGCGTCCGGTTTCCGCTTCGACCAGCAAAGAAGCCGTACGGGAAGATTCCGCCCGCGCGTCTGCGGGAAACAGCAAAAGAAATACGGCCAGCATTTGAAAGATAAAAGGCATTTTTCCCCTTTTTAAACGTTATGCGATAATCTAGCATTTTCCTGTTAATTTATGCTTAAAACAAAATGATGAACATATTTAAACTT
>JAJXEL010000244.1 GCA_021639925.1 Alphaproteobacteria bacterium | reverse complement strand
GTTTTAAGTTATTTAACGAAACGGGATAACCGCGAAAGCATATAGCGGCTTTAATTAATTATGCCGTTTTTTGTTCCGAGGGGAAAGGGACGGCGGCGCAAGTGCGAAACAGCCCTCTGAATAAGAGGGCTGTTGTCATTTAAATTTATTGTTCAGGCTGTTTTCCGTAACCGCAATAAGACGGTTTTTCATAAACGCGAATATTTTTCGCATTTTTAAATGTTAATTGCGCTTGTTTATAAGTAATAACGCCGCTGTTATCAGGCAAAACGCCATGTTTGCTTTGGTATGTGCGAACGTCCGCCAGACTCATGGTCTGACCGTTGGCAAAAACGACGTTCCAGCCGTACAGGCTGTAACCGGTTTTAACCAAAATAACGGCCTGGTCTGTTTCAGCCGTGCCGCTGTCAGCCGTAAATGTAAAAATGTCTTGTTCCTGTTTTTGCAAACGGGGCAGGGCATAGACTGCGGGGCCGTTGTTTTGCGCTTCGGCGGCCGCCGCTTGCCCGGGCAGAGCCGGAATCGTCAGTTTGTTTAAACGGCTGAACATCAGCTGAACGCCGTTCGGACCGATCAGCATGCCGGCGGAATTTTCCAGTTCAATCGTTGAGTTTTCCTGCCCGGCCAGAGGTATGACTTTCATACCGCACAGCGCCAGATTTGTCTGATCTGCCGGAACGTTTAAAGAGGAGCTGTTCGCAAAAGAAACAGCCGATCCGTCGGCATTGATGAAAGCTCCCTGGCAGAAAATATCGTCAGATAAAGGAATTTCCGCGCCGTTCTGTCCTGCCAAAGGCGTTACGGAAAATTCGCTGATCAGCAAGTACCATTCGGAAATGTGATCGAATGCATGCATAACGTTTGTTAAAACAACCGTATCCATTGTTTCCGATCCGGTAAATGACTGCGTCATCGTGCCGTCAAACGAAAAAGCGCCTGTCGCGGCAATCATGTCCGAAGCGTCCTGCGGATCGTTTTCTTCCTGTGTTTCTTCGGCAACAACCTGCGCATCATCGACAGGGCGGCTTTGTTCCTTGATCGTTTCGTCGGCCAATGCGTCAATAGCGGCAGTGTCTTCCGCCGGGTTGTTTCCCGGCTGCGGCAATCCTTCCGCTGCGGCGGATTCCTGCGCAGGCGGTTCGATTGTTTCCAGTTCTTCCGCGGAAATGGTGTTTTCTACGTTTTCATATTCTTCATTCGCGCGGGATTCCGAAACGGCTTCTAATTCTTCAAAACCTGCGGCCGGGCTTTCTTCCGGCGGCAATTCGGGTTCTGCTTCCGCTGCGGCCGGTTCAGGCGCCGGAGCTGCCGGCTGCGGTTCTGCGGCAAGCATTTCAGCGGCGGGAGCT
>JAJXEL010000002.1:35530-36706 GCA_021639925.1 Alphaproteobacteria bacterium | reverse complement strand
GAGTGTAAAATTTCATATTTAATTGTGTACTTTTTATTGTAATAAAAAAGGCGGTTTTCACCGCCTCTTTTTTTAATTCGCTATAATCAGCTCCGTTCGTTGGCAACAGCTGGTTTTGTTGATGCTATAGGTCACGTCGGCCTGTTCGATGGTGAAGTCTTTGAACAGATCTCGGACTTGAGTCGTATCGTTTAAAGATAGGATAAATCTGCCTTTAATGCCGGTTAAACAGTCGCGCAAACGTTCAAAATCCGCTCTGCAAAAGATATCTTTGCCGTAGTCGGTTTCATTTCCCCAGTACGGCGGGTCAAGGTAAAAAAGAGTATCTTTCGTGTCGTATCGTGTAATGAACTTTTCAAAATCCATACGTTCGATAGTTACGCAAGCCAACCGTTCGGCGACGGCGCGAATCCGTTCTTGCATTTTTACGAAGTTAAACCGTGCCGGTCGGTCGATTGACACGCCGAAAGCCTGACCGGAGACCTTTCCGCCGAACGCCACGCTTTGCAGATAAAGAAAGCGGGCGGCGCGTTCAATGTCTGTCAGTGTTTCGGGCGGGATTTTTCTTAACCGTTCAAATTCTTGTCTGGTTGCTAATCGGAACTCGATTGAGCGGCAGAGTTCTTCGGGATGTTTTTGCACGATTCGGTACAAATTGACCAGTTCGCCGTTGACGTCGTTGATCGCTTCGGCTTTCGGGATTTGAGTTCGGCGCAGAAAAATCCCTCCCATGCCGACGAACGGTTCGGCGTAGATTTTATGTTGGATTTGTTCAATTTTATTGATAATCCGTTTTGAAAGGCGGAACTTGCCCCCGAGATAAGGGGCAAGCGGCACTACACGTGCGGGGATTAGTTTTTGCTTTTCTGCCATTGGCATGATCTTTTTCCCCCCTACGGGCAGTAGCCCCGCCGGGAGGGCGTTAAGCCTCGGTCGCTGACCGTTTTTCATTTAATTCTCCTTTATATAAAGGAGGCTCTGGGCTTTCGTGGTTTGTGTGGTTCTTGACCGTAAAATTATTCAGCGTTTTACAGCGCGGGCATTTTATAGATATTTGCCCTTCGCTGATTTCTGCCAGTTTCTTGTTACATTTGATGCAACGTATTGACTCCATTTCAGTTAAATCCTAAGGTAACTCCGCCTCTGCAGAGGTGCGGAGCAGTTAATCTGTGCGAG
>JAJXEL010000002.1:929-35430 GCA_021639925.1 Alphaproteobacteria bacterium | reverse complement strand
AAATCCTAAGGTAACTCCGCCTCTGCAGAGGTGCGGAGCAGTTAATCTGTGCGAGGGGATAACTCGCGGCTCTGGGCGGTTCCGACGCCCAAGCCTCCGCTTTTTTTATTGTAGCTGGTCGCGGAGTTTATCCAGCCTTGCCAGCCACTCCCAGAGAGCCGGGAACTCTTTTTCAGGCAAGTAATCAAGCTCTTGAGCAACAGCCGCTCCGGCAACCGGCCAAGGCGGGCAGTCACATCTCGCCTTTGCGCATCCTGTCGCGGATAGCATCAGCAGAAGCATGAGGCCGGGCAGCCACTTCCGCCGCCGTTTTGTTGTGTTCTGCTTGGTTTTCAGCATGGTTTAAACGCTCCTTTAAACGCCCGATTTTATAGGCCAGCAGAGCAATAACAGCCCCGCTGACCGCCAAGATGACATACACCGTCATGCCTGTTTCGCTTTATATTTTGTATAAAGGTTCCGCCCGATAATGACCAAGCCCGAAACGCCTGTAATCGCGGACGTGGCATAAGTAACAATTTCCGCCTGTTCGGTCGCGGTTACGTCAACGCCGACGGCTCCGGCAATCGAAGCCAGAACGCAGACAACAGCTGTGATCAGTGTCGGGCTGATGATTGAAGTTTTCTTGTTTTCTGCCATGTTTTCCTCCTAATCTTTTAATTCGCAGTGCGGGCGATCCCACGGGATTGAATTGACAATTTCAATTCCAAGTTCTTTTGCGCATTGCTGTTCAAGTGCGGCTAATTGATCCCACAAAGGGGATTTATCGTCCCAATCCCCCGCCGCGTTTAAAGGAATCGGATACGGCGCGCGGTCGTACGCTTTTGCCGGTAAAGTGTTGTGTTTTGAGTTCGGGAACTTGAGTTTTGATTTTCCGGCATAAAAAGCCGCGTTCTGTTCGCTCTCGTTCCGATGTCCGCAGATGACGGCAAAATCCATAACCTGCTTTGACATCATCAAAACGGCCAGAGCTTTTAAGCGCGGATCAAGTTCGGACAGGTATTTTAAACTGTTTTTGCCGAATGCGTATTTTTTCATTATTCCACCATTGATATTGTGATATAGCCGTTTCCTGCTTGGTAACCTTGCGTGTGGATTACATCGCTGCATAACGTCGGGTGCGTGTATGATGAACCACCTCCTCCTCCGGCTGTCCACCAGCCAAAATATTCATACGTTCCTCCTGAACCGCCGCCATACCAACCGGCTCCTCCGCTACCGCTTTGGGCTGAACCTCCGTATGATTGAGACCCGCCGACTCCCTGGCCGCCCAGGCCAAAAGAACCCGCCTGTCCATATCCTGCGCCTGTCGTTCCCCCTGTATCTGTTGTGTATCCTCGACTTCCGCCGTTGCTTTGCGAACCTCCGTCTCCGGCAACTGTTCTATCGCAATTAGTTCCGGCGGCTCCGTTAAGTCCCCCTCCAGCTCCACCGGCAGAACCGCCGGGAGAACGGGTGCAAATTGACGCATTCCCACCGCCGCCTGCTACGATAACCCGATTTGAAAGTGCCGTTCCTCCTATACGAATATCTGACGCGTTATATACAAGGTCGGCCGAAAATGTAGGAATTACCGCGACCGTTATGTTTAAAACATCTCCCGGTGTAACATTCAGCACGCATTGCACACGTCCACCGTTTCCGCCGGAGAATGATCCGTTTGTATATCCTCTAGCTCCAACGCAGTCCACGGAGATCCTTTTAATACCGCGAGGCACAACCCACGTTCCGTTTGAGCTAAACGTGACAGGATCAAACTTTGCTTTTTGGTTCATCAACATCTTCTTTGACCAGAATTTATCTTTCATACCGCGCCTCCGTATAAAGAGGCACAACAATTCTTAGAATCTCGGGGGGGGGGGCGACAATTTAAACGCTAACATCTGCCGCCTCCGTTTCAGGCGCGGACGGCCAAACAACGGCGTCGGGAAATCCTGTTTGTTCAGGAATATCGCGCAAAGCCTGCCGGTATTCCACCCATTCTTGTTTTTGTTCCGTTGTCAAAGGTGCGTCGGCCAGCTGCGTCCAATCGCACAAAGTAAGTAAAGAATTACGCTGAGCCCGGACTTGCATTTCCTGTTGTTCGGGAGTCTGTTCCGGAACGGCGGGAACCGGCGCGGCTTCGGCGTATTGTTCGATCCGACCGTTAATTTGCCGGTATTTGATAATCGGCTTTTCCGTCGACGGTTCTTCAATAACGACGAGGGGCAAATAACCGTCCGCCGACAAAAGTTCCGTGTTTTTGTCGTAATTAACCCAACCGCCCTTGTTCTTCGGGGCAGTTTCGATTTGGTTTTCATTGATTAGTTTTGCGTATATCATAGGACTTTCCTTAAGCTGCTGTGATTAAAATGTATCCTGCCGCTGAAACACCCGCGTAATGCGTTACTTCGCTGCAATAGATCGGATTTGTGTAAGAAGAACCGCCTCCGCCACCGGCAGCATACCCGCCGTTTTTATTCCAATCCCCCGCCCCTGAGCCTCCGCCGTACCAACCGGCTCCGCCTGCGCCGGTTTGACCGCAATATCCGCAGGTAATACCTGCGCCGCCGTGTGCGCCATCTGGTGAAACATTACCGCTATGGTAATGACCGGTTGAAACGGGTTGGCCCACTCCGCCCGACCCCGGCGCCGTTTGTGTGCCGCCAAAGCCGCCCGCGTCCGATCTATAGCCCGGATTTCCCTGCGCTCCCTGCAATCCGCCGCCGATTCCTCCGGCAGCTCCCCGGCTTGAATGAGAACCGCCGCCGGCAGCGACTACAATGCGTTGACTGAGCCAGTTCTCCGGACTTAAAGCCGGTATTCTTATGTCTGAAGCGTTATACTGCGGGGTTATGTGATCGGTCTTTGTATAAGCCGTCACAAAATGTAATACTGTTCCGGCAGGAACTTTTAACAATCCCGTTACCCGTCCGCCCGCCGAACCGCCGTAACCGCACGCGCCGCGGACGTCAAAATACAAACCTTTAACGCCATGCGGCACGACAAAATCAATCCCTGATCCCGGCGTCGCGTTTTCAAACAAAACAGTCCCGGCGGGTATTCTCTTAATCAATATCAGTTTCTTGCTGTGATAACGTTTCATTCGGCCGATCCTTTGCGAATCGCCCCCGCGACCCAAGACGCCTGGTGCGGGTCGTAATCTATATAAATGTCGTAGTATCCTGCTTCGCTCATATCGGGAGGTTCGCAGTTAAAGTATTTGTCCGTCCCGAAATTGATCGCCGAAACAACGGACAGGTTGGCCAGTATCTTGATTTGATTGTGCTTTTCCGCGTTGACCGTCGACGGCAAAGAAAAAGTTGTTTCCCCGCTGATCGTCATTTTATATAGCGTATTGGCATTTAACGCGACAGTCCCCGACGTCGCGCTAATCGAAACTATGTCCTGCACGTCCGCTTTGATTTCCGCCTTGATCGCCTGAGATAACTGCGTGTTGTCATTGCCGTCAGGCGTCAACCCCGCCGCCGTAATCGCCGCTACAATCTCGCGCTGCGGAGATTCAATGGCGATTGCCGGAGGAATAGATCCGGGTTCGCCCGTATCAAGGTTGAAATCCTTATATCCGGCATTCGGATCCGTTTCGTTATGCGGCTGATTATACTTCATTTAATCCTCCAAGATTTTATAATAAATGCGCGTGTGGGATTGTTTCATACGGTCAAGCGTACACATCAGGTCATCGCCGTAGACCGTTTTTTCTTCGGTTTCGCCGTTTTCGTTCGTAAATGTCGTAACGCGCGGATAAAAGGAAACGATCAGGCAAAATCGGCAGTGCATTTCATTGTTTAAAGCGTCTTTTCCTAAACGGGATTTTCCGCAGATAAAGGGCTGAATAGCTGTTACCGAACCGACGTAGCCCAGATCTTTTATTACTTGTTCATAAGCCGTTTTTTCTTGCCCTGCGCCCATATTCATTCGGGCTTGAACGGCTTTGCGGCGCTCGATGGGCAAGGTGTTGACGCCGTATGAACAAATATCGGGCAAGCCGTAATCCGTTTCCCATTCGTCAAGGCTGAGTTCCGTTGCCGTGGAAATATCGGATTCGCGCAAAATCTGTTCAAAAAACAGGTGAACGTCATACAATGCATCAGCCGCTACGTTTAACAGGCGACACATGACGGAGTCCGGTTTTTGTTCCCAGATTTTTCCTTTCGGAAGCAAGGCATAAAGTTGATTTAGATAATTCATACGACCTCGCTTGTTCCGTAAGAGATGGAACCTAAAATCGCAAGTTCATGGTCTTGAGTATGAATATCCGCTGTCGGTGCGGCTAAAACGTGGTCTTCGGTGACCGTGATGACGGCGTTTCGGATTGCATTCAGCTTTAAGACTTTGCCGGGTTCTGCCGAAAGGAACAGATCTTCCAAATTTGAACGAATGCCGGCTTTCGTATCGTCATCGGCCGGGTTTAAATCATTGATGACAAAATCAATGACCTTTGCCGTCGGAGCCATAACGTAGACTTCCTCGACCGTTGCCGGAACTTTCGACATGATGTAATCTCGCACGGCGTTGATTTCGTTTTCCCCGGGCAGAATCGTATCTGTTTTGTTGTCCATGACAAAACGGACAGTTACTGTTCCAAGTCCCATAGCATTCGGATAACACCACGCGCGGGTGACGCCTGGAACTTCTTTAGCCCAAGCGATATAGTCCGAATCCGCTCCGCCCAGCGGCGGATTTTGAATGAACGATTTTAAACGCGCGCGCAAATCCTCTATATCTTCAACGTCATATCCTCCGGAAATGCCGTTTTCGGCAACGGTTACAGCCGTTTCAATACCGACAATCGCCGACGTCATGGATAATATGGAATCGGCCTCAAGGTTTCCGCTTTGACTGGCGTTGACGGCTTTGACGGGAACGACTGCTTGACCGTCTGCTATACCAGCCGAAGATATCGTTTTATAAAAAACGCCGTCCGCACGTTTTAATTCCGTATCAGCGGGGATTGATACGCCGTCAGTTCCTTTAAAAATGACGTTTCCTTGTGCAAAACTGGCTTCTTTTCTGGGCTTTCCTCTGTTTTTAGCATGGCGTTCCAAATTTTCCGCATCAGCCGTGTCAATAAAGATCTGGCGAAAAATCCATTCGCCGAACTTATAAAGGCCGTAGGTCGCCATAGCGATTATTTTGGCATAAACGGTCAGAAAAGAACGGGACAACAAACTGGCGTCCGGAAATTTTGAACGGATATTCGCTTTGTTTTGTTCCAGCAAATCTTCATAACTCGGCGTATTAAAGGCCATCGTCGTTTCTCCATAAAAAATCAAATCGGGCGTTACCGTCGTGCTTTTGCAGATCAACGGAAAGCATCAGGCGGCCGTAATTGTCATACGCCGCCGAAACGGACACTTTTTTGCAGATTTTTTCTTCAATTAGCCAAGACAGGGCTTCTTGGGCGAAATCCTGCGCCTTTTTCAACGTTTCCGTCGAACGCTTGACGTTTTGAAGCGTCCAAAGTTTCGATCCGATTTCTCCGCCCCACCAGCCCCGCTGATTTCTTTCGCGGGCGTCGGAAAATACAGAAATTAAAATCGCCGTCTTCAATCCGCTGTCTGTTTTCAACCCGCCGTTTTGGTAAATCAGATCTCCGGTCATTTCTTTTGTAATTTCAAACGCTGCGTCCATCTCAGCCTCCCATCGTTACGAGCGGCGGCGTTGTCGGAGCTTGAACGGAATCTTTGTGCGTATGCGCGTCAAAAATTGAACGAATTGTCGTCAAGTTTCCTTTTTTATCGGCGACCTCCGCCTTACTCGTGATGTCTTGCGTAACGTCCAACGTTTCCGAAATGCTGACCGCACCGTTCAGCGTTATGGCCGGAGCCGTAATATCGACGGCCGACTGTGCCGAAACCGTCATCGTTTTTGTCTTAAAAGCGATTTCGTTACCGCGTTTTAAATAGATTTCATCGCCTTCGTCCGTATAAATGGCTATTTCACCCGCCTTTAGTCCTTTGACGCGGATTTTTCTGTCTTCCGCCGCGATGATCAGCCCGTTTGAACGGTCTCCGCCGACGAATAAAACCGTAGCCAAAGCCCCTTCGGGCGGAACGGAAGTGACGCCGTAATTTTGCACGCGCTCCACATTACTTTTCAATTCGCCGTCCAGCAAAGACACCTGACACAGCTGGGCGTTTGAATTATCTGACACAGCCTTTAAAACACCGCGACCGATCATCAGCAAAACGCGGGATTGAAGGTTTTTTAAAAGCCTTGTTAAAGTATCCATTAAAGCCTCACTTGATTTCAATCGCGTCCGGAGGCAAAAGACCGCCGGCGTCTTTGGATTTCTTTACGATCGGCAAACGTTTGTATGCGTCCGGATTTACGAGGGAAAGCCTCGTCTTTGCGCCGTCATTACCCAACGAAAAAGAAACTTCTTTGATTAAAAGGTTAGCGTTGATCCCAAAACGCGGGATATAAACGCGGGATAAAGTATTTTTCTGCCACAGAAGCCCGCTTTTTTGTGTCCAACCTTCAACCGTGATTTCAACGTTTGCCGAACAGCCGGAACGAACGCAGGCTTCCCAAGCCGCCAATTCGGAAACGGCAATGCCGTTTTCCGCATTTTGAATAACCTGCAACAACGGGCGGTAACGCTTAACGTTCAAATCTTCAGACGTTCCCGAAGCATTCGCATTTTCCTGCGTATCATCCGTTATGACCGTTTGATTTTTAACGGTGTAGTTTGAAAAACGGTTTGACCAGTCTGAATTCAAAACGGCTTCAAGAATATTTTCACCGTAAACTAAATCATCTGAGGTTCCGTTTAACCCTGCGCGCGTTAAAACCAAATTTCCCGAAGCGTCCGAAGTAACCAAAACGGCGCGGGCTTTTGCAGCTCTGTCCAAAGCATCAAAGACGCTTTCTCCGGGCTGGATTTTAAAGGATTTAAACGCTTCGCCCGTATCGGAAACCTGATTGACGACTTTTATCTTAAAGGGCCGGCAGAGTTTGACGGCGATTTCATATAAGTTCAGGTTAAACCATTCGTCAGGCTCTGCGATAACGGAGCAATCCGCCAAATCAACGGTTTTATCCGCTCCGTTTAACGATAAACCGCATTCGTTTGCCGATATGTTTGCTGCAGAGGCTGTAATATAACCGGAACAAACGACTTGATTTTCCAATTTTAAAACAGCCGAAGCCCCCGGATAAATCAATACGCCGCCCGATTGTTCGGCGGAAATGTTAAATTCGCCGGCAATCGCGTCTATCGCGGAAGAAACCTGTAGTGACGTCCAGCCTTTAAAAATCTGATCTTCAATCCTTAATGAAACGCCGATCATACCAACACCTCCAGCGTTTTATTTGCGGGAACGAACAACGGATTTTTGATTTTGTTGCGGCTGACGATTTCGTCCGCTTTGGCATAATCGCCGTATAATTCATAGGCGATCACGCAGGCAGGCAGAACGCTTTTGGTTTCATAGCTTGATACCGTTTTTAAATCGGCTGATCGTTCCGTCATCGCCTCGATAAGCGTTTTTTGCAGATCTTGCAGCGTTTGCGCCAATTCGACGTTTTCAGTCGAAACAATTTCCGTATCTAAAACGTCCGCCAGTTCGTCACGCAACAAAACGGCTTCGTCATACGTATCAAAATCAACGTTTAAAACTGTTTGAGCCGCCGCGATGACAGCCGTTTGGCGAACAACGGCGGATAAAGCCTTTTCATTTTGATCAACCTGACGCTTTAATTTTGCAGCAATGTTCTTTTTTGGCTGCGACGATCCGAAATCGTAAAAAAACCGCCGCTGGGCAATCAGTTTTGATTTTCCGGACAAACCGGGAAATTGAAACAGATCCAGCAGATTTTGCTGAAATCCCGCTCCGCCGGCCAAAGCCTTTAAAGGATTGTCCGAAAAAGCCGTAATCACCGCATTCCATTCGGCAACGGAGTTATACAGTTCCGCCGTTCCTTCCTGAAATTCCTTAACACCCGCCGCAACGTCGGAAACGGGGTCAAGCAAAGTTTTTGTCAACGTTTCAAGTTTGGTATTGCTTAATTCAGCCAAAGACGACGGCAATCCGGCTAAATCAAACTTTGATGCAAATTCCTTTCCCGACAGATCAGCCGCCTTTTGCGCCGCCGCAGATAATCTGTTGGTGAAGCTGGCCGTAATGACGATGCCGCCTTCAAACTCCGCTTTGATAAAACGCATATTGATTTGCGTGTATCCGCCGTCGTCTTTGATACGGATCACGCTGTAACCGTCAGGAACGACGTTTGCCGACGCCCGGTACGGGTGCACCAAGGCGCCTGAACCCGCTTCGTTAAGCGCGTCTTCCAAACTTTCCAGATTTTTGGCGTAATCGCCGAACAAAAATCCCGTGATATTATAAACGTCGTCTTTACGGCCTAAGTCCTGAATGCTGCCGATTTCCTTGCCGGGAAATTCGTTATGTACAATACGCCTGCCGAATTCATCCTCAACCTTGTCAACGAAAAACGGAATACCTTTAAACGAAGCCTCGCGCAAATCGTCTTTCCAACCCATTTTACGCCCCCGCCAAAGTTCTGGTTAACCCGATTTCCGTTCTGTCCGCATCTGAACTTGCAACGTTTAAACGCATTCCGACAGGCAGATTTTCCCCGCGAATAACGACTTCCGTGCGAAGCGTTTTGGCTTCTTCAATCCGCTGTGTTTGAACGGACGGTACGGCAACGGGTGTTTCATCAAACAAAACAGGCCGCATTTCCGGGGTTTCCGGCAAAGTTTCTGCCGCATTGTCCTTTTCAGAATTTTTCTGTTTTTCGCGGCGGCCGAAAATCTTTTCCAACAGCCAGCCCGTTCCGCCTTCAATGATGGAGGCGATTTTTAAAGACCAGTCGGCAATTTTTTTCAAAGCAACACCTGCGGCAAACAGGATAACGACAAATTGCCCGATCGGGTTGGTCAGCAACATCAGACCGAACGCCGCTAAAGCCTTGACCAGCACACCCAAAGAAACCAGCAACGCGCCGGACATGACCCCCGCCAGTATCAACAGGGCGTTTTTAAATCCGCCGACAAACCCGACAAGAGTTTGCATAAAACCGCCGAAACTTTTTAAAGCGTCCCAAATTTCAATAACGGCATTTTTTGCCGTGATAAACCCGTTGACAAAGGCCGCGCCCGTCTTTTCCGCCCATATCTGTAACGAACCGTTATCCGCCATAGCGTCAACCGTATTTAACAAAGAGGACAGTTCATTTTTCAGCCATTTAAACGGGCCTGATTCCATAACCATTTTGGAAAACCGCGTCCATTGGTCAGACAAGTTTGAAACCATACCCGACCACGTTTTGGACAGTCCTTCCATCGCGCCGGAGTAACCTTTGCGGTTAAAAACTTCGTAAACCAGTTTTTCCAACGCTTCCATATTGCGCACGTCGGCGTAAAGCGTGACTTTTTGTTTGTTTTTATCAAAAAAGGTGTAGGTCATCTTTTGGCCGACCATTTTATAAATACCGCCGATTGCCGTGCGCAGTTGTTCAAATTGACCCGATTTTGCCTTTCCGACGGCATCAACCAACTGTAACAGGGGTTTTCCCGAAGCCGCCGCCGCATCTCCGATTGCCAGCAAACTGCCGTTCATCGGGTCAATCCCCGCAGAGACAAGGTTTTTATAGGCTTCCGTTACGTCCGAGAGTTCATAGGGCGTTTTAACGGCAAAATCGGAAATCCACTCCATTGCCTTTTTGGCATTGGCCGAAGATCCTTCCAACGTTGTCAAAACGGTTTCCATGTCTTCAAACATGGCGGCCACGTCCAGAAAGTTCCGTTTAAACCCCCAAGCCAACCCCGCGCCGACAGCCGCCGTTTTTAAAACTATGCCGTTTAATGCCGACAATGTCGTTGAAAAAGACGATTTCAATGACATAAAAGAAGAAGAAACTCCGGCAAAATTGTTTTTAAAGCCAAGCGTCATTTTGCGCAAAGCGGAAGACAGGCTTTTCATGCCCGCGCTCATCGCGTCAATCAATTTGACTTTTAAACTGAGTTCCTTGTCTGCCATTGTTCTTCTTCCTTTAAACGCTGCTGCGCCATTTTGACCCAAAAAGCCAAGTCGTCGGCGTCCATACGCATTATTCGGTCAATGTCGATATGGAACGGGTATCCGGCAAGCAGTCGGACGCCGCGTTCCCAGTCTGCGGGGAAGGACTGATAAAATTTGATATGATCGAATAAACCTCCGTCATATCGGCGACGTCCAGACGTTCCAGCTTTGCTTTTTCCGTTCCGGTCGTACGGCTTGCCAAAGTCAGCATATCGTCAAACGACACTTCGACATTTTTTTTCAATTCAATGCCCCTGAAATCGCCGGCAGTCGGACGGCGCACGGTCAATTCGGTTATCGTTTCGTTTTCGCCCCATGAAATCGGGGTTTTAAGCGTGTATTTAACGACCATTTAAACAATCTCCTCCGCATCGGTTCCGGTGAATTTGACAGGCAAAGTCCCTTCTTCGCAGGTTACGGTTCCGTCCCCGCTGTAAAAGGCGTTTTTAAGCGAAATCGTTTTGCCGTTTTGCAAAGACAGTGTAACGGTTTTGTTTTTCATCTGAACGATTGCCGCCACGTCCAATTCTTCGCTGTCCTGAATTTCGCCTTCGATATACGGTTCCTGCGCCGTTTCCTTGTATCCCAGTACTTTCAGGTTCGCGCCGTATATCGGCTCGCGCTTCGGGTGGCCGAGGTTATAAGACCACTGGCCTTTGGCTTCCAAAATGCTGCCGTCCGTTTTGACTTCGATTGATCCGGCTACTCTTAATCCCATGTTTCCTCCTTTATCGTATGAAAGCGATCTGCGTTGCCACGACGTCCAGCTTGTTCATCAAATCAGGCGGCAGTAAAACGTCCAGCCTGTTACGGTTTGACGCGTTGCGTTCGACTTTCAGGTTTTTCTTGAAATCTTCAAAGTTTTCGACCAGCCCGTTTTCGGCGTGCGTTTTAAACCAAACAATCGCTTCGGCTTTCATCGTTGCGGGCGTCATGACCTTTGCGCCCGTCGCGCCGTCGTCGCCCAGTTTCCAATTTTGGTATTTTCGGGCGATATAGTTACGCCAGTCATAGCGCAGGTATCCAAGAATCAGCGGTACGTTTATATCCTGATACGCCGTGTCCGCCGCGCCCGCGCTGTTTGTTTTATATGTCGTAATCGCCTGTTCAATGACCGCCGTTCCGTCAACCGAGCGCGTAAACGTCGAAATTCCGTCATGCAGCAACAGGTTTCTTTCTTCGTCCGTGAACTGCTCTTCGGCCGAACCCGTCATAATGCCGTTTAAATCGTAGCGGAACGGCGCGGCGGGATCGTTTGACGCATACAAAGCGACCGTCGCCATATAAGAGGCCGCAATGCCGTACAAAGGACTTTTCAAACCGTGCGCGCACAGGAGTGTAAGGTGCTTATCGTTCAAACCGGAGCCTTTCTCTCCTAACGACGACAAATCGCCGTCAACTGCTCCGAAGGCCATTCCTTCAATCGCGCGCAAGGCCGACCAGCGGCTTTCCAGTTCCGACTTTAAAGCCGCCAGATTGGATCCGTCCGTGTACGGCATTGCGATAAAATTATAATGAACGTCGCCCAAAACGGCGATTACGTCGCCAATGTCCGGATTTGTCTTTCCGCCCGTTAAATCGGCGATTTCAACCGTAACGCCCGCGGGCAGGACTTCCCCGTCATAATAATTCAGATGAACGGGCATATTGCCGCATTCGCCTTTATGCTTGGCGGTCAGCGTTACGACGCCGGCCTCTGCCGCCGCCGTTACGGGCAGATCCGCATCAGCGGATATTGCCGTAACCAAAGACTGTGCAATATCCGCGGCCGTATTGGCGTTTGAAACGCCGGCTTTGACGGCGTAATCACCGATATATAAGCAAAGCGTGCCGCCTTCTAAAGCTGTTCCGCTGATTGTGACGGTCGTTGTCGCGGCGGTTGCGGAAGCCGCTTCAGGGGCGGCAATTGCGTATAAATCGGTCACGGCGTTAGCGTTTTTAGCGTCCTTGACCATTCTGGCCAGCATGGAACCTTTGCCGAACAACGTTTCCCCCTGTTCGACGGAAGTTACCCTTTTCGCCGTCAGCGTTTCCGCAGTGCCCGACGCCAGCTTTTGCCCGATTAACAGCATTTTCATCGGCTGAACACTTGCGCCCGTAACGGCATTGTCAGAGTTGAATTCACACCATACAAACGGCACCAGCCAGTTGTTTGGAATCTGTGCAAAAGAAATATCGCCCATTTATTTTCCTTTCTTTTCCGTAATGATTTCGACTTCGCCGGACATAATCCGCCGTCGCCAATACGTTGTTAATTCAACGGTTGTGCCCTTTTCGGGGATCGGGGCTTTGGTTGCCGGATCCAGAACGCGCTTTTTGTTGACGGGTTTAATTTTTACCTGCATTTGTTCCTCCTAATTCAATGATGTCTTCGGCGGTCAATCCCGCGTCATAGTCCGTTTTGCACGTCAGCCAATCCGCCAGATCAAAGTCCGGATCCGCTTCGATTTCGACATAAGAAACCGTTTGTAGTGTAAGTTCCGCCGTGTGGCATAAAATGCCGCAAAACATGACGGGCTGAATAACGGAAACCTGAACGTATCCCGTTTCATCTGCGGATTTTAAAGCGCGCGTCCGAAACGCCCGCCTGATCGCGTCGATTTTGGCGTTGAAAAGGATTTCAGACGCATCAGCATCACTTAACCCCATAAACCCGACAATCTGCCAATCCTGAAACACTTTGTTTTTTACGGAAGTCCATGCTTCTTCCCGAACGCCCGTCCGGCGGACGTACCAGCCGCAAAGTTCTTTTTCTTTGATGTAAAAATTTTTTAAAGTCGCCGGATCTCGGGCATAGCGTTCAAACGGCTGGATTTTCCCGATATCGGGAATTCCCGATAATGTTTTGATAATTTCGTTTCTGATTTCCTGTGTTTTCATTTCTTGGCCGCCTTTTTGATCTCTCGCGCCACTTGTTCCGGTACAACGCTTAAAATACGTTCAACTTGCCCCTTGTTTGCTTCAAAAGCCCTTGCAAACATCTTTGCGCCTTTGGTTCCGTGCGCCTTTATTTTCCAAGCTATCGCCCGCGCAACAGGTTCGACTTCAACAACCGGTAAGCCCAACTTTTTTAAAACCCATTCTTTGATCGGCTCTATCGGCGGAAAATGCGGCTTTGTCCCCAATTCGACGCAAACGGCGTAATCAAGCGGCGAAGAGACAACACCGATCAGGTTATCAACGCCTGAACGATACGGCTTTTGCGCTGCAATGCTTTGACGCAACAATCCGGTAACGCCAAACGGCGTACGTTCCTTAACTTCGCGCTCCAACAAAGCCGTTGCCTTGATAATCGCGCGAACGCCGACTTTTTCGACAATTTCGGGGGCTTTTTTAAACGCTTCGGTCAATTCAACGGCTCCGGTGATTTCATAAACGGAATTTGCCATTATTCGCTCTCCCGTCTGATAATGCCGATCCGTCCGCTTGTGCCTAAACGTTTGACGACGACCGTTGTTCCCGCCGCGGCGTTCCGTTTGTCGTCCAATCCCATGTGATCGCGGTAAAACTTGCGGCAAGCCGCCGCCTGCGCGTGGAAATTGTTCGCCTTTGAGCCGTGTTCGACGCTGTCCGAAGAAATTGTCGCGGCGATTGCCCCCGCATATCCCGCCGCCATGCCGTCCAGCAAAAACGCCGCCGCCCAATTTGCCACGGCTTCGCGGTCGACAAAGGGAATCGTGTCCTGCGTTTCGGTCAAAATATGCGGCAAGGTATAGGTGATAACGATTTTTTCGCCAGCTTTGACAAAGCCGTTGATGACGATCTTTTCTCCGGAAACGTCAAAGTCAACACGCGCGCCGCCGTCGGTGCGAATGTCCAGCACGCGGGAAAAATCCGCTTGCCAGTCTTGCGGCAAAGAAAGAACGGGCAACCCTTTAAATTCCACCGTTTCTTTGGCAATGCGCGGACGGTCGGAAGAATATCTGAAAAGGGCAAGCTCTATGGCGGCGGCACGGTCTTCATCAGAAAACCGGCCTTCGGCGTCAATCGCCAAAATATCCGTCAATTTTTGAATATCCGCTTTCATCGGCTTGCCCTTTCGTTAATTAACCGCTACTGCCGCCGCCGCTTTGCTGCGCCGTAACGACCGATCCCTGAAACGCGCGGTAATCAATGACCGCCCCGCCGTAGATATGGCGGATTTTGTAAGTGATCTGGTCATTCGTGAACACGCTGCCCGAAGTCGGGTTGTCCTGAACAAACAGTTCGGGTTCTTCGTTACCGTCCAAAAATCCGATTTCAATGCCGGTAATGTCGGCAGGATCGGCGGCCAGATACCAGTCATCGGCGTCCGTCGCGTACCAGATCGGAATGATTTCGGGTTTGACTGTCTGGACGTACTGCGGGTCATTGTTCGTGTTTCTGACAAACAGGTTGTACGCCGTTTCTTCCAATTCTGGCGGCACCAGCAGAAACGCGGGCGGAATGGACAGCACTTCGTTCGATCCGGCTTCTTTTTGTTGCATCATTGCCAGACGGCGCACTGTAAAACTGCCCGCAGACAAAGCGACCGTCCCCAGATTGCCGTGGTCGGCGTGGAACAGCGTCTTTGAATCACCAAGTGTCGGGTTGGAAACAATCAGGTTGAACGCGAATTTCGACAGCGTTCTTTTTGCCGCTCGCGCCAGTTTAATCGGGATCTGGCGGATTGCGCCGACGTCGTCGTTTTTAATCATTTCAATCGTGATTTTTTCTAATCCGCCGCGCTTGGCCGCCGAATACTTCGCAACGTCGTCCGTCGGACTGGTCACGGCTGCATACGCCGCCGCTTCGCTAACCGTTGCCAGATCGCCGTAACCGCCCATGCGAACGCGTTTTTGTTCGCGGAAGTCGGACACGGGAACAATGCTGGCAAATTTTCGCCAAGCGTCCAGCTGGGTTTTGTTGTTGTATTCTTTGACCAAACGGCGGGTAATGGCGTCGCCCAAAACGTTACTAAACGACGTTGAAGTCAATGCTTCGGTGAAATTTTCAACGCGTCCCGAAACTTTGGCGTCGCCCGTCAAATCAACGTATGCTTCCTTGAACGACAACGCCTGACGGTGGTCTTTATGACCTTCGTCAAAAAAGGCATCCAATCGTTCCGAAACCGTTTCCAAACGATCTTTTGTAACCGCAGCGCGTCCCGTGCCCAGATCTTTGACGTTTGCTTCCGTGAATTTCGCCAAATAGTCCAGTTCGTCCTTAATAGCGGTTTCGACGTCGGCTTCTTTAAAATCCGCCAATGTTTCAAAATGCTTTTTCAACCGCGCTTTCGCCATCTCCGGCAAAGAGCTGGCGGCAATCGTCGCTTTGGCGTTTGCGCGCGCTTCAACCATTCGGATTTTATCGTCAATCTCCTGCGCCGTAATTGTCGGCGCGGCTTCCTGAACGCTTGTTTCTTCTTTCGTTTCTTTCTCTTTTTCACTCATTTTTTGCCCTTCTTCATTCACTGCTTCGATAAAGTCGATAATGCCGCCGTTCGCGCCCGGTTCGACGATCAGGTCAACGGATTTGACCTGCGTGATTTTGCAGGCCTCGCGAACCGTTTGTCCGTTAATGCGCGCCGGTTTGGCTAAAGCCGCCGCGTCAATCGAAAAACCGAACAATCCCGTCATACCGCCGTCAAACGCTTCGCGCAGTTTCACGGCAATCGCGCCGTTCGGTTCGATCAGTTCAAAATCAGCCTGAATTTCTGCCGTGCTTTCAATAAAACGGGGATTTGCCAACCGGCCGATCAAGTTGCGGAAATCTTTTCCTTTGCCCTGAATGTGTTCTTCGTCGGAACGAACCAGAACGCGCACGCCGTCAAACAACGGTGCGGCTTCGCGCAAGACGGCCGGAGAATAATAGTTTCCGTTTTTGGAAACGCCTGCGGAAATGACGCGGATTTTAAAGCGTTTCGCGCCTTTTTCCGTTGTTTCCAAAGCCTCCAGAAAAGTCGTATCCATTCCTGCGCCCCTTATTTTTTCAAAACGTGTTTGCGTCCGTCGCAGGTCACGACAACGACGTCGTTTCCCCGTTCGGCAAAAGACAGCACGTCACGTTCGGCAATACCTTTGCGTCCGATGATTTCAACTTTGTTGTCGCACAGAATTTTTAAAACGTCTGCTTTGCCGATGCCGGCGGAAACCTTTTTTGCTTCCGCTTCATTTTTCGACGCTTCGTTTTCCTTGTTTGCCATAGCGGTCTCCTTAAAAGTTCTTGCATTTTGCAACCGATAAGGACACCATAAGGCATTCGGGAATCGTTCAAAATTGTGTCATTTGTCAGGGGGAAAGCCCCTGTTTTTGTTAAAATGTGTATGGAAGATTATTATAACTGCTCTACGGAAGAGCTAAGGAAAACCTTAAAAAAGCTGTGCAGATTCGGGGAAAAACAAAATTTTCCTGAAAGAACGATAAAGGATAGGATAAAAAGTTTATTTTTTAAACGCGCTCTTAACGCATCAAGAAGCGTTCTATATTTATCTTCGGCCGACCCGTACAGCGGCGGCATTATTGCCTGTCAAATGTTTGAACAGTTCATCGTTTTGGAATGGCTCCTGATTTGCAATACAGAAGAAAAAATTAAAGAATTTTTTGATTTTGGGTGGATTGAAAGCTTGCCTCACCTAAGCCAACAGCCCGCAAAAGCAGGAAAATATTTGTATAAAATTAAACAAATAAACCCGGAACGCTTTAAATTACCGAATGTCACATTTAAAAGCGATGCGGATTACTTAAACCGAAAGAATTATAGGAAAGTCTGGCACGGTTCCACACTGGAAAAGATGGAAAAACAGCTTTCTGAAAAACAAAACGATCCGTCTTTGTCTGATGCGGAAAGAGAGATTCTACCTCATATTTTCATGGAACGGAAAATGTATCAGTTGTTATGCGCGTACAAACACCACAGTCCTTATGCCCTTCAATCTTATCTTTCCCAATCCCAACGTGATGATGCAAATATTGCAATGCGTATTGCCTCTCTGATTCTTTACTATTTTTATTCTCAGTATGATTTGCTTAAGTCAATACCTCTTTTGCTCCGTGATGAAATGTATAAAAATGTTTTTGCCTTAAAAACATCGCCGTTAAACGGGTATTAAACGGGTCTGTGTGCGTTTTGGGGATAAAGACGTAAGAACCATAGCCAAAAAATGACAAAGCCGCTGTTAAACGGCTTTATTTCGGTTTTTGTTTTTTTATGCGTGTTTAAACATCAGCCAAAGGGCAAATCCGGCGAAAAGGAAAAGGCTCGGATAAAACAAATCAATGACCTCCGGACAGGTACAGACGGGTATTTGTACGGTTTCTATCATCTTAAACCTCCTTTCTTGATTTTTATTCACGGAAAACGTATAATTAAATTATTGGAGTGGTCTTGCTTGACAAGGAAATCGGATGACGGTCAGACCCCTGTAACAAGGGCTCGGATGTAGCGGAGAGTAGCGTACCCGCCTTGACCACTCCATTAACGTTCTTTCAGAACATCATAACTATTTGTATCTCTGATATTTCTTTCTTCCATTTTCCCCGCCGTTACAATCCAGTTTCTTGTTTGGGCGTTTTTGGCGTTATCCTCTTTTCGGCGCAGGTTCACGGCCACTTTGTCATACAGCCCGTCGGGGCGTTTAAACGCATAGACCAGCTCGTTTTTGTTTTTGGAGCGCAACACAACGTCGGCTTTATTCAACAGGTCGGGCAGGTTTTTAATTGTGTTTAAATCAACCTGTTGTCCGCGTTCTTTTTTAACACTGCGCGACAGGTGGATCAGCTGTTTGTCCGTAATGCTGATGTCCGGGCTGGCAGGTTCCAGACCGCGCACCTTTAACGCCTGTAAAATATCTGCGCTGATCGTTCCTGCGGTTTTGGACGTGCCGTCCGGACGCACGCCGTCCGCCCGGCTTAATATTTTTTCCGCCCAGTTGCGGTAATCTTCCCGCCTGATGTCTTGGACAATCCGCTTTTCGGGGCTTTTGTTTAATTCTTCAACGGTAAAGGGAACGTCGGCGGGGTGTTCGACTTCCCAATCGTCCATATAGGGCAGGCAAACACACCCGCAGTTGATTGTTTCCGAAACGGGGGCGGACGGATCGCGCGGATACATCATTTTAACGCCGCCGACAATAAACGGTTTGTCGGCGTCAACGACTTGCCCGTCCGCCAGATCGTGCGTTAAACGGCTGTGGATTTTTCCCGACCGCCGCCACTGCTTTTTCATTTTTAATCCGGCTTCCTGCGCTTGTTTTAACCGTTCCTGCGTCGCTACGGAAAAGGCGCGGCCGAGTTCCGTATTAACAATCCGCCGCGCGCGGGATCTGCCGTTTGTTCCCAGATGCGCCGCTATTTCCCGCGCCGCCTGAAACGGATTTTGCGCCCCAATCAGGCACAGCCCCAGCTGTTCGTTTATTTTCTTTTTCGCCTGTTCGCCGACGTCTGCCAAACGGTCGGTTAAAAAAGAACGCATTGCTTTGATTTGTTCCGTGCTTGCCTGCCGAACGCGGGCGTTTAAATCATAATTAAATGCGGATTTAAGCGGTTCGTCCACAACAGCCGCGCCGATATTTATCGCCGCGTCAAACCCTGTCGTTCCCGCGGCCTGCAGTTCGGACTTTAATTCTTCGGCGACGCGTTCGATGTCTTTTTGAACGTTTGTCAAAGCCCATATCTGATAATCGGAGGGGGCTTCGGCCAAGCGCATTTTAATTTCCTGACGTGCCTTTTTTAAAAAAGCGTCAATGTCCGCGTTCGTTTGCCGAACGCTGTCCGTAAAGCGTTTTAACTGCTTTTTTCTTTCCGCTTCAAACGTCTTGTTCATCGTAAATGTCGTCCTCTGCCTGAATGTGGGCTTTAGCACGGGCTTTTTCCAATTCTTCGACAGGGTCAATTTCAATGCCGATACGGGAAATCATTGAACCGATAACGGATACGGCCGTTTCTTCCGTCATCATGCCTTTTTCAACGGCAATGCCGACGGCGACGACGGTTTGCTGCAACGCCGCCGCATAAACCGACGTGTCGCGGTGCGTTAATTCGGGGAACTGTGCGACGGGGCGGTAATCCCGCAGGTCTTCGGGGATATTTCCCGTTTTTTCCAATCTTGAATAAACGGCGTAAAAACAAACGGTTTCAAGGATATGTTTCCACTCGGTCTGGCGAAACTTGAACGTTTTAAAGGTCGGTTCGCCCATTTCGCCCGCTGTTGAACGGTTGACGTCTCCACCGCCGCCGTACCAGTGTTCCGGCAATGTAGATCCGCCCAAAATATGATTGCGCACCGTCCTCGCGTTTTCCGCACCGTTTGCCGCCTGTAAATCAGGAGTAACCGCCTGCCATGTTTCCGCATCGTTATGCACGCGCACGCCGCCCGAAGACGGCACTTCGATTTCCGAAGCGCGCTTTTTGACGGTTTCTTCGGTAGCTCCGCGCAGCGTCACGTCCCAGATAAAAGACCGCAGAGCGTCCCAGCGTTCAACCTCGCCGAACAGAGCTTTATCATACAAATCCAGCCAGTCCATTGTCGCCAATAAATCCGACAACCCCCGCGAAGACGACGACAGCGCGTTAATGTTAAAGTAAAAACATTCGCCGTCGTTAAATTCTTCGCGGATTTTCTTTGCTTCTTCTCCGAAAATGTTTTCCGAACCGGGAACGATGATTCGGTACTTTTTTGATTTGCGCTTTCTGCCCAAAGCCTTTGTAATAACGCCGATCGGCTGCTCGGTATTATCGGGGTCTGTCTTTACTTCTTTAATCAGTCCGGGATCCAGATACCCCAGCCGTACCGCGCCGTTTGTCGGATTTTTAAAAACAGGCCAGCACTGTTCGCCGAACAAGGACATTTCGCGGACTTTTTTCGGCAGTTTGACGTCTATTTGATTGATCGGGTCATTCCAAAATTCGTCCAACCATGCTTGCGCCGTTTCATCTTGAACGCTCATTGTTACGCCTTCGGCCAGCAAATAAACAAGCGGCAATTCAATAATACGGTTGGCTAGAGGATTACTTTTCCACAGGAAAACAGCCAGCTCCTGCATTCTTTCCTGCGTTAATGACGATAAAGAGCGGTCTTTGTTGCCCGTCAGTTTTGTAAAGCCTTCTTCTTCTACGGAAATGCCCACAGATTCAACAAACTTTTCCGCCGATTGCTTTTTCTTAAATCCAAACATTGAATCTCCTTTCCGGCTTGTTGACGCTTGCTCCGAACGCAGGTTCGCCTTCCGTTCGCGCCGCCGCCCAAGCCAAAACGCCCGCGACTGCGCTGTCGCCGTGGCGGTATTTGCCGTCCGAACCTTTGACGCGCTTGTCGCTCATTCCCGGAACGCCTTTGTTTAAAACGACCAAACGATGATCGGCGATAATGTCTTCGCTTTCGGGAACGGTGATGCTTCGGTCTTCATAAGCGCGTTTGTATTTCGGGAACCATTCCCCGTACCACTTGGGCGACGCCATAACGCATTCGACTTTGGACGCGCCGTATTTCTGCAACGCCGCTTCGGCATGGCTCTGTCCGTTGCCGCGCGCGTCAAACTTGGCGTGATGAAATAACGGCAGCTTGTCTATGATTTCAAATAAAATCTGTTGTTGGACGTCAAACGGGATTGAACGCAGTTCCAAAACAAACGCCGTTTTCCAAAGCGTCGGGTTTTCTTCCTGCAATACCCAAATAACGGACAAGTCGCCGTCGCGTCCGAAGTCTTGTCCCAAAACAGTGCGTTTTACCAAAGGCAGGGAATCAATGACGGGGCGCAGAACCGCCATCGTCCATTCCTTTGTAATGTCGGAACGCCGTTCATTTAAAACAAACTCGGCGGGTTGAGTGTAGCGCAAAACCGGGGCGGTTCTATCTTGGCAATTTTCCAAAATGATCCGTGAAAAATAGCTTCCCGAGCCGCGCGCGGGAACGCAGTCCAGCTCTTCGGCGGCGGAATCTCCGTAAAACGCGCGGATTTCATCGACCCACGCCGTTTCCTTTTCCGGTGTCCACTCTTCGCCTTTGGTAAAGCAAATCCGCTTGAAAAGCCCGTCTTGCACGGCTTCGTCAAACGAACAGTGCAGCAGTTTATAGGGCAGGTTGCCTTTTTTGATGTCTTCGCACAATTGATTAAACGGGTTTTCCGCCCCGTCGTGCGTCGAAATGATAACGACTTTGCCGCCCCAGATTAAAAGAGCAAAGGCGGCTTTCATTACTTCGGGCAGGTCGTCGTGAAACGCGGCTTCGTCAATAACGACCAGCCCCTGCATACCGCGCAAGGAACGCGGAACCGACGGCAGGGCTAAGACTTTAAACCCGCTTGCAAATTCTATTCTGAACGCCTTGATGCTCTTTTCGGGGCGGGTGTCGTCTTCAAATACGGTATCCTGAACGTCGGTAGTGACCGTTAAAATCTGTTTTGAAAACTCGGCAACATAATCTATAAACTCCCGCGCCATTTCCAAATTATAGCCTAAATAAAGCACGTCCTGGCCGCCCGCCGAACTTTGCGCCGAAGCAATCAAAGCCGCGATGCCGCCCATTGCCCAGGAATACCCGGTGCGCCTTGATTTTTCGACAACTGTTACAGGGTTGGCGTAAACGCTTTGCATCAGCTGTTTTTGATACGGCAGAAAAACGGAGGGCAATTTCCGCATTTATTCCTCCAACCCGAAAACGCCGCGCTTCATCGCGTCCAGCACTTCTTTGGACAGACCGTTTTTCTTTCCGGCGGCAATAACGCCTTTGATGGCTTCCTCTTTGGCTTGTTCCGCAGCTTCTTTCCGAATCTTCAATTCTAAATCCGCCGATAGTTTATTGGCTGAAGACAAATCTTTAATCGCTTTGGCCATTAGCATTAAATCAGACGGTTTGACAGCAGCTTCTTCGTTCGACACTTTCGGAAGCAGAACGTTAAAAATGACCGTGCGCAACATTTCGGTCAGTTGGCGGCCGACTTCATCGTTTTTCAAATCGCCCAACTCTTGGGCAAACGCGGCTGAAACTTCTCTGGCTTCGCGCATTTTGCGGGACACGTCTTCAAATTTTTGCGAATAACGTCCGACCGCCGAACGTGACACGGATGCGCCCAGCTTTTTTAAATGCGCCACGATTTCGTCAATCGTGACGCGCCCTTCGGCTAATAAACGGTCAAGCTCGGCGCGAATGTCGGCCGGAAGCTGTTTGATTGTGGATTTACGAACCATTTTAACCGCCCTTTAAACCGGTCTGGGACGTTTTACGCCCGGAACGACGGCGCGCCCTTCGGCAACGTCCAATCCGCGTCCCGTCAGCTTAACCACCGTAACGCTGCGGTAATGTTCAATTTCAACTAATCCCTGTTCCTTTAGCCAGTTGACTTCCGTTTCCAGTTTATCGCGGGAAATATCCAGACCGATCGCCGTCAATCCGTCTTGCAAAATCGACGTGTTCAGCGTGTAATCGCCGTCGTCCTTTAAAAACTTTAGTACGGCCAGACGCTGGTTTTCCGTAATTAACTGCCGATATTCCATTACTTGCGCCCTCCGTTCAGCAGATATTCTTCCTGTCTTTGCAAAATGGCTTCCGTGCGTGTCAAAACGCTGTCAATGCGCTTCATTTCGCCCGTCAATCGTTCAACTTGAATGCTGATTTTGTGAATGTCGTCTTTGCTGGCGACGTTCTTATATCCTTGTTCCAAAACGTCCAAACGTTTTTCGATTTTGCTTAAATCTTCTTTCAAGGCGTAAGTCTTGGCCGCCGTAAACTTTACCCAGCCGAAGAAAAATCCTGCGATACCGACAATAACGCCCCAGTAATCTTTAATGAATCCGATAAACGCCGCCATCAGCCGCACTCCCGTTCCGTCTGGCAATCAATGCACAGACGGCATCCCGGAACGGCCAAACGGCGGGCTTCGGGAATCGGTTCCCCGCATTCGGCGCAAAATTCCAATGTTTCCAGCGCATGATTCCGCGTCAGACGCTCTGCGGATCGGGCGTTCAGTCGTTCCTGTTCTGCCTGCGCCATGTCAGCCAAATCAGCCATAGTTATTTTCCCTCTGTTTCAATAAACACAAAAAAAGAATGGCAGAATCTGCCATTCTAAAAAATTGTGTCATTTGTCAGGGGGATATGTTATATCTTTTAAGGGTATTTTATGAGGAGTTGATTATGCTGAAATCTGAAATGATAGAAATTTTCAACCAAGATCTCCAAAATGAGATCAATCTTTTCTTAGGTGCAGGATTTTCTGTTTACGCCAAAAATAAAAGTAAAGAGAATCTTCCCATAGGTCAAGCATTATGTATGCAACTGAAAAAAAAGTATCAGGTTTCAGGTGATGATTTACAAGAGGTTACGTCTATAATTAAAGCTAGATTCCCTGGAGAGTTAGAAAAATTTCTTAAAGAAACATTTACCGTTGATGAATATGATCCAGAATATAAAAATATATTAAAATTAAATTGTAATAATATTTTTACAGTTAACGTTGACGATTTGATATATAAGATATATGAAGATAATTCTTCATTTTCACTACGTGATGTTACTATAAGAGGAGAACCCTCTTCCCCTGAAATCATTCGTTATATACCTTTACATGGAAGTATTTTAAATAATCAAAAAATGCCTTTTTCGGCTATAGACATGGCTACGGGGCATTTGCAATATGAGAACACTTTATTCAATAGATTGTCTATTCAATGTGAAGAGTGTCCTACTGTCTTTATCGGGACATCTATGAAAGATAATGATGTCCTTGCTGCTATAAATAGGGCGTGCTCAAACTCAAGGAACAAAAAGAATTTCTGGATTATATCAAATAATATAGAAAAAACAGAATATTATGAATCTTTAGGATTTAAGCCGATAACGGGCGATGTAAAAGACTTTTTAAAACATATTAAAGAGCTTCAAAACCAAAAAAAGATTACACAGAGACAAAATAGCATTTCTAGATATTCTGTCCCAACTATTGCCCCCTATTTTAGAAATATTGATGATTTTTATTGTGGAAATCAACCCGAGTGGATTGATGTTTTGGGGGGTGGTCTGTATAAAATATCTACATTTCATAATGTACTTGAAAAAATATATAAAAATGAAAATATTTTACTTCTTGGGACTCCGTCTTCTGGGAAAAGTACTTTGTTAATGCAATTGGCTTGTGAGTTAAAAGGAAAGCAAAAAATATATCTTACCTCTCCGACGAAAGAAATAGCATTGTATATTGTTAATCTTATAAAAAAAGAGAGGCAAAAGTTGACGATTTTCATAGATGATTTTGTAAATGATGTTGATGCTCTGCGCGTCTTTCAAGAAGAGAAAAATATACAAATTATCGCTACAGATTTAATTTATTTTTATGAAACAGTTTCTCATAAAATAAAAAAAGAGAATTTTTCTAAAATAATAATTGATAATATATCAAAAAAAGATGCTTCAAATTTATTCAACACAATCCCTTTAAATCTCAAAAAAACAACTTATTTTCGTTTTATAGATAATGACACCATTTTTGAGTTTGTGGAAAAAAACATAAAGAATTCTTCATTAAAAGAACGTTTTTCTCGTTTGTTTTCTGATCTGGAGCTTAATGATCCGGAACTTTTAAAAATTTTGTTAGCTATTTGCTATATGAAAGACTGTCGTCTACCGATGTCCATGAATATGATAATTTCTTTTTCTAAAAAACCTATTTTGGATACCGTGGCGTCCATTGAAAAATTAAGAAATCTAATCGTAGATATAGATCCATCAAGCGTAAAATACAAAGAAAATCAAGAATTTTTTGAAATTAGATCAAAAATATTAAAAGAGACGATTTTAAACAATGCTTCTATAGATTTAATGAAGGAGGTTTTAATTCAATTCCATGAAAGGATATCGCCGATTAATATCGTTGATTACTATATCTTTAAACGTAGAGGCTATGATTCAGATTATATATATAAATACTTTAAAAATATAGAAGAAGGAAAATTATTTTATATGAATGCTATGCAAAAAGATAATTCTCCTTACTTAAAGCAGCAGTTTTCGCTTTATTTATCTAAACAAAAAAATTTCACAGATGCATTTTTTTGGATTCAAAAAGCGATCTCATCTTCATTTTTGGGCGATTTTTCTTTGTTAAACACTCAAGCCGTTATTATGTTCAACGCAAATTTTGAAGCTTCAAGAAAAAATAATGAAGCGAAAGAAGAACTTGTTAAGAGCTTAAGAATATTAAAGAATTGTTATGAAAGTGATAGACGAAAAGCTTATCATGTCTATATTTTTTCTGAGCAGCTTGCCTCTTATGTCAGGTTACATGGCTTAAAAGAAAAAGAGATTTTAAGTATGTTAGATGATGCAGAAAAATGGTTGTTGGAAGAAGAAGAAACGAAGAATAGAAATACTCACTTAAAAGAAATAAGGGAACTGAAATCATCCCTTGGATGTTAAAATAAAAACAACACTCCCTGACCCTCCTTTTCCTTATTTCCCGCTGTTTCGCCGGATTTGTGGCGGCGGACGGTGCGCATCGTTACGCCGGCCAAGCGGGCGGCTTTGGCGGCGGAATGGCCGTCTTTGATTGCCTGACGGATAATGCGCCACACGCGGCCGCGATTCCCGCCGAACGGGCCCAAAGGAATTTCAATTTCATTGCCGCCGAATTGTTTTGCGATTTTAATGGCGTCTTCCGACCCGATTGCCGCGCAAAGCCAGTGTTCGGGCTTCAGGTTTCGCGGTTGCGGGATATAAGCAACCGTTCCGCCCTTGACCGCCGCAATTTTGATTGCTGCGGCAAAGCCGGCGATTTCTTCAAATTCCGCCAAAACTCCTGTCAACTGCGACATTTTATCCCCCGATTCTTTTAATCCATTGCTTCAGGATTTCGATGATTTTTTGCTGTTTGGCGGGCAAAAGCCACTGAACGCTGTCGATGCCGGTGTACTTTTTCACAAAAGCATCAAGCGCGGTTTTGTCGGTTGATTGCACTGCTCCCGCAGTCTGCAACTCGCCCCAAAGCGCATAGATTTTTTTAATTCCGTCAGACGGCGTGCGGCGGAACGCCTTTTTCTTCGGCGTTTTCCAGCCTAGGGATTTAAATTCATTGATCAAATCGACCAGTTGGGAATAACGGCACTTTGCCGCGCTGTCCTTTCCAGTAACGCGCCGCACAATATCGCGGTATTGTTCGTCGTCAAGGTTCAGTTGAGCTTTAGCGATATGAACTTTTGCCAACAAGGGACGTTTATCTGCAGTCATTTCACCCCGCCATTTAGAGCTTCTTCAATTTCTTTGTTTGTTTTACCCTTAAAGTAATTTAAGCAAAGAGCCATTCTTTTACCTAAACACTCGGCAAATTCCTGCGTTCCCTCATAGCCTGTATGGGTTCCATCATGTAAATCTCTGCTTAAATTATCGACAAGAGGGACATTAAAAACGCCCATTTTCATAGCAAAAACCGTACTATCGTATTTTTTGTAAGTATACGAAGTAAAATCCAGCTGTTTGATTAAATCTTCCGCTGAAACAGCTCTGTTTTTGTTTTCAACGATCCACTGTTGAGTTAAATGTTCACTCATTATTTCCTGCCTTTCAGAACTTCTTCAATTTTCACCTTCTGGAAATAGGTGGCTTCATCCGCGATGTTTTCACGGTAGCAATCAACCTTTTCCAAATATTTTTTTGCTGTTTTCAAAGCATTACGGAGTTCTTCGTTTTCTTCCTGAAGATCTCCCATGTCGTCTTCAAGATCGCTTTTTTCGATTTCTGTATAACGCAGAGCATCTTCAAGCTCATCAACCCGACCGATCCATTCCTTTTCTGCATCCGCCCCGTCTATTTTTGCTATGGCGTTTACGCGAACGCTCGGCAACAGATCCGGCAAAAGATTGCCGATTTTTACTCCACCCATTAAAATCTCATCGCCGATTATTTTTATTTCACACATTTTTTTCTCCTTTTAAAAAGGCCTTGTAATAATCTCCCGCCTTTTTATAAGTGCCGTATAAAGGCTGCGTTTTTTCTTCGCCTGAAATGCCGAAAAATTCGATTAAGGCGTTTAAAAATGCTTCTAATTTTGGGGCGCGAAAGGCTGTTTCAACAAACGTGTGCGCTTTCGGGCTATAATGGTAATAGTTATATTGCAGGTGTTCTTCGGCGTCGCTTTCGGTCAGGAACACTCCGCGTTGATAGCTGCGCTCTTCCGTGTAACCGTAAACAATGTCGGGCAATTCGGAAAACTCTTCTTCCGACAAAAGGCCGCCGTTTTCTTTGCAATAATCGGCATAATTTAGCATTTTTCCGTCTTCATAAAGATGCGGTTCGCCGCTTCGGTCTTGCACAAAACAAGTGTAGTAATCCATAATTGTGTAATAAATCGGCATCGCGTTTCCGCGGCGGTACTGCGTTTTGTATTCAGTCAAAAAGTCTTTGATGATTCTCAGGTTTTGCACGTCGTCTTTCATGGCGTTCTCCTTTCATTTTTCCTTGTGTCTGCGGCGGAGTTACAGCCGCCGCACCCAGAAAGAAAATCAGTCCAATTCCGCTTTTATGCGCAGTTCTTTGGTTGTAGCGTTGACGCGTTCGGTCGCCGCGACGACTTGCCTTTCGACATAAAACGTATAGGCAACCAGCGTCAGGCAAGCGGCAATACAGATGTATTCAAGAACTTTTCTCATCTGTTTTTCCTTTACGCCTTTGCCAAATCGACCGTTACGGCGCGCCACGGAGATTCCGCCGTGTCCCTTTCATAAAAACGGTAATACTGTTTGGATCCGTCAATGCGAATGCTGTCCGTAATTGCCCGCATCGCGCTCTGCCACGTTTCGTCTTTGATGTCCAAACGCCGAAGCGACAACAAAGCGTTGCGGTTGATTTTGCCTTCCTTGTCCACTTGGAAAGCGTGATCGATCAGAGTAACAATCTCCGGGCGGCTGTCCGCACCCCATTCATTGATGCATTCGTCGATTAAGTTTTTCGCGGTTTGAAGTTCCGCGCCGAAAACAATGTTTTCGGAAATGGCAACCTGAACCTTTTTCAAACCGTCATACGTCTGAAACGTCATGTTTCCTTTGCGACCGCCTTTTTTGACGCCGTACTTTTCATCAATTAAAGATAGGTAAGCCGCGATGTCGTCGCCCGTATGTCCTTTAAAACGTGTAATCTGATTGGACAATGCGCGGGCGTAATCCATAATTTTCGTGACTAACTGGTCTTCAAGCTTTTCCGTCGGTTTGACAATGCTTTCGGGAACCAAACGACCGGCAGCATCTTTCATGTAGCCCGCGGGGATTTGAGTTTCTGTTTCCATATTATTTCCTTTCTCTGATGGGTGGTTTGTGTGTAACTTTAAAAATTAAAAACCGGATTGTTTGCCAAAGCGTCTTTAACATCCCGTCGGGCAGACGTTTCGCCCGGGGCGGCTCGCCTCTAAGCAGCCGGCGGAAGATCGTCATTGTCGTTTCCTTTGCTATATACTGTCCCCGGTACAACGCCCAGATGACGCAGGCGAACGGCAACCGCAACGGTTTCTTTTGATACGCCCGCTTTGTCGGCGAGCTCGCTTTCCAAAACGGCGACTTCGTTTTTGATGCGGATCAGCTTTTTGATTTCTCTGTCCATGATTGAAGGCGGAATAAATCCATGCGGTTCTTTCCCGTATTCTCTTGTCAGCGCGGAAATCACGCCGAAAATCTGTTGGGATAAGGTGGAGTTTAAAGGCATTTCATTCTCCTTTTTTAAAGTGAGGGCAGCCGTTGCGACAGGCTTTATAAAGAGCCACGCGTTGCGGATTAACGGCGGAAAATTTTTGTTTTTGGTAACGAATGCAACGGTCGACGGAGAGCTCGCCCAAGACCGGGCAAATCAGCAAAGCGTTTTTAAAGCATCCGTTAAACGTGCGTTCAACGGCACTTAAATCACCCGCATAGCGTCCTTTTAAAACAAGGCTGATCGTCGCGGCGGAATAGCCCATTTCTTTGGCGACTTTGGCTTGGGAAGTCTTGGCGCATTCGGCTTTTAATTCGGAAATCCAATCAGTCATCGCTTGCCTCCTGCTGCCAGACGATCTTTTGCAAATTCGGATCGAATACGGTTTTTAATCGCTGGATCATCGGCGCGCGCGGCCCCGTGTAACGTGAGGCAATAAAACAGTAAGTTCCGTCGTCCAGGCGCTTCAAATATCCTGCTTTATAAAGCGCGGAAACATAACTTCTGGCCGTTTCAAAACTTATTGAACATTCTTCCGTTCCGGCGGCAACCTGCAAATCTGACAGCTTGAATTGCTTTAACATTTTCATCGCCCGCCACATTTGTTCGTTGCCTTGTCCCTGCTTTACAAACTGACCGTACCGATTGACTTTCGGGGCGTTAATGCCAACGTCTTTAATCAATTTGAACGTAGCGGGCTGATAGCGTTCTTTGTCGGACATTTCAACAAAACCGGCTTTAACAAGGCCGCGCAGATATGTACGAAATGTCGCCGCATTCAGGTCAGAAAAGCTGTCAACGATTGCCCGAAAAGTAAATCCGTCTTTATTTGCCCTGATTGCTTCCCACATTGCCTGACGGCCGCAGGGATTTTTGGCTTTCATGCGCAGGTGTATCGGTTTATTTGCCATCACAGCCCCGCTTTCCGCGCCATCGGAGGCACGCCCGTAAAGAAATCGCGCTGATAATCAGCCGAACCGACTGTTTTCAACCCTTTTGTCGTTGCAAATTCACGCACGCGGTCAAGGTTGACACAAACTCGGCGGACGGATCCCGCACTTTCTTTTAAGATTTTTTCACATAAATCCTGCTCTACCGTAACGCCGTTCGCATACAATTTAGCCAGATGTTTAACGTCGTCGATTGACGCCGGTTGCGCCGCCACCCAGTCAAGCATACGCCCGTGGACACGTTCCCACTTTTGAAGCTTGACCGGCATTGCTTCTTCGCCGATCAAAATGATTGTGGCCTGCGAACTTTCGTAAATATCGCGTACAACTTCAATCATACGCTTTTGAACCAAGAAATCCGCTTCATCTATGATTAAAGGACGTTGGGAAAGTGAGAGTTCTTCGCCGATCTGATCCATCATGTCGGGAATTGTGTAAGCCGGCTGAATGCCCATTTCACCCAAAATCGAAGCGCAGAGCTTTTTCGGCGTCCAAACGCTTTTGACTTGGACGTGATAGGCTTTGTGCTTGTTCGCCGCGTAAATTGCCGCGAACGTCTTGCCATACCCCGAAAATCCGTAAAAAGTCGCCATGCCGGGCAATCCGTAATCGCGGTTTTTGACGCGATAGACCAGCTCGTTCAATAACGCGACATTGCGAAGCGGGGCTATAGTGTTCTTGACAGTTTCATTCATTTTTGTCATTCTTCCTTTGTTTTGTGGTTGGCGGTTGTCCGAAAGGACGCCGCCTTTTTTATGCCGTCAGAGCCGCTTCCATACCGAAATCATGCGCAAAATCCATGCGTTGAATGTATTCGGGTGACTTGGAATATTTGGCGAACCAACGACGATCTTCCGGATCAATACTTTCTCCGTTATCGATTTTTTGCTTGATATTGACGGCCTTGCGGAACCAAGCCGCAGGCGTGTCAATATCGGCAACGGATTGAGCGTTCTGCTCTTCCTCAAATTCTTTTAAAAATTCTTCGTTTTTGGCGGCTTCTTCTGCCGTCACGGGCACGGTTTCGGGGGCAGGCAAATACCTTTGTCCCAATTCTTCCAAGACTTCTTTCTGCTGTTCATCAAGACGCGCAAGCCGTCCCTGCGCCCTTTGTAATTTCTTCTTGTCGTCATAAGATACGGGCATGAAGGCGCGTTTGTTTTCTTCAAAACGGGCGACGCAAATTAAACGTCCCGGAAGTTTCCCGTCCCATTCGCGCACCCATACTTTTGACGCATCATGAATGTTAAAGCCGACGGCAACCTGTTCATCGTGGTAATGTGTCAGCAGATGCGAACCGTACACGTTATTAAACAGGCTGACCAAACAGCGCGAACATTTACGGACAACGTAAGGACGCGATAAATCATCTGTTTCCGCCGGCGTTAGCACGTCGGGACGATAATCGGGAAATTCAGGATTTCCCGCTTCCCAAGCTTCGTTCGGCGTCATGTGACGTTTTCTGCCTGTTTCAGAATCTACAATGACCGGCAAAAAAGAATGCGGGTGATCGTTATAGGCGTCAAAACACCGTTCGCAATATGCGACAAAACCCTGCCAATCCGGTAATAAACGGCTTCGTCCGTCTTGTTTGACTTCGCGGCGGTTGATATGAAAAACCTTTTGCTTGGCTTCCGGATCCATCGGTTTGCCCATGTAAGTCGGAAGCATTTTCGCCGCTTTGACCCAAATCGTCTGATGCAAACGCTCAATCACGCCGCGTGCTTGGGAATTGTAGGCAATGCTGTTCTTTTTCGTGATACCCAAACGGGCGCAGAACATATCAACCGTCGTATTATTAAAGCCGTTGCCGTTATCGACATAAAACACGTCCGGAATACCGTTTGTTGTGACTGCATGGATCAAGCTGTCCATAACGGACGCGGTCGATTCGACGATGTTCAAACTGAACCCGACGGCTTTGCGGGTATATACGTCTATAATCGTCGTGACTTCGGGGCGGAACGGCTTGCCGTGGATCGGGTGCGCGATTTCAGCATCGAACGTATGTCCGTCGGCGCAGTAAATCGCCCCCGGCCATAAATGCGATACGTCGCGGGAAACGTAAGCCCGAAAAGCTTTCCCTTCACGCGCGCCGACACGTCCTTTGTTCGCCAGCAGTTTCCCGATTTTTTCAAGGTAAAATTTCGCCTGTCTGTAACTTGGGGCAAGCGCGGGCATATTTTCCTGCATTATTTCAATACAGGACATCAAAGACGGCTTTTGCGGTCTGAAATACAAACGGGCGAACGATTCAAACCATTCCGGCGCAACAATCTGTTCATCTTTGGCAGGGGTGGGCATCAATCCTTTTAAGCCTGCCGTTTCACGCAGTTTGTACCAATTAAACAAGCTGGCGCGGGATAATTTGACCGTTTCGCCGGTCTTTGCGTTCGCTTTGCGGATCAGTTCAATGAAAGACGGTTCCAACGTTCCGTTTTTAAGTCCGTTTAAAACGGCTTTAATCGCATTATTTTTTCCGCACGTTACCGCCAGATTGTCAATCGCATCCAAAACCGCCGCCCGCGCTTCAGCTGTTTCACGTTGCCATGCTTTGGCTTCGGACAGATCGGCGTCATCAGGACGTTCTATCACGGCCTTTGACCGGCGTTCCGGAACGCTTGACAATGAACGGCGCGCCAATTCTTCTTTGGCTTTAGCGGGTAAGCTCGATATGTTATATTCTTTGCCGCCGCCGCGACCGCAACGAGGACGCGATTGCCAGTGTTCGGTATCGGCCTTTTTAGACATTCCTTGTGTCGTTTTAGGCAAACTCGGCAGATTTAACTCTGCTAATTCTAACGGCGTGAACCATTCTTTCATGACCGCCTCCGTATTTTAACGGGCGCAACCGAGTTCAATTCTTTTTGATATTTTTTCAATTCTTCAATTTGTTGGGCAACACGACCGCGTTCAGCTAAAAGAGCTTCGTCTCCAAACAAAACGGTAAAGCCTTCGTCTTTTAACAATTCGTCCCACGCCCACGCGGCATCTGCCACGCGGACGAGGACGATAAAGCGATACAAAGGAATTTGATGGAGCTCGTTGGCTTCGCTGGAATAATTGTCCAACATCGCCTTACTAAAAGACGGGCAATCCATAGCTTCCGACATTTCGGCAGCCAGTTGCTCTCTGCTTTTAGGGCTCTCTTTTAAAATCAAAGACACCAAACGCTTGATCTTGCCGCTCAAATCAACGGTGTGGGAGATCACCGGCGGTCTGCGGACAGGATAAACCTGTTCAAATAAATCAAGCGTCTGTGTGTCTTTGAATTTCTTTGACATCGCTTTAACCTTCATTTTCTGTTAAATGCGTGATCAATAACTTTTCAATGAAACTGCGGGCTTCTTTATAAGAAGAAAAATAATGCCGTTCTGATTTGTAGCGTTTCTTTATACCGCCTGAAACCGGTATCACGTCCACATCGTATTCCGTGATACCTATGATGTCATTGAATCCGAAATCTATTTCCAGACGATCCAAGATAATGGCCTGATAATCACCGGTCTTAGCCAGTTTCTGTAAATCTTTTGCACGGCAGATAAATTGAAAACCGTTGCACTGATAATCCAGAATGTTGGACGATATGTACGTTTTAACCATTTTATCCTCCATGTTTAAGCCGCCTTGTCGTTTTGACATTGCCGAAAAATGCGAATCCCGTTATATTTAGAAAGTCGGGAACATTTGCGGCTCCCGTCCGCATTAAAGCGGTTTGGCCAAAGTTGTCGGGCAGGAATGCCTAAAAATTCGGCGATAGCTTCTTCTGCGGCAGGGAACGGCTTAATGAGAGCAACCGAACAGGCTCGGGCAGATAATCCGGCTTTTAGTGAAAGACTTTTTAACGTCATTCCTTTAAGCAGGATTTTGCATTTGATCTGTACCGCCGTGTATCTCATAACGTGTCTCCGTCCTCCGTTCTAACCGACTCTGCCAAGTCGGTTTTTTCTGGGGTGTTAAATTAACTTTGTATAATCAACATATCGATTTTTATCGATACAGTCAACGATAAAAATCGAGTTTAAAGTTGGATTGTATCGTTTTTTGTCTTAAATATATGATTTAAAACGATATATTTCTTTTTGAAAAAGGATTTTTGTCGATGACAAAAGTTTCAAGTAACGATGATTATTTTGAAACTGGCTTTAAAACTGTTCTTAACAGAATCGGAACACTTCAAAATGCAGCGCAAATAGCCGGGGTGACGGCTGAACAAGTTGCGAAATGGAGAGACGGAAAAGCAAAACCCTCTTTTAAAGCGGTTGCTTCTTTGGCAAACGTTGCTGGTGTAAGTTTGGACTGGTTGGCTACGGGAAGAGAATTTTCTGAGGGAACGTCTGTAAAACCGAACAGAAAGGAATTGCTCTCAGCCATTGAAACCGTTGAAGAATCTTTAACTGCAACGAATAGAGCTTTAAATCCCGCTAAAAAAGCGGAGCTTATTTTAGCTATATATGACCTTTTTACGTCTGAAAACAAGCCTTCATCTGCACAGATAGTCAGTATCCTGTCCAAAATTGCTTAGGTGTTCCTATGAGCCAAGAAGAAAAAGACAATATTATTAACCTGTTCAAAGATAGCGTTCCGAACACTCCTACATCAAACAATGTAACGGGTGATGGTAATATTGTCGGCAATGGCTTTGTTATGATTAACGTTTATCATAAACCGTCTCCATCCCCCAAAAAGGGAGAAACAAAAGCAAAAAAAGGAGAGACATCTCCTTTTGCTTCAGAAATTCGGAAACTTGTTGAAAAACTGGGGGTTATTGAAGCATATCAATACGGCGGCGAAGGTGAAGCCCGCAAAAAATGGTATGGCGCAATAAGTCAGTATCCTGTCCAAAATTGCTTAGGTGTTCCTATGAGCCAAGAAGAAAAAG
>JAJXEL010000002.1:0-829 GCA_021639925.1 Alphaproteobacteria bacterium | reverse complement strand
GCATATCAATACGGCGGCGAAGGTGAAGCCCGCAAAAAATGGTATGGCGCAATAAAGAAAAGGTACGGTCTAGATCAGAAAAAACAGACATATAAAGATTTAGACGCAGAACAGGCAAAAAATTGTATTGCTTATTTAAAGTCAATGTTGCCCATAAAAACGCGTGCTTTAAAAAATTCAGATGAAATTTATCGAAAAGAACGATATACGGCCATTTATGCAAGGGCTCGAGAATTGGGAATGAGCAAAGGAGATGTTTATGTTCTTTTTTCAAATCTCTTTGGGAAAAACATTATATCTTTAACAAAAGCGACCAATGATGAGATTGAAGAATTATATGATTATTTAATGAAACGACGCTAATAGTATGGTCTAAAAATAAATGTTAAAATACCGGGCTGAGTCTAAAAAGCTCGAAGTCCGGTATTTTTTTAAAATATGTTAAAATCCCTTTTAATACGCCGTTATCCCGCTATATCCCCGTATATCCCATTATATCCCACTTAGTCTAAATATAAGTGTTAAGTCACACTCCCGCCCAAATTTCAATTTCCCTTTGGGTGGCTTTTTTAGTGATAGCGCGGGGGTTCGGTGAATGGACGTCATAGGTTCGGCCGGAGCGTAGCGCAGGCAACGCCGGAACGTCAGTGCAGGCGGCCCCGCAGGGGTGAGGGGCGACAGCCCCGAATAAATCCCGCTCCCGCCCAAATTTCAATTTCCCTTCGGGTGGCTTTTTTAGTGATGGACGCGGGGGTTCGGTGAATGGACGTCACAGGTTCGGCCGGAGCGTAGCGCAGGCAACGCCGGAACGTCAGTGCAGGCGGCCCCG
>JAJXEL010000111.1 GCA_021639925.1 Alphaproteobacteria bacterium | reverse complement strand
TGGTGTAAAAATTCTGTTTCTGAAGAAATAGTATTTAACGCACCACATTTAGAATCGAAGATAACCATTGTTTTGTTTAAGGATTTTGAAAATCCATTAGATGAAGAAAAAGAGGAAGATTGTTTCGACAGGTTTTCAAAATTTATATAGCTTTTTAGCTAAATTTATTTTCAAATTTTCTATATCCTTCGTTTCGCATTCCCAGATAACGACTACCTTCCAGCCTTGTTCTTGAAGCTGTCGGGAAACTTCTTCAAAGCGCTGTTTGTTGCGTTCGATTTTGTCTTTCCAAAAATCGGCATTACTTTGCGGAAGACGTGATTTTTTGCAGTTTTCGTGTCCGTGCCAGAAACAGCCGTGAACAAAAATGACGGTTTTGTATTTTTTCAAGACGATATCCGGTTTTCCCGGAAGGTTTTTTTGGCACAAACGAAAACGAAAGCCCATTGAAAACAAAACGGAGCGAACGATTTTTTCCGGCTTTGTATCTCTTGAACGTACTCTCGACATAATAAACGAACGGCGTTCTTTTGATATGTTGTCCGTCATTGGTTAAAACGTATTTGCAAATTCAAGTTTATAAACAATGAACCGCGTTCGTCGTAAATTGAGCCAAACTTATGCCGGGAACAGCTCGGCGTATCAAATTTAGTGTTGTTGAACAGGTAATCTTTAAATGCGTCTTCGTTGTATAGATGATAACATACTAATTGACCATCGGCGCGCACGACGATATAACCGCCATAAGCAGACAATCTATCGTTCCACGGTGTCTGAGGAACCATACCGAGCGCCACGATTTTCAGAAAGTTTTTAACTTTTGACGTGATTTGATTTTTATTTAAATCAAACTTGTCATTTTGAGCCGCTAATTCGCATAAAGTTTCGATTTCAGCCCCTTTACCAAGATAATAGTCCATCAACATCTGCGCGATAATCTTCGGTAAAACGGAATCAATGATTCTCAAATTTTCCTTAAAAATCGAACTTGTCATACCATAAAAAGTCAGTTCGGCTCCCGTTTCCAAAACGGCGTTTAATCTATCCCGAATTTTTCTGTGTGAATCAATGGAGTTTATTTCGTCGATATTGCCGTTGAAATTGGAGATTTTATAAATAAAATTCGTTCCGCCACCGCTTGCGTTTAACAGTGTGGAAGCTCCGCCGATTTGAGATTTAATGGAAAATCCGTAAGGTTCCGTTTCCGATATAAGATCGTTTTCAATCGTCGCTCTCAGATCGGATTTCTCGTCTGCTGGAGCTCTGATTTTTGTAAGAAAAAATTCTTTCATCAAATCCTCTGCTTCCTGTATCGAGAACGTCGTACCAGTCGCGATTTTGATTTTATTAAAGATCCTTTTTGTTTTTTCGGACAATCCAATTGTTGAAACGATTTTTTGCCGTCCGCCTCCGCGAATTATAACCTTTTCGTTTTCTCTCAAATCATAAGTTATTAAACGCGGTGGCATATCATCACGAAATATCTCTAAAAACTTATAGTATCTATCAGTCGGATGCAAATCGTTGTCCGCCGCTGCGATTTTATTGTTCGCAAACAGACTGTATAAAACGTATAATTCCGACCATTCTCCTTTGTTGGCCCGCAACATTATTTTTCTCCCTTTATACGTTTGATTATTTCTTTTGCGACTGCCTCCACGGCGGGAACGGCGACGGAGTTTCCAAGCTGTTTCATGGCTTGAATTTCGGAAACGGGAAATTCAAAATTTTCGGGAAAACCTTGCATTTTCAGGCCTTCTTTCGGGGTTAAGCGGCGAATTTCGCCGTCAACAAGATAGGTGTCCCAATTTCGACGGTCTTTTAAGCCTGAATGCCGTCCTCCGACGCGCAACGTATAGCCGATCTTTTTATCGACGCGACCGCCGAAAACGTCGCTCATCGTCATTTTAAGTTCGGTTGATTTCGGAATCTCAAAGTCTATGGTTTTGTCTTTAAATCCGACCATATACAATCTTGGGCGATGTTGCGGGACGCCGAAATCTGATGCGGATATGATTTTATAAAAGAAAGAATAATCCAATTCGTTTTCGATTACGCTTTATATGGTTGAAAACGTTTCACCGTTATTATGGTTTAGCAAACCGCGCACGTTTTCGATAAAGAACGCCTGCGGCCGTTTTTCTTTCAATATTCGCGCAATATCAAAGAACAAAGTTCCTCGTGTTTCGTTAAAGCCTTTTTTCAATCCGGCTTGAGAAAACGGTTGACAAGGAAAACCGCCAGTTAAAATGTCAAAATTGGGAATGTCTTTCGCGTCGACTTTTGTTATGTCCCCAGCGAATTTTCCATTTTTAAATAAGGACGGAGAAATCTTCTTAAAATTACATTCGTATGTTTTTCTTGCGAATTCGTCCCATTCGGACGCAAAAACACATTTTGCGCCGCATTTATGAAAAGCTAAATGGAATCCTCCGATACCGGCAAACAAATCAATAAAAGTGATTTTAGACACCCGAATCCTCTTTTTGGTTGTTAAAAAATCCGAGGAGATCGGGTCGAAATCGTTTTCTAATGTTTCCCAATCTAACCTTCGACAGGTCGGGAAAAATTCGCTTTATATGAATCGACGGAAAATTTAAAAAGTTGAAATTATCGGAAAGGTTTAGTAAACTCCAACCTAATGAACGTCAGGCTGGGAAAGAAATCTGTAAACAGTGCTTTTGCCGATGCCGTTTTTCTTTGCCGTTTGAATGACGGACAAACCGTTTGACAAATCTCTTAAAATCCTGTCTTTTTTGTCGTCAAGGATGTGTTTTTTGTTGCGGCTTCCCGTTCTGCGACCAAGCTTTTTTCCTTCCGCCTTTAAACGGTTCAACGCCTCCTTCGTGCGTTGGGAAATGAGTGTTCGCTCCACCTGCGCGACCATGGAAAAAACAAACGCCAGCATTTGCGATTGAATGTCGTTGCCGAGGCGATAACGCTCTTTGACCGTCCAAACCTCCGTTTTCTTCTCAAGGCATAAGTTCAGAATCGTCAAAACGTCCAAGATCGTTCGCCCCAGCCGCGACAGTTCGGAACAGATTAGAACGTCCCCTTTCCGAAGCTGTTTCAGCGTTCTGCCGATCTTGCGCTTTTTATAGCCGATCGTGCCACTGACTGTTTCATTTACCCAAACATCGACTGTCCTATTTTGGTTTTTCAGATACTGTTCGATCTCGAAGCGCTGATTTTCCGTCGTCTGTTTATCCGTGGAAACGCGAATGTAACCGTATATAGTACTCATCTTTCCCTGCCTTTGCTTTGCTGGAGCTCGTCGTGTTCACGCCGCTTTTCGTGCAGTTTTCGTATTTGCCCGATCGTCTTGTGGCGGCGCGGGATCACCATCTGCGTCAGGGAAAAGTCCCTGTCCTGATGACGTGTCGCTTGTAATCGAACGCCGTATTCCTTGGCGATCTCGACCTGACGCAGACGCATCTGTTCGATTTCCCGCTTGTTGAACTCCAGCCGGTTCAAGCCGTTGTCCAGTCTTAAAACGACGTGGACGTGCCGATGCGGCTGGTGGCGGTGCGCCGCGAACGCATACGAATAGCCCGCTTCCGCAAACGGTCGCAGGTAGTCGGTTGCGAACGCTTCCAAGTCCTCCGACCGCATACCGCTCGCTTTCGGGAAAGACACGACAAAATGCACCGCGACCCGTCCGTTTTTGCGCTCTCCGCCGTCCCACTCCGCCGCCTGTTCCATAAATTCGTCCGCCGTGATCTTGCGTCCCGTTTCGTCGGTCAACTTGACCGGTTCAGGCAGACCTTCCGACCTTTCGGCGATATATTCCGCCATGCTTTTCAGCCTGTCCGCGCTTTTCGCGTAGCCGATGATCTTAAAGACCGCTTCCGGTATCGGCATGGACAGGGACGCGCGCTGTTTCGTTATCGGCGCGGCGGGGAAAGGAAGCGTGTTTTCCCGTTGATAGATTCCGCGGATGTGTTCGTCTAAAAAACGGTATTTTCTTCTAGCCATAATACGACCTCAACACCCGAACGATCTTTTCCCGTATTTTTGAAAGACGGTGTATTTCCGTTTCCAGACCGGAAACGGTTTTGCCTTGATTGAACGCTTTCGCGATCTGGTTCAGATTGACGCCGACGCGGCGCAGTTCCTCGCGAAGCATCGTCAGCTGTTCGACTTCCTTTTCCCGCGGATAATCCGCTTTCAACAAGCCCGCGACGATGAAAGCCCTCGCAGTGCCCGACGGGTTCTTGAACCTGCCGAGCATCGCTTTGTATTCGGGCTGGATCCGCAAGGCGATCTTTATTTTCGCCATGCTCACCTCCGTTCGGAAGTCGAGCGGACGGGCGCTGACAGCTGTTCGCTTAAATATGCGGCAGCTTCCTTGCGTGTCAGATAAGTTTTTTCCATGGGTTTCACCCTTTTCGTAAAAATGACCGTCAGATGACGGAACACTTCCAGAAAAGCCCGCAAAGCCCCGCGCGGCAATTTTGCAAATGTGCAAATACCGTTGGAAACACGCCAAAAACGGACGATAACCTATTGAACGGAAACGATTTTAATGTGCAGAAAATACGACGGCAGCGGATACGCTTTGCCAAGAATAGATCATCGGGAGACACAAAAGAGGCGGGCGTATGTTTTTCGGTCCGGTTTCGTCGGACAAAAACCGTATCCTGCCCGCCTCTTTGTTATAAGCAATTCCGCGGTTTCGGATCTGGCTTTTACCGGATTTACCAAACGTCGGACAAGTACGTTTCGGCTTGCGATAAAGAGACGATGATTGTATTCTTTGGGATAATCGAAAAAGGTTATGACCATGAATGATATTGAAAATTTGATTTCCGCGCGGCGGCTAGCAAAATACGCCAAACCGACCGTCAAGGAAGCGTTCGCGGCGCATTTGTATAATTCGGAATTGGCGGAAAGTTTCTACCAATCTTTAAGCTATTTCGAGATCGTTCTGCGCAACAAGATCGACGCGGTATTTTCCAAACACTTGGGGGAAGACTGGATTTTCAATCCCGCTTATCTGATCGGCAAAAACGAAGACGTTTTTCAAAAAATCAGAAAAAGGATTTCGATGGAAGCGCAAAAAGACCCGAACAATAAGAATCATCTTATTTCGGAGCTGACTTTCGGATTCTGGGCGTACCTGTTCTCCTCCGCATATAAGAAAGTGCTGTGGAACAAATATCCGACACTGCTGAACGAAGTTTTTGACTGCACACGGGAGACGCTTGTTTCAGGGCGGATTTACGAACGCGTCAACAGAATCCGCATGTACCGGAACAAAGTGTTTCACTACGGTTCTTTGATAACGGTGACGGATCCGCAAAACGAACCGGCAAGAATGCATAATATGATCTACAAACTGATTCGTGATATGAACGCGAACGCTGTTTTGAAACAAATCAAGCAAATCGACGATTTTGATGAAAAATACGCCAAAGGAAAAAAGCTCGGCTATTTCAGATAAAAAATAGATGGGCGATCAACTGCAATCAGACCGAAATCCTGCTTAAAAAAGCTTAATGCAGTATATATCCCATCTTTCTGATAAGAATATATGGTTTTCCTCGCCGCTTGTCAAGTTATCTTTTTCCCTCTGCGGCCGAGGGTCGGTTTCGTCCAAGCGTTCGCAAGGCGCGCGGCCTCCTGTATCTGGTTTTCGGAAGCGAACTCGAAGCCCGTTTCTTTCGCCTTTTTGATCAGAGCGGTTTCCACGACTTTGTTTTCGGGAATGTTGGCGGCGGAATAACCGTTTTCCTCTATAACTTCGGCGATCAGGTTCATCAGCTGAGGCATTTTCGGTTTTTGCGTTGTCGCCGCCGCGCTTTCATACTTAAACAGCGGAGGATTGACCGACGGGCAGACGCTCATCAGTTCCCGCGTGTTGACTTCGATTTCGGCAAACCCGCGCAAAGGCCGTTTTACTCTATTGTGTTTCAAGTCCAGATCAAAGTCGGCTATCTTTCCCATCGTGCCGTAAGTGACCACCGGATAACGGGCATCCTCGATTGAAACAGGCTCGCCGAACAGCTTTTTGTATCTCTTTATCCGTAAGGCCTGCCAATCGGGAACGGATATATCTCCTTCTTCAAATTCTTCCTCTTGCGGATTGGGACACTCGAAATCGAACAGCCTTAACCGATGGCAGAAACGCCCTTTGAAATGATAAACCTTTCGACAAACGCCGTTAAAATGAAATGCCTGTAGCTGGTCTAACCATCCGTAAACGCAGAATTGAACGGGCGGCTTTGTTCGGAGATGAAGCAGACGAAACACCCCCAAATAAACAAAAAGCAAACTCATCAAAAACCGCGTAAACAACCACATTGTCAGCGTATCCGCCCCGAAAAAGAACGCATATAGCCCCGTAATCCCGACTTTTTGTGTTTTGATCAGCACTTTCAGCTTGTCTTTCGCCGCGGAAACAAGGTTTTTCCGATACGGATAGGCGTTGCGATAGACGTTCTTGAATTCCTCGTCCGTCGGCGGCCAACCAAAAGCCAGCCACTCAACAGCTTCTTTCAGAGTGCAGACTTTTTTGACCGGTATTTCGATTTCTTCAAACGGTGTTGCCATAAAAGAATATCCTTTCTGGTAAAAGAATATCCAGTTCTTAAAAATATTCAAATAAATCATAAATTTGCTTATGATTTTAATTGATCCTAATTGATTTTAACTGATTCTTGATAGCGCTGCGCTTACGCATAATTCACAAAATCCAAAACGAATCGGAAAATCATTGAAGCAGATTGATTGCAGTTGCATAATTATTCCTAACTACACGCTCGTGTTTTTCTGATCTCGCCAATATAGTTTTCAACCGACTGGTAAAACTCCCCTCTTGTTTTCCTGACCGCCGCTTGTTATTCTATTAAAGGTAACTTTCGGAAAAAGAGAGCGTGTAACGGAATAGGCTTTCGCGCGAAAGAAAAGCTGTTTGTTTTGTTACCCAGATGTTACCCGCGGGAAACAAAAAGGAATAAGATAACGGAGTGAAAAGGCGGAATAACGATTTAAAAACAATCGGTTAAAAAGAACGGAACAGTCCTGTAAAATTATCCGAAACTATTCTGTTTGAACATCCGCCCGCCCTGACCGGCGGGTTTTGTCTAACCAACAAAACGAA
>JAJXEL010000243.1 GCA_021639925.1 Alphaproteobacteria bacterium | reverse complement strand
GTCTTCGATATTTTCCTTTAAAACCGTCATGCCGTAACGCGCCGCCCCCGCCGGAGCGATAACGGCGACATTCGGCGTCATTTCCTGCGCCAGATCGCGCGCCGCACCCGCCGTATCCCAGGCTTCGCGCAGACGGGCGTTCGGCAGGTTGCGCAACAAAAACTTCTGACACTGCGCCAATCCCTGCGGGTGGGAACGGACTTCGGAAATCAACGTTACGGCGCGGTTGATTTCTTCGGCCGTCGGCGCCGAACGTTTCCATTCCAGCAGTTCTTCTTCCGTCACATTCTGCGGCGGCAGACCGCGGACAAATTTCGTCGGCATCATCAGACAGTGATGAATCGGCAAAAAATATTCCCCGATAATGGATAAAGAAGCTTCCGGCAATATGCCGTAGACCTCCGTTACGCGGCCGGCCGTTGAATTTTCTACGGGAATGACGGCAATATCGGCTTCCCCGTTGACAACCGACTGCATCGCGTCGCCGAACGACAGGCAGCTGCGGTGAATCGCGTCGGGAAAACAATGTTCGCACGTCATTGACGAAAAACAGCCGATAACCCCCTGATATGTTACTTTTGTCATTTCTTTATCCTTTATTCTGCAACAATAATTTTTCGTTTTCGGGACGTTCCTGACGCGCGTCAATGACTTCGCGGCGAATGGCGCGCGTACGCGCGAACCAATCCTGCAAAGCGGCGCCGTCCTTTTGCCGGATCGCTTTTTGCAAAAGGGTCAGGTCTTCGGAAAAACGCTGCAGGCAATCGAGCACCGCTTCGGTATTGTTTAAAAAAATATCGCGCCACATCACGGGATCGGATCCGGCAATCCGGGTAAAATCACGAAAACCGCCGGCAGCGTATTTTATGACGTCTTCGCGCGTTTCCGTTTCCAGATCGGCCGCCGTTCCCACAATCGTATAAGCAATCAAATGCGGCAGATGCGACATCAGCGCCATGACTTTGTCATGACGCGCGGCGGACATTTCCTCCACCTTCATGCCCGCGGATTCCCAGACGGCGCGGACGGCGGACACGGCCGGTCGATCCGTTTGCGCCAAAGGCGTCAAAATGCACCAGCGTCCTTCAAACAGTTCGGCGAAACCGTTTTCCGGTCCCGATTTTTCCGTACCGGCAACCGGGTGCGCCGGAACAAAATGAATATCCGAGCGCAGCAAAGGCAGGGTTTGTTTAATAATTTCTTCCTTAACGGAACCGACGTCCGTTACAACCGCCCCCGGCTTTAAAGCCGTCATAAATCCGCCGATCGTTTCCGCGATTGCCCCGACGGGTGTGCAGACGAAAACGATATCGGCGTTTTTGACCGCTTCGCGCGGGTTTTCAAAAGCTTCGTCCAC
>JAJXEL010000110.1:6109-7148 GCA_021639925.1 Alphaproteobacteria bacterium | reverse complement strand
GTTTGAAAACGGTTTAAAACCGTCTGTTTTTATGCCGGGGCGTTTTATTTAAAACCTATTGGACATAACGGCGTTCCGCAGGAACGATTTTATAAAAATCATAAATAAAATCCTGCAGTGTCCGAGAATATGTCTGCCTGCCGCGGATCAGCCCGTTTACTTCTGTTTCTAAAAACGCGTTCGTTTCGGGCGAGATGCGGGGAAAAGGCAGCTGTGTCAGATTGCCTTTCAGAATTTTAACGTCGCCGAAAGATTTCATATAAACGAATTGAAACAGTTCCGAGTTTAAAAATCCCAAAACCGTTTTGATAGACATGCCGGGAATGTTCGGAATCAAGATGTTCGCGCTGTTTAAAAACAAAGCGCCCGTGTCGTCATAAGCGAAAACGGGTTTGTCGGAAATAAATTTATAAACCAGTTTTTCCGGCGCTCTGTAAATTTCGTCTTTAGCCGTTTGCTGCAGCCGCGCGCGGTCATAATGCAGAAATTTTTTCGCGGGGGTCAAAAAATAAGGCCGGATTTCCTTTCCGGTATAAATCGGTTCGGCGCCCGTTTCGCAGACGTCGCGCAATTTATTTTTATTGTCCCCCGTGACAATCCCCAGTCCCCATACGCTTTGATCCAGGCTGAAAGCTTTCAGAGCGGCGGTTTTTTCTAAAATTTGTTCATCGCGTTGCGTCAACAGGCTGAAAACTTTGTTTTCGCTGTTTTTGACGGCATGAAGGGAAGACGGGTATGTTTTTTTATCCGATTGAACCAGATAAGATTCCGCCGGCGGTTTGCAAGACGCGTCCAGGCTGATATAAGGCGTAACGACGCCTGTAAACCCCGCCGGGTAGACGGTTATTTTTTCAACGCGGTAATTGTTGATCAGAAATTCCCGGATACTGCGGTGCGTTTTGATATTTAAAAAGGCAGCCGGCAGCAAAAACTTCAGCCGTCCGCCCGGCGACAACAGGCGGAAGCTTTTCTTTAGAAAATCGGAAAAACTGTCGCTGTCTTTTCCTGCTGCGGCGCCCCACGGCGGATTGGTAATAAC
>JAJXEL010000110.1:0-6099 GCA_021639925.1 Alphaproteobacteria bacterium | reverse complement strand
GGTAATAACCAAGTCAAAACGCCGCGTTTTTATAAAACGTTCGTCTTCGCCGGCCAAAAGAGGGCTGTCGTTTAAAAAATCAAAACAAAAAATCCGCGGTATGAAATCCCGGTCTTTGAAACGCAGGATCATATTGATTTTGGCAATCATAACGGCCAGCGGATCTATATCGACGCCGAACAGACAGGACGGATCATGATCTTTAAATCCGGTTAAAAAAGCGCCGCTGCCGCAGCAGGGATCCAGAATCAGGTTGTCTTTCGCGCCGTTAAATCCAGCGGCCATCTGCGAAACGACGTTTGTCGGCGTATAATAGGCGCCTGTCGTGTTTTTTTCGCCTTCGCTGCGCAAACATTGGTAAATCAGCCCCAAAAGGTCGTTTTCGTTTTCGGGAAAAGGAAAATCGAGTATTTCTGCGACCGGTTCCAAAGGATAATCGTTTAAGAAGGTTTTTACGTTTTCTTTGACAGGCAGCAGCGCTTCGCCGATCAGTCCTTCCCGCCGCAGTAATTTTACTCCGGCGGAAAACAGTATTTTGTTAAAAGGATACTGTTTTTGTTCGACCAGCCGGACGAATTGTTCCAAAACAGGTATGTTTTTCAGATCCGAAAAATATTCGGACGGAATAATTTTTTTTGTGGAACAGCGCTTGTTCGCCCGTTTCGTCAATTTGTTTTGCGCGGAACGAACGTTCAGTTTTTTCCAGTTTCTTTGCGTTGCTGTTGAAATCAGGGGTGTCAAATCGGATCCTTAAATCTGAAGACGGGCAATGCCGTCAGTATATAAAAACAATCCGGGAAAAAAAACATTATTTGCAAAGAAAAAAGACCGGGGAGTGAAGCCGGTCTTTTTCCCGTCATACTTCTTGGAGGAAGTTTAATCAGCGTGATTTTGCCTTTTGTAAAGCAACCTGACGGACGGCCAGCTGCTGTTCAATCTTGTCCATCGTTTTGGCGGACGGCTGCCAGCCGAAGCGGATTCCCGTTGCTTTTTTGATTTTTTCCGCCCTGTCCAGAACGGCAAAGTTTTTGGCCCCCGTACGCATGTTGTGCAGATAAGCGTTAATGTCGTCCACATTATACTGCGACGTGATGCCGATCAGCGTCCGGTACGTTTCGACCAGATTGTTTTTGTTGTTGTTTAATCCTTTTAATTCGGGATTGAGTTTTGTCAATTCGTCAATTTCATGGTTTAATTCTTTTAACGCACCGGGCAGCTGATCTTTTAACGTTTCGCCGGCCTGGCGAGCAATCGGATCGTCGGATTTTAAAAAGGAAGCGGCGATCGAATATTTCAAAAACCGTTTGCGGTATCCGTATTCGGCGAAAGCCGGTTCCTGCCCGCCGATGAATTTATACCGTCCGGCGATTCCTTTTAAACCGGTTTCGTCTTCCATTCTGACGGCATGGGCCGTGTATCTGGGACGTCCGTCAACCAGGTATTTCCCGCCGCGGTCATAGGCGTTTTCCATATATTTGACGGCTTCCTGCACTGACGCGTATTTTTCAGACATGATTGTTTGTCCTTTCAAACTTTTTTAAACCATAATCGGAAAAGATTGAGCTGTCAAACATTTTTTTATTTGGAAAAAACTTTTCTGATAACTTTCCGCATCAGTGTTGAAAACGGGTAATTTTTAAAATCCTTCGGCGCGACGAAAAAGCCGTCGCTGCCGGCGGGCGGAGAATCGAGCCGCGCTTTGACGATTGTCAAAGTCAGGTCAAAATGCGTAAACACGTGTTTGACGGTTTTTTTCGTGATTTCCCAATCAGCCGGAAACGGCAGCGATTCGTCCGTGTTCCACGGCAGTTCGGTCAGGCCGGACAACAGCCCTTTTTCGCTGCGTTTGCGGATCAATACTTCGCCGGATTTGTTTTCAATCCAGAACACATATCCTTTTTTGATGTTTTTTTGCAGTTTGACAATATTCGGAATCGTTTCCGTCAACCCTTTTTTATACGCAGCGCAGTCTTCGTTTAGCGGGCAGAAAGCGCACAACGGCGAACGCGGCGTGCAAACGCCCGCGCCCAGATCCATCATGGCGGACGCGTGGTCGGCAGGGCAGACGGACGCATTTGTCAGTTCTGCGGCAAAGGCGTTGATCTGATCTGTTATGGACGCAACAGGTTGTTCCCAGCCTTTCAGCCGGGTCAGAACGCGTATGACGTTGCCGTCAACGACGGCTTCGGGCAGATTAAATCCGAACGCGGCGATCGCGGCCGACGTATAGGGGCCGATTCCCGGCAGTTTTAAAAGCTTTTGTCTGTCCGCGGGAAATTTTCCGCCGTATTGTTCAACCAAGACTTTGGCGCATTCGTGCAGTTTTCTGGCGCGCGTGTAATACCCCAGCCCCTGCCAGAGCAGCAGAACGTCTTCCACGGGCGCTCCGGCCAAAGCCCGTACGTCCGGAAAGCGTTTTAAAAAACGCTCGAAATAGGGCTTGACGGTTTTTACCGTCGTTTGTTGCAGCATAATTTCCGATATCCAGACTTCATAGGGATTTTCATGCGCGCCGCCTTTGACGCTCCAGGGCAGGTCGCGGCCGTTTTTTTCATACCATTTTGCAAGCTTTTCGGTTACAGTCATAAAAAATGCCTTTCTGTCAAAATTAAGGCAGGGAAATTTAAAAAAAAGCAACTGTTATTTTTAGCGAGGATACCATGCAGGGGATTGTTTTGGAAATTGATTTGAAATCCGATTCGGGCGTTATCAGGGGCGACGACGGCGCGCGTTATGATTTTAAAACTCAGTCCTGCCGCGGCGGTATGCCTTTGGAAGGGACGCGCGTCGATTTTGAAATCAAAGAAAACGCCGCCGCGGAAATTTATGTCTTGTCAACGCCGCTGCGGGCAAAGCTTGACTGGCTGTTTTGGTTTTTGTTTTCTTTCCGCGGCCGCATTTCGCGCGACCAGCTGATTATTTTTTTGGCAGGCGCCATGCTGCTTTTGCCTTTTCCCGCCGTCTGCGCCGCTTGGTCAGGGTATCCTTCTTTCTTTGCGATCGGCGGTTATGTCGTGACGTATACCTGCTTTGCCGTTCTTATCAAACGGTTCCATGATTCGGGCAGCTCCGCGTTCTGGCTGGTTTTTACAATAGCGCTCGGCTTTGTTATTACCGCGCTTCAGCTGCGTATCTGGACCCCGGCGTTTATCGGAACAACGGCAATATATATCCTGATCGCTTTTCTGGCGCTGGCCGTCATATTCTGCCTGTATCTGTGCTTTGCCAAAGGATCAATCGGCAAAAACCGTTACGGGGAAGAACCGTATTTCTGCCGGACCGTCCGTTTGAAATAAACTTTTATTTTCCTTGATTTAGCAAAAAAAAGCGCTAAGTAATAAAGAAAAATGCTTAGTGTAAGAGGTAGAGTATGTTTGAAGCGAAAACGGCTGAAAAGCCTAAGATGAAGTACCTGAAAGATTATAAAAAACCGGATTTTAAAATCGATTCGGTCAATCTGGTTTTTGATTTGGACGAAGACGATACGCAGGTAACGTCGACGCTTGAAATTTCAAGCGATTACGATCGTTTGGCCGGCATTCGCCCTTTGGTTTTGGACGGTAATCATTTAACGTTTAAATACATCAAAATCGACGGCCGGGAAATGGCGGACGACGAATACGCCGTTACGGATAAGACGCTGAGTATTTTTAACCCTCCGGAAAAGTTTACGCTGGAAATCGGCACGGAAATTCACCCGAAGGCCAATACCCGTCTGGAAGGGCTGTATTATTCGAACGGAACGCTGTGTACGCAAAACGAACCGGAAGGATTCCGCTGCATTACTTATTATCTGGACCACCCCGATGTGATGAGCAGTTTTACGACAACGCTGATCGCCGATAAAAAGAAGTATCCTGTTTTGCTGTCAAACGGCAATCCGGTTGAAACAAGGGATCTGGAAAACGGCAGGCATATGGTTGTCTGGCAGGATCCGTTTAAAAAGCCGTGCTATCTGTTTGCGATTGTCGGCGGAGATTTGGCTTCTTTGCATGATACGTATACGACCAAATCGGGCCGCGAAGTCAAGCTGGGCATTTATGTCGAACACGGATACGAAGATCAGGCGTCTTTCGCGCTGGAATCTTTAAAACGCGCGATGAAGTGGGACGAAGACGTTTACGGCCTGGAATATGATCTGGATCTGTTTAATATCGTCGCGGTGTCCTATTTCAACATGGGGGCGATGGAAAACAAAGGGCTGAACATTTTCAACACGTCCTGCGCTTTGGTTAACAAGCGGGTCGGGACGGACATTGATTTCGCCCATGTCGAAGGCGTGATCGCACACGAATATTTTCATAACTGGTCGGGCGACCGCGTGACGGCGCGCGACTGGTTTAACCTGTCTTTGAAAGAAGGATTTACCGTTTACCGCGATCAGGAATTTTCACGCGACATGCATTCGCGCGCGTTAAACCGCATCAACGACGTGTTTGACCTGCGTACCCGCCAGTTCCCGGAAGACGCCGGTCCTTTGGCGCATGCGGTGCGTCCCGAATCGTATCTGGAAATCAATAATTACTATACGGCGACCGTTTATGACAAAGGCGCGGAAGTGATCCGCATGTATGAAAAGCTGTTCGGCAAAGAAAACTTTTTAAAAGGCTGTTCGCTTTACTTTACGCGTCACGACGGTCAGGCGGTAACGATTGACGATTTCGCCAAATGTCAGGAAGACGCCAATAACGCCGATCTGACGCAGTTTAAACGCTGGTATTCGCAGGCCGGCACGCCTGTCGTAACGGCAAAGGCGGAATATGACGCGGCGGCGAAAAAATATATTCTGACCTTGAGTCAGGAAACAAAACCGACGCCGGGACAGCCTGAAAAGCTGCCGTTCGTCATTCCTTTGGAAATCGGGCTGATCGGCAAAGACGGCCGCGATATGCCGCTGCGGCTGGAAAATGAAGACCGGCCGCAGGGAACGTCGCGCACCCTGGTTCTGGATAAACCGGAACAGACGTTTACGTTTGTCGACGTTGCTGAAAAACCCGTTTTGTCGGCCAACCGCGACTTTACCGCGCCGATTAACTTTGTCATGGACTATACGGACGCGGAACGCGTTCACCAGGCGCGTTATGATTCCGATCTGTTCAACCGTTGGGACGCTTCGCAGCAGTATGCGGTCAAGTTGATGCTGGAAATGATCAAAGCCGTGCAAAACGGCGAAAAAGAACCGGCCGTCAGCGAAGAATACGTCAGGCTGTGGGGCGAATATCTGACGAATAAAGAATTGGATCCGGCCTATATCGCACGTTTAATTACTTTGCCGCAGGAAAATTACATGGCCGATAAAATGGACGTCGTTGACGTTGACGCGATCCACGTCGTGCGCGCGCTGATGAAAAAAGCGCTGGCAACGCGGTATAAGCAGGAACTGTTATCGGTTTATCACGAAAACGACACCAGCGGTCGGCCGTACCGGTTTACGACGGCGGACGCGGCGAAACGTTCTTTGAAAAACATGGCTTTGTCGTTTTTAGGCAATCTGGAAATTGAAGAAATCGACCAGATGGTTCAGCATCAGTATTTTACCGCGGACAATATGTCCGACAAACTGGCGGCAATGAACATTTGTTCCAATTCCAAAGACCCGAAACGCGATGAAATTCTGGAAGATTTTTACCGGCAGAACAAAAATGATGACGGCGTTATCAATAAATGGCTGTTTTCCTGTGCTTGCGCCGACCGTCCCGACGCGGTTTCGGTCGTGCGCCGGTTAATGGAACACCCGGCGTTTGAAATGACGAATCCGAACAAACTGCGTTCCGTCATGGGCGGTTTTGCCTATAACCAGCCGGAATTTCACAAAGCGGACGGGTCGGGGTACGCTTTGGCGGCGGAAATGGCCGTTAAGGTTGATGAATTCAATCCGCAGATGGCCTGCCATATGGTGCGCCCGATGGTGCGCTGGAAACGTTTTGACGAAAAACGTCAGGAAATGATGAAAGCCGCGTTGCAAAAAGTCCTGAATAAAAAGGGACTGAGCAAAAACGTTTATGAACTGGTGTCAAAATCTTTGGCAGATTGACGTTTGGTCTGAAAATAAACCGGAAAATGCCGTTTTCTTTTTTAAGGAAACGGCATTTTTTGTGC
>JAJXEL010000109.1 GCA_021639925.1 Alphaproteobacteria bacterium | reverse complement strand
GGATATGTCATACAACAAAAAAACAAAAATTAAAAAAATCACCCTGCGCGTCGTCACCTCCGGTGACCGAACCCTTCTTATCAAGGGCCCTCTCCTCTTTCTCTCCGCCACAAAAAAAGCGCCCTCAGGCGCTTCTTTATGGCGGAGAGAAAGGGATTCGAACCCTTGATAGGCTTTGACACCTATACTTGATTTCCAATCAAGCTCCTTCGGCCTCTCGGACATCTCTCCTTAAACTCGGATAGGGGTACAAATACCCCATTCACTGTCAAAAAACAACATTTTTTTTAATTTTTCTTCCTGCCATCTATTTTTTCCTTGTATTTTTAATCTTTTTTAAAAATATTCTTTATTATCCTGAACAAAGAAAAAAACAAACAGAAGGTTAACTATGTTCCTGGGACGTCTTTTCGGATGGACTTTTCTTCTACTGGCTGTGTTCACCGCTTCAGCCGAAGCCGTCGCCGCCCTCAGCACAGGCGAATATGTCAGCCTTGCCACTTCCGACGTTCTGACGATTATTACCGGTATCTCTCCGCAAACAGCAGATACGCTTACCGGCCGGCTGCTGCTTTGGCCGGCGTGGGCCAGTGTCGGCCTGACAGGGCTTATTCTGATTTTTCTGTGTCGTAAAAAGAAATACAAAACTTCCTTTTCGGCCAAGTAACATTTTTATTCCAAACTGGTCAGAACCGGATTATTTAAATAATCGTATACCCGCCTGACTTCGCGGGGCAGCAAAGGATCCAGCATTGCCGCACAACCGGTATCCAATAATCCGATTTGTTCCATTTCTTCCTTTTTTAATTCAAAATCCCAAATATCCGCGTTTTCTTCCATTCTGTCCCGGCGGACGCTTTTTGGAATAACGGCGACGCCGCGCTGCAAATTCCACCGCAAAATAACCTGTGCCGCCGTTTTACCATGATTTTCGGCAATCTTTAACAACACCGGATTTGAAAACATATTTTTCAACCCTTCTGCAAAAGGGGCCCAAGCCTGAGGACAAATACCGTACCCGCGCATAATTTCAATTTCATCTGCCCGCTGATATAAAGGGTGACATTCAATCTGATTGACGGCCGGCAGCACATCGACATTGTAACACAGGTCCACCAATCTTGACGCATAAAAATTGCTGACTCCGACCGCTCTGATCCACCCTGCCGCATATAACTCTTCCATAGCGCGCCAAGACCCGTAATAATCCCCGAACGGCATATGAATTAAATATAGATCCAAATAATCCGTTCCCAGCTTTTTTAATGTATTTTCAAAAGCCTTTTTCGTTCTTTCATACCCCATTTCCTGAATATAAGCTTTAGAAGTAATGAACAACTCTTCCCGAGGAATCCCCGAATTTTTGACAGCTTTTCCGACAAACTCTTCGTTTTTGTAACTGCTGGCCGTATCTATTAACCTGTAACCGACTTCCAAAGCCTGCAAAACAACCCGCTCACATTCGGCCATATCCGTTATCTGGAAAACACCGAATCCCTGCAAGGGCATTTCAACACCGTTGTTTAATTTGATTTTTTTCATACTTCACGCTCCTTTTTTTCAAAGGTTAGCGTTTAAAGTTAGCTTTAAGTCAAGCTTTTTTATTCGTCCCCGATTCTCAATGCGGAAATAAAGGCTGACTGCGGAATTTCGACTTTACCGAACTGCCGCATTTTTTTCTTGCCTTCTTTTTGCTTTTCCAACAATTTGCGCTTTCTGGTAATATCGCCGCCGTAACATTTTGACGTAACGTCTTTGCGAAAAGCCGCGATATCTTCGCGCGCAATAATCTTTCCGCCGATCGCCGCCTGAATGGGGATTTTGAACTGATGACGCGGGATTAAAACCTTCAACCGTTCGCAAATCTGGCGGCCGCGGCGTTCCGCATCAGACCGGTGCGCCAAAAACGACAAAGCGTCAACCGTTTCCCCGTTGACCAAAATCGTCACTTTGACCAGATCTCCCGTCTGATATCCGACGACTTCGTAATCAAAACTGGCATAACCGCGCGTAATTGACTTTAAACGGTCATAAAAATCAAACACGATTTCATTTAAAGGCAGATCGTAAACTAACATTGCCCGCGACCCGACATAAGTCAGATCTTTTTGCACGCCGCGGCGTTCCGTACATAATTGCAAAACCGAACCGAGATATTCGTCAGGCACTAAAATAGACGCTTTGACCCACGGTTCTTCTATTGACGCAATTTTTGTCAGTTCGGGAAAATCCGCCGGGTTATGCAATTCTTTTAACGTCCCGTCCGTCATATGCATTTTATAAACGACGCTGGGCGCTGTTGTAATCAGATCCAGGTCAAATTCGCGTTCCAGACGTTCTTCAATGATTTCCATATGCAACAGCCCCAGGAAACCGCATCTGAACCCCTGCCCCAACGCCGCCGATTTTTCCGGCGTAAATTCGAAACTGGCGTCATTTAACTGCAACTTGCCCAAAGCATCGCGCAAATTTTCATAATAACTGGTATCCAGCGGAAACATGGAACAAAACACAACCGGCACGCTGGGCTTAAATCCGGGTAAAGGTTCTGCCGCAGGACGTTTGTCATCCGTAATCGTATCGCCGACTTTTGTATCGCCGACCGTTTTGATGCCCGCAGTGATAAATCCCAGCTCTCCGGCGGTCAGCTGCGTGATGTCTTTCATTTTAGGAGTAAAAATGCCGACACGTTCAACTTCATGCGTTGTCCCGTTCGCCATCATTCGGATTTTAATGCCCTTTTTTAAAACGCCGTCTTTAAGTCTGACCAAAATAATGACCCCCAGATACGGATCATACCAGGAATCAACCAGCATGGCTTTCAACGGAGCTTCCGCATCGCCTTGCGGCGCGGGCAGCTGCGTAACAATGCTTTCCAACACTTCGTCAATGCCGACGCCCGTTTTGGCAGAAGTTTCAATCGCATTTGACGTATCAATGCCGATCACGTCTTCAATTTGTTCTTTGACTTTTTCAGGGTGCGCCGCCGGCAGATCAATTTTGTTGATAACGGTGACCAATTCATGATTCGCGTCCAAGGCTTTGTAAACATTCGCCAAAGTCTGCGCTTCCACCCCCTGCGAAGCATCAACAACCAGCAAAGACCCTTCGCAGGCCGCCAAAGACCGGCTGACTTCATAAGTAAAATCGACGTGCCCCGGCGTGTCGATCAGATTCAGCTGATATTCCCGCCCGTCTTTTGCCTTATAGTTCAGCCGGACAGTCTGCGCTTTAATCGTAATCCCGCGTTCGCGTTCCAGATCCATGGAATCCAATATCTGATCGCGCATTTCGCGTTCGGTCAGCCCGCCGCATCTTTGGATCAGCCGGTCTGCCAAAGTCGATTTGCCATGGTCAATATGAGCCACAATGGAAAAATTGCGAATATGAGATAAATCCGTCATTTAAAACCTTCACTCAATAAACAACTGGCAATAACATATATGAAACGGCCGTCCGATTAAACAAAATCTTTTTTCTCCTCTTTTATTTTTCATTTTATTTATGCTATCCTATTAAAAAGTATAGAAAAAGGATCTTAATCATGACAGCGTTTCTTGACTTGTTTCTTCCGTCTTTCACGATGCTGTTTGTCACGATGGATCCGATCGGCAACATGCCGATTTTTATGAGCCTGACGGAAAGCCCGCGTCCGGGATACCGGCTGTTAATGGCCAAGCGGTCAGTTTTAATCGGCTTTTCGGTAATGTTTTTTTTCGCTTATGCCGGAGAAGCGTTTCTTAATCTGCTGGGGATATCGATTCCGGCGTTTCGTATCGCGGGGGGCATCATGCTGTTCATTGTCGCCCTGCAAATGATTTTTATTGACGAACAAAAGGAAAAAGCCGCGGAAGAAGCCTCTGATCACCCCTATGAAAACGACGTATCCGTTTTTCCGCTGGCCGTTCCTTTAATCGCCGGCCCGGGATCAATTGCTTCGATCATACTTTTGATGTCGGAAAGACACGGCGATCTAAGCCAGCAGGCTTATGTCATCGGGTCTTTGATCGCGGTCAGCCTGATTACCTATTTTCTGTTCAGATTATCGAATCACTTTGCCCGCCTGTTCGGCCAGACGATCAACACGGTCATATCAAAACTGCTGGGCATAATTCTGGGCGCAATGGCGTCACAGTTTATCATAGACGGCGTACACGGCCTGATCGCATAAGAAAAAAATTCAAAAAAACTCTTGTCAAAAAAAACGCGAAGGGTTATATAAGTCATAAATTATTCATTGGGGAATAGTTTAATGGTAGAACAGCGGACTCTGACTCCGTTAGTCTTGGTTCGAGTCCAGGTTCCCCAGCCACTTCCAAGCCGTTGATTTTCAACGGCTTTTTCTTTACGGCGTCACAGCCGTCCCTTTTATCTTTCTTCAAATCTGAAAAAATCTTCCGTCTCCAGAATTTTCGGATTTTTTTGTTAATTATAATATTCATTGCCGCATTTGCCCGCCTTTTTGTTTTTTATTTTATTTATTTTTATTCAAAAAGAACTTACCGGCATTTTAAATGATTTCAAACGCGAAAACAAACAAAACAGACATTTTCCGGCATTGAATTTCAATAGTACGGCCCCGTTCCCAGTAATTTATTTGCCGAAAATTTAAATTATATTTTTTTATGCAATCTTTACTGGAAAAACGCTTTTTTTTAATGCTACAATATTCGACATATTGAATTTAAACGAGGTCAACATGAAAAAAACTGACAAACCGGTTATCATCGGGATCGGCGAATTGTTGTGGGATATGCTTCCCGCCGGGAAAAGAGCCGGCGGCGCACCGATTAATTTTGTATACCATGCGACACAGTTGGGAGCCGAAGGATACGCTATCAGCGCCGTAGGCAACGATGCCCTGGGCGATGAAATCGTAGACGAACTGAAAAAAAGCGGTATTCGTTATTGCCTGACCCGCAACGATTATCCGACCGGACACGTCAAGGTCACATTAAATAACGGTATTCCCGCTTATGAAATTGTGGAAAACGTTGCCTGGGATCATCTGCGGGCGACGGACGAAGCCATTCGCCTGGTTGAACGGGCCGACGCCGTTTGTTTCGGCACGCTGGCTTTGCGCGGGACAGAGACCAAATCCGCCGTTGAAACGCTGCTGGCGCATGCTCCGGACCAGGCCTTGCGTTTTTTTGACGTTAACCTGCGCGGCAATTACTATTCGCGGCATTTAATAGAAGAGCTGTTGTCCAAAGCGAATGTTTTTAAAATCAATGACGAAGAAATTATTGTCTTAAAACGCCTGTTCGGCATTGACGGCGGCGAAGCCGAAGTCTGCCGGGAATTTATCAGGCAATTCCATTTAAAATACATGATTTTCACAGCCGGCGAAAAATACAGCGTTATTTACACTGAAAACGAAGAATCCTATCTGCCCACACCGAAAGTCAACGTTGCGGATACCGTCGGCGCGGGCGATTCTTTTTCAGGGGCATTCGTATATAATATTCTGACGGGGAAATCGCTGCGCGAAGCCCACGCGGCAGCCGTTAAAACCGCCGCTTTCGTTTCAACGAAATCAGGCGCCTGGCCCATTTATGAAAAGGAGATAACGCATGACTGAAAAAAATACGGAAAAAGCCCTGTTTTTAAAATTAATCCCCGTTATGCTGGCTTTCTTTGCCATGGGCTTTGTCGATTTGGTCGGCATTGCCACGAATTATGTCAAAAAAGACTTTACCCTGTCGGATACATGGGCCAACATGTTTCCTTCCATGGTTTTTTTCTGGTTTCTGGTCGCCTCCGTCCCCACCGGCATGATAATGAACAAAATCGGCCGGCGGAAAACGGTTATAATCAGTCTGGCCGTTACTCTGGCAGCCCTGCTTTTGCCGACCTTTTTTTATAACCTGCCCGTAATGGTTATTTCCTTTTGCCTGCTGGGTATCGGCAATACGATCATGCAGGTGTCGCTTAACCCTTTGATTTCCAATCTGATCAAATCGGACAAACTGTCCAGCGCGCTGACTTTCGGACAGTTTATCAAAGCAATCGCTTCTTTTACCGCGCCGATCTTAGCCGCCTGGGGCGCGCTGCATTACGGCAAATGGCAGCTGTTGTTTCCCGTTTTCGCCGCGGAAGCGTTCATTGCCGTCCTGCTGTTGTATAAAGACAATATCCGGGAAGAAGAAGTCAGCGGCAAAGCTTCCACTTTTTACGACTGCTTCGTTTTATTGAAAGACCCCGTCATCGTCCTGTGTTTTATCGGTATTATGTGCCATGTCGGTATTGATGTGGGAACAAACGTTTCCGCCCCGAAAATATTAATGGAAAAAATCGGTTTGACTTTGGAACAGGCCGGCTACGCGACCAGCGTTTATTTTCTGTTCAGAACGATCGGCTGTCTGACCGGCAGCTTTATTCTGGCGAAAATCAGCAGCAAGGCCTTTTTCCTGTTCAGCGTCGTCCTGATGGCCGCCGCGATGGGCATGCTGTTTTTCTGTTCGGACAAAAACGCTTTAACTGCCGGCATAGCCATGGTCGGATTTGGCAATTCAAACGTATTTTCAATTATTTTCGCACAAGCGCTGCTGCACCTGCCCGAAAAGAAAAACGAAGTTTCCGGCCTGATGATCATGGGGCTGGTCGGCGGGACGGTTTTTCCGCTGGTCATGGGATATGCCTCCGACGTCATGTCTACCCAGAACGGAGCCGTCCTGGTTATGGGAATCGGCGTTTTGTATTTGCTGTATTTAACGGCGAAAATAAAAAAACATACGGCTTAAACAATCGAAACCCCGCCTGTCCGCGGGGTTTTTTAACTGCTTTTCCGTATAAAAAATTTTTAAAACAAATCAACACCTGATATGCTGAAATCGGTTTAACAGAAAAACATATCTGATGAAGAAATTACTTTTTTACTTTCTTTGTATTGCAGCCGTCCTGGTTTTAACGGTTCCGGTTTACTTCCGGCCGTCCGTTCGGGCCGAAATAACAGTTTCAGCCCCTTCGCTGATCAAAACGCGGATTTCCTATGTCCCCGCAGAAACAGACGATCCCGTTTATTTAACAACGTTTTCCGTCAAGGGCCGGCAAAAATTGCGCTTTACAATGCACACGCCCGAATTGTCCGCCGTAAATCTTGAATTTAATGTGCATACTGACATGAAAGTTAAAATAGGAACGCTGTTTTTGCACGGACAAAACGAC
>JAJXEL010000108.1:5418-7263 GCA_021639925.1 Alphaproteobacteria bacterium | reverse complement strand
TCGTGCCGATATTGCAATGCGGCTTATTCCTCTCAAACTTCTCTTTTGCCATTTCCTGATTCCTGACTATAAGATCATTTATACAAAAAAGCCCCCAAAGCGGCGGCTGAAACCTCTAGACCAAGCCTTTTGGCTTGCATAACCAGTTTTTCCGCAGAGGAAAAACCATTTATTGGAGCGGGTGATGGGAATCGAACCCACGTAGTAAGCTTGGAAGGCTTCTGCTCTACCATTGAGCTACACCCGCAAAATGGTGGATGGGGCTAGATTCGAACTAGCGTACGCTCACGCGGGCAGATTTACAGTCTGCTGCCATTAACCACTCGGCCACCCATCCGACCAAATTGTGTTGCAAAATGCAACGTACCTGAAATAGTGGATTTTAAACCGTTTTGTCAACACAAAAAATCAAATATCTCTTTTTCTTTTAAAAAAATGTGGTAAAACTCGTCTTTAGTAGGGTTATATCCAAGGAGAATTGTCCCCGTGTCCGCACGTCAGAAAAAAGCCGCTTTTAAAGATGCGCCGCGCCGGCAGAAAACACCGGGCAAAGACGGACAAAACGGCGTCTGGCTGTACGGTTATCACGCTGTCGCGGCGGCGTTGCAAAATCCCCGGCGTAAAATTTACAGATTGCTGTTGAGCAAAGAAACGGCGCGGGAATTACCGCGGAATCTGATTCCCGAAAGCGTCGAATACGAACCGGCGGACCGGGCGGATTTTGAACAAATCCTGCCCAAAGGCGCCGTTCATCAGGGCATTGCGGCATATGTTTCGCCCCTGCCCGACATGTATGAAACGGATCTGGTTTCCAAAAATACTTCCGTCGTCGTCATATTGGACCAGGTAACGGATCCGCATAATGTCGGCGCGGTGCTGCGTTCGGCGGCGGCTTTTGACGCCGACGCCGTCATCGTCACGCAGCGAAACGCCCCCGAGGCGACCGGAGCCCTGGCCAAGTCGGCCAGCGGAGCGCTGGAGCTGGTCCCCTTGATTTTCGTGCCTAACCTGGCGCGGACGATGCAGACATTAAAGGACAACGGCTATTGGTGCGTCGGCATGGACGGCGCGGCGGAAAAGACTTTACGGGACGCCGCGCTGCCCCGAAAGGTAGCGCTGGTTATGGGATCGGAAGGATACGGACTGCGGCGGCTGACCGCGCAGAATTGCGATTTTATGGTCAAACTGCCGATTTCCCGGCGGGTGGAAAGTTTAAACGTATCCAACGCCGCGGCAATCGCTTTATATGACCTGAAATACAAACTGGCATAAAATGCGTTTAAATTTTAAACATCTTTTAGCTTTTTCGGCGTTATTTATAAAAGATGTGTGAAAAAAAAGGAAAAAAGGCTGAAATAATGAACATGCGAACAGATTCTTCCGCGAACAGCGATCCTAACCGGTCAGGCCGTTTAAAACGGCTGCTTCGTTCAACCCGGACGCTGATCGGCAAAATCGGCGAAAATGCGGCTGATATTGTCGCTGACGACATGGAAACATCTTTTTCATCAAAAAAACCGGGCCGGTCGAAAATTCATTCTTTTCAGATTTTTTTGGCGGGAACGGTTATTGGCGCGGGATCTGTTCTTGGCACGTTGAAATATTCTTCCGCCCATAATTCTTCGGACGAAGCGACGGCCGCTTTAATCCGGGAACGCGCCGCGGAAACGCAGACGCTGACCCCCGTTGCCGAAATTGATCTGCCGCTGGAACAAAATAAACCTGCGGCTTTGCTGGCGGAAACGGAAACAGAACCCGAATCCGAACAGGCGGCTCCTTTACAGCCCGATACGCTGGAATCGTTTACGATCAAACCGCGTCAAAACTTATCCGTCGTTTTAAAAC
>JAJXEL010000108.1:1558-5408 GCA_021639925.1 Alphaproteobacteria bacterium | reverse complement strand
TTTTAAAACAGGGCGGATTAACGAATCGGGAAATCTATCTGGTCGGCGAAGCTTTATCCGACGTTTTGGATCTTAAAAAAATTCAGGTCGGCGACAAAGTTGAAATCGGAAAAATGAACGCCGGCGCGGACGAACAGTCGCTGCTGCTGGTCACGGTAGAAGACAGACGCGGCAACCGTTACACGGCGGCCAGAAGCGAAGCCGATTTTTTTGAAGCCAGCATGGTTGAACCGGAAGTCGATCTGAAAACCGAATATGCCCAAGGAACCATTGACGGCGCTTTTATCAACAACGCGCGCGAATCCGGTATTCCGACAAATGTAATCCAGCAGATTATCTGGGCCTTTGACGGTCCTGTCGATTTTTCGCGCGATTTGCGCGCAGGCGATACGTTCACTGCCGTTTTTCAAAAAGAATACAACAAAGAAGGACACCCGACCGGAAACGGTTCCTTATTATATGCCGAAATCAATCTGCGTTCCAAAAAACACGAACGCTATTTATATAAGGATTCGCAAAACCAGGAAGACTATTACGACGAAACGGGAAAAATCGCGCGCAAGCTGTTTACGATGCACCCGTTGAAAAAACCGCGCCAAACGTCTAAATTCGGCCAGCGCAAACACCCGATTCTGGGATATACGATCATGCACTGGGGAACAGATTTCGGCGCACCGATCGGCACGCCGATTCGCGCCCCCGGCGAAGGAACGATCACGCAGGCCAAGCGCAAAGGGTCTTACGGCATGTATATCCAGATTAAGCACAATTCGGAATATTCGACGGCCTACGCGCATATGAGCCGATTCCATGAAAAAACCCGCGTCGGCAGAAAAGTCAAAGCCGGCGACATTATCGGGTATGTCGGAAATACGGGACGTTCAACGGGTCCTCACCTGCACTGGGAATTGATTAAAAACGGCAAGAAAATCAATCCGCTGACACAACGGATTACGGCTCAGCGCAAGCTGGCGGGAGAAGAACTGGCCCGCTTTTATGCCGAACGCGACAGAATGCGCCAGAACATTTCGGGCGAAGTTGCTTATGCCAAAGCGGAACCTTTGCCGGAAGACAGAAAACTGGCTTATCAGGGGCCGTCAAAAAGCAAAGCCAAAAAACTGGCCAAAACTAAAAAAAGCAAAGTTCAGAAAACAGCGTCGCGGACTGTCCGGCGCCGTAACGGTTAAAAAAGAGCCCCCGCGTTTCACGCGGGGGTTTTTATATTCCGGCTGATTTGCGATTGCCGGTCCGGCAGACTGACTTTTGTTACGGCAAAAGAATTTTTTATTCGCCGCTATAAGCGATTTTCAGGATACAAAAGAAGAGCGCCTTTCGGCGCTCTTTTTAACTTAATCCAACCCCAGCGCTCTTTTATAAACGTCCAGAACGAACTCTTCTTCCTGGCGTTCCTGATCGTCCATTTTTCGGATTTTCAGCAGCTGTTTAATGGCCTTGACATCAAAATTAGCCGATTTGGCTTCTTCATAAATTTCTTTAATGTCGTTCTGCAGCGCTTTTTTTTCTTCTTCGATATGTTCAATCCGTTCGATATAGGACAACAACCGCGCCCCGTCGACTCCGTTTACATCTTGGATTTCATCTGCCATGATCATTCTCCTTATTCTTCGTCGGCGTCTTCGACGTCAAAAACGGCCGATTCGGCATGACGCAGAGATTTCGGCGCCTGCGCAACGGCTTTTTCCAGATCGGCTTCCGTGCAAAGCCCCAGCAAAACAGGGTTGCGCGCCTTGATATTCGCCATATTCCAATGTGTTCTGCCGCGGATAGCGTCAATCGAATTTTTCGTCGTGCCGATCAGTTTGCGAATCTGCGCGTCTGTCAAATCAGGCTGATGCTTTAACAACCATGCGATCGCGTCCGGCTTGTCCTGGCGTTTTGCCATCGGCGTATAACGCGCGCCTTTGGAACGCGGCATTAATGCGGGCAAATCGGAAACATTACGTTTTAAATCCGCCTTTTCGTCAGCTTCGCAGCGGGCAATTTCTTCCTGTGTCAGCTGGCCGTTGGCAATCGGGTTCAGCCCCATCATGCCGGCGCCGACATCGCCGTCCGCGATCGCCTGAATTTCCAGCGAATGCATACCGCAAAACTGGGCGATCTGTTCAAAAGTCAAAGCAGTATTTTCAACCAGCCATACGGCGGTTGCTTTGGGCATAAGTGGTAAAGACATAATATTCCCCTTAAAAATAAATGAATCACGTTTGAGTGGCAGAATAACTGAAACACCCTGCCAGGTCAAAATGATATTTAAAATTCTTTTACCGGCGTCCAGCAAGCGCCGATCCGGCCGGCATGCATACCGTCGTAAACCTTTCCCGTTTTATCCAGCCAGCCGTTTTTTTCGAACCAGGGCAGAAACGACGCGGCCGTTTTTTTGTTCTGTTCCGACAAACAGGAAAAATCTGTTCCCTGATAAAAATAAACGCTGCCGTCCAAAGCATAACCGCGCGCGTTTTGTTCAATAATTCCGCGGGCCCGGCTTTCATCAAACCCGGCCTGCGTCAACAAATCGAAGTGAGACCCGTCAAAACCGGCGCGCGCCGTTAAAATGCCGCAGTCAAAAATGACAAAAGCTTTGCGCCGGCGGTGAAAATCCGATTCGGCGTTATTTTTTGGAATCTCTGGCATCTGTCAGCATCAGATCCGCAGGGCCTTGTTCCGCGGGAATAGGATCGTTCATATGGCGGCAGTGGCCTTCTAAAAAAGCCCCCGGCTCTATTTCCAGCCGTTCGTGAGTAATATCGCCCGTTACCTTTGCCGGCGAAGCCAAAAACACGGATCTGGCGCACAAATGGCCGTTAATGCTGCCGTGAACTTTGGCGACGTCCGCCTGTATCGCGCCGCTGATCTGCGCATTGACGCCGACGATCAGCACGCGGCAGCGGATATCCCCTTCGATCCGGCCGTCAATATGTAATTCGCCTTCGCTGATCAAATCCCCCGTAATCGTTAAATCCGAACTGATAATCGACGGGGAAGACGGCCGTCTGTCATTATTGTACGCTTTTGTTTCGATATTGTTTTTAACCTTTGAAAACATTTTTTTTCGCCTTAATAAACTTCATCGGATCAACGGCGTGGCCTCTGACACGGATTTCATAATGCAAATGCGGCCCCGTACTGCGCCCCGTATTGCCGACAGTCCCGATTCTGTCCCCGGAACGCACCGTATCGCCCTTTGTTACAAAAATTTTGTCCATATGAGCATAACGTGTTCTGAATCCCAAACCGTGATCAATTTCAACCATATTGCCGTACCAGCCCCAACGCCCCGCGCGCACAACCTTGCCCGGCGCCGTCGTATGAATCGGTTCGCCCATCATACCGCCCAGATCAACGGCTTCGTGATGAGCCGGCGCCCCCTGGAACGGATCGCCGCGCGACCCGAACGGAGACGTAACCCGTATCCGTTCGATCGGCTTTCCGATCGGCAAAGCGTCCTGCAGCGTTGTCAAATCGTACCAACGATCCAAACGCTGATTCAAGCTAACTAAAGAGATATTCAGATGATGCTGCGGTTTTGACATCGGCGCCGGAATAAACGGCCCGCCGATTCCGACAGTTTCCTTGTTGCGGCGGATACGGTTCAGCAGCGATTCCATTCCCAGCCCCGTTCCGGCCAAAGACTGTCGGATTCCCGCCAGATCGTCTTCAATCATCTCTATATTTCCGCCGGCCAGCGACGCCATTTTGCGGAAAACCAGAATTTGGGTTTCCTGCATGCCGGAAATCTGTTTTTCCAAAGCCCTGACTTTTTCCTGCAGCGCCTTGGATTCCGCCGCGGCGATGTCGCGCTGCAATAAAACCTGATGAAAAGAAACGCCGTTTT
>JAJXEL010000108.1:0-1548 GCA_021639925.1 Alphaproteobacteria bacterium | reverse complement strand
GCCGTTTTCCATCAGCCCGGCCAGCCGTTCGCGGACCAAAGCGGTTTCATTTTTTAACCGTCCGGCTTCTTCCGCCAGCTGTCCGGCTTTGTCGCCGGCGGTTATTTTTTCATCAGAAGAGGAAAAAGAATCCGCCTTGCGCACTTTGACCGTATCGGCGGGGGCAGCCGTCATTTCCTGCTGCAACGACCGGATAGCCTGCTGATTATCGTCTATTTCCGAAACGACGCGGTTTAAATGATCGGCGAAAGCCAGGATTTCGCCCTGCAGATGAGCATAATCGGCCTGAATCCGGTTTAATTCGGCGTCTTTTCCGGCGGAAACGGCATTATAACGGAAGAAATAAAACGACGTAAAAATGCCCCACGCGGCAAGAGCGCAAAAAATCAGACAAATCCCGCCCTGCCGTTTCGCCGATAAAGAACAAAAAGCGATTTTATCCCGTTCCCGGATAAAAAGGTCGCGGGGCCTGAACCAACGCCCCCAAAAACTTTCCCTGGTGTTTTTTTGCGTCATGTGAAAGTACGGCTTCCTAAAAATTCTATAGTATTTTTTATAACATACTATATGATAACCTTGTTTCGAAACATTTTTTTTAATAACGGGAAAAAATTCAAAATCATGTCGGCAAAAATAACACGGCTTTTGTTTTGGGAACGTGGTTCGGATCCGGAAGGGCGCCTGTCGCTTCGGGGACGTTCGGTTCTTTGGCCGCCCTGCCGTTCGCCTGGGCGATCATGTTTTTTGGCGGCCGGCCGTATCTGCTGGCGGCGGCGGTCATCGTTTATTTTATCGGGGTGTGGAGCGCTGACGTCATTATGCGCGAAACGAATACCGAAGACCCGGGACAGATCGTTATTGACGAAGTCGTCGGACAATGGCTGGCTTTGCTGGCGACGCCTTTGGATCCTTTCGGGTATGCGATCGGTTTTTTGCTGTTCCGCTTTTTTGATATTTTAAAGCCCTGGCCGGCCTGTTGGGCGGATTCAAAACTGCATAGCGCAACGGGCGTTATGCTGGACGATGTGTTCGCCGGGCTGTACGCTTTGATCTGCACGGTTCTGATCAATCATTTTTTTATGCCGCCGGACGGCTGGCTTTCGTTGATCGCGGGCTGATTATTCCGTCGTATCCAAAATGACGTAATCGCCGTCCTGTCCCATATTCAGCAAAGTGCGGGCGGATTCTTCAAGCATGTCGACGTCTATGCTTTGCGGAGACAACTGCCGGACTTTTTGTTCCATTTCCGCGCGGCGCAGAGCTATTTCTTCAGCGACCTGGGAAGCGATTTGAATTTCTTGTTTTAATTCGAACAAACGGCGCAATCCGCGTTCGCCGTTAATCGCGTGGTATCCGAAATAAAACGTCAACACCAGCCAGAACAACGGCGCCAGCAAATGCCGCAAGCGGCGGCGTATTTCTTCAAACAACTGCATTAAAATCAATCCTTCCGCCGTTATATTAACAGCATTTTTTTAAATATGAAGAAAAAACACTTTTCCCCTGCGCCGTTACTATACCCGATCTGTTTTTTCCAAGGAAAAACAC
>JAJXEL010000242.1 GCA_021639925.1 Alphaproteobacteria bacterium | reverse complement strand
ACACAGAACCGTTCGCCGCTATTCCCGAAGAAACGGAAATTGATTCCGGCCGGGCCTCTTTTTCCTTTGCCGAATCCGTAAAACGCCTGACGGAAGAACAAACTCTGCCGATTCAGGGGGGGACGCCGGCCGGCGAGGGTGCTTTTCCTGCGGAACAGCAGGATCTTTCGGATTTGTCCGGCGAAATTGAAAATGCCGGCGCTTTGTTCGCTCCTCTCGGCGCGGGAATGCCGGACGGAACGATCGCTACCGCCTTGTCCGTCGCGGTCGGTTTTATTTATTGGGACGAAGACGGGCAGCTGGTTGACAGAATCATAACGATCCGCCGGTTGTTTGCGCGCGGCGGCGATATTTTAATTGACGCTTTTTGCCATGACGTTTCTGCCCCGCGTCTGATTCCTTTTTCAAAAGGGGTCAGGCTGTATCAGCTGCGGACAATGGCCGCCTGTGAAAACCCGCGGGAATTTTTATTGTATCATGTCGCCGGACTGGCCGGCGACGATCAGTTTGACAGCGCCGGTTTTGCCCGGATTTTGTCTGTCGTCCGCTATGATTTGGCGGCGCTGGCTTTCGTTGCCAGAGCTGATTTTAATAAAAGCGATGAAGAAAACGCATTAATGCTGTCTTATGTTTCGCAGCGTTGTCCGACTATTGATTTTGACGAAAATGAAATGTTGGATTATATTTCAATGCTTGTCCCCGACGAACAAAGCTTTTTTGAAGCGATTGAAATCGTGGTCAGGCAGCCGCAGGATATCGTGTTTTTGTTTGTGCATACGTTTTTGCAAATGATGCTGTCAGACGGAGTTCTGCATGAAAATGAACGTGAATTGCTGGCGGAGCTGCTGTATCTGCTGCAATTGGAAGGAATCGAATTAAACCGTTTGGGGTTGGAATAGGGAGGAACGCCATGTTTAAAATTGTTTCGGCTGTTTGTGGAATAATGGTTTTGTCTGCCGTTTCGGTGTGTGCCGAAGAAGTTTCTTCCGAGCAGATAATGCAGTCTGAATTTCAGATAAACAATGAACAGATTAACGACATTTTTCAGGAAAAAATTCAAAAAATATCCGCGCGCCTTGCTCTGCCCGAGGAAATGCGCAGCCTGTTGATCAAACAGGCCGACGAAATACGCCAGTTTGATTTGGATACGTTAAAAAACAAAATGGATCTGAAGGTCCGTCACGCCAAAGAACGCGACGAAATGAAAGAACGCCTGCGCCAGGACGCGCAGAATCGCGTTAAATGGCAAATGGAAGAAGAAGAACGGTTTCAAAAAAACAAAGCGGCGCGCGACCGGGCGGAACAAGCCGTTCGGGAAAGTGTGAAACCGGCTGAACCTGTTCCGGCTCCGGCTCCTGCGGCTGAAGCTGCTCCGGCGGTTCCGG
>JAJXEL010000107.1 GCA_021639925.1 Alphaproteobacteria bacterium | reverse complement strand
CTAAAAGAAGCAGGTATTTTTTCATGGAACTGCTCCTTTGTTAATTATTGACGCAACAACAACCGTCCGAAGACTTCGTTGTTCCTGACGGGCAGGAAGATACCGTCGCTGTCGATACAACCGGGACCACGGGATTAAGTACGGGCAGGTCGGGATTAAGTACGGGCAGGTCGGGGTTAAGCACCGGCAGATCAGGAGAAATAACCGTGGTTGTTCCGGTGCAAATTTCATTTCCGTTGCTGTCATAGCGTGCCGGGCTGTAACTGAAACCGGGAGCGCAGCGCAGTTTGTTTACCACTGTTGTTGTCCCGCCGCCGGTTGTCGTTTGTGTTCCCGGATTCTGCCATGCTGTCAGATTGGAATCCAGTTCTGTCGTCATATTAACAAGAGCCTGCGCTGTTGCCGCAAATCCCAGTACAGCCGCAAAAGTAAAAGTATAAATCGTTTTTTTCATGGTCTTTCCCTCCTTAAAAAAATACCACTTTCTTTATTGTAAATTAAAATTATTTTGCTTGAAAAGAAAAATATACAGTATAGGGGTATAAAATATACGGTAAGGGGTATAATAAAACGATAAAACAAGAGAATATAAAATATGATAAAAATTAAGATAAATAAATGAGATTCGCCTGTTTTTTTCTTTTTTTTATTTTTAAAATATTTTTAAAAAAGAAATGAAATAAAAAAAATTCTGAAAATTATTTTTATAAATACCGGCGATTCCGCGCGTTCGGCAAAGTGTCCGTGGCTGCCGCCGGTTTGATCCGGCGGGAAAAAACAAAAAGGAGGGTTTCCCCTCCTTTCTATTTTTAAGACAGAAAAATCAGAACGGTCCGATAACGGATCCTTGTCCGCAGTGGCTGCCCTGAATTCCGTCATTTCCGCCGGGGACTGCCCAGCCGCTCCGGCATTGCGTGGAATCGTTCGTTAACGCGCCAAAGGCAAGAGAACCGGTTTTTCTGCAGCCGCCGGAATCTCCGTTGACTTTAATGCTGTAGTAATATCCTGCCGGGCAAGTAACGCAACCGTAACTGCCGGCAGACTTGTACCCGTCGGCGCAAATTGTGCAGCTTGTCGCACCCGCATTAGAAGTATATCCCGTCGGGCAGGTCGTGCAGCTTGTCGCGCCGGCCGCGGAATACGTTCCCGCCGGGCAGACGGCGCACTGGCCGTTTTTCAGCATATATCCGCCGGAACAGCCTGTGCAGCTGAGGTCAAAATTGGTTGCCGCCGTGCAGCCTGCCGGCAGTTTGCAGCAAGTACCGTTCGATATCCGGTAATAGCTGCTGTAAGCTCCGCTGCCGCATGTAATGCTTGCCCCGTTGATACATTCGACGCACTGGCCGCCGATCTTCAGCTGTCCGGAACCGCATTCGGCTTTGACGCACTGTCCGTTTTCCAGATTATAGCCACTGTCGCAGGACGTGCATGTCGGCCCTGACGGCGAACTGTCGCATGTCGCACAGTTTGCAATCGCGGACGAACATGTCGGACAATAACCGTTGGAATAATTCAAATAACGTCCGGATTCACATGATCCGCACCCTTTTGAACAATCGTCCAGGCACCCGACAGGACATACGGCGTCAACGCATTTGCCGATGGTTGTGTTGTATACTTGGCCGGCGCCGCATGCCGATTCCGCTTCGCAGCAGCAGCCGTCGGCGGTATTAACGGTCGTATAACCTGATTTGCATACAACATTATAGCAGTTGTCTACACATCTGTTGCCGTTTGGTCTTTTCCCCGATGGGCAGCCGACGCATTTTCCTGTCGTTGTGTCGCATGTTGTGCAGCTGTCATCGCATTGCGGCTTGGCTATTTCCGTTTTGCCGGTGTCTACGGTTGTGTCCGCCGCGACGGAATATGCGTTGCCGCGGCCCAGCTTGACAGCTTTGGCAATAATAAAGGCACCGCGGTTGGAAAACACGGATTCTATTTTGTTTGTTCCGGCCGTTGTTATTCGCGTTTCCGGAATAATCCGGCCGTAATCAGTTTCTTTGTAAAGTGTTGTAGTTATTGCTCCGGCTGTGTGGCCGGCGCACAGCGTTACGATCAACGCCAAAGCGCAGCATATTTTTTTCATGGTATTGCCCTCCTTAAAAACAAATACCTGACAATATTATGCTATCACAAACAAAGAATTTTTGTTAGTCTTTTCAAATCATAAAAAAACCGTCCTGAAAGCGGACGGTTTTTCTGAAAATCGAAACGATTAAGCTTTCGCGGCCATTTTTTCTGCGGCGCCTTTGATGCGTTTTTTCAAACGTTTCGCTTCGCAGGATAATTTGCCGTTCGGCGTGGACAGCAAAAACGCGTCCAATCCGCCGTTGTGTTCAATCGTCCGCAGACCACGCGAAGAAAGGCGCAGCGTAACGGTTGTTCCCAATGTTTCGCTCAGCAAAGAAACAGCCTGCAGATTCGGCAAAAACCGACGGCGGGTTTTGTTGTTTGCGTGGGACACATTGTTGCCTGTCTGAACGCCTTTTCCGGTAATAATGCAACGTTTTGCCATAACACGAATTCCTTTAAACGAAAAATCAGAAGCTTTCTTTTATCTTTAAACCGCTCCGTCGTCAAGTTAAATCTAAAGAAGATTTGATAAAAGTTTCATCATCGGGCAATATAAAAACACTGTTTTTATTTTTACCCGGAGGAAAAAATGCTGAATTTTGAATATTACTGCCCGACTCGGATCGTCTTTGGCAAAGGAACGATCGCGCGCCTGTCTGATCTGATTGACAAATCTCAGAAAATTTTAATGATTTACGGCGGCGGGTCAGTGAAAAAAAACGGTGTTTATGATCAGGTAAAACAGGCTTTGTCCGGTTATGATCTGCTGGAATTTGCGGGAATTGAACCGAATCCGAAATATGAAACATGCATGAAAGCCGTTGATTTGATTAAAAAGGAAAATGTCGGTTTCCTGCTGGCTGTCGGGGGCGGATCTGTCCTGGACGGAACAAAATTTATTGCTGCGGCGGCAAAATACGAAGGGGCCGATCCGTATGATATTCTGACAAAAGGCGCCGCCGTCAAAGACGCTTTGCCTTTGGGCGACGTCATTACTTTGCCCGCGACCGGATCGGAAATGAATTGCAACGCCGTGATTTCGCGTCTGTCCACAAATGAAAAGCTGGCGTTTGCCGATGAAAAGGTCTATCCGCGTTTTTCTGTTATTGATCCGTCCGTAACATTTTCTTTGCCGGAAAAACAGACGGTTAACGGAATTATCGATACGTTTGTTCATACGATGGAATTGTACTGTACTTATGATGTCGATACGCCACTGCAGGATTCCTGGGCGCTGGGATTATTGAAAACACTGGTGCGGGAAGCGCCCAAAGTGTTGAAAAATCCGAATGATTATAATGCCCGCGCGAATGTTTTCTGGTGCGCGACATGCGGGTTGAATTACTGGATGTCATTGGGATCCGTTCAGGATTGGGCTACGCATGGAATCGGGCATGAACTGACGGCTTTTTACGGCATTGACCATGGGCAGAGCCTGGCTGTCGTTTTGCCGCGTTTGTTGAAAAATCAGAAAAAAGTCAAACAGGAAAAACTGGCAAAATTAGGGCGCGAAGTTTTCGGCGTTCAGTCCGGCGATGATTCCGTCGCGGCAGATCAGGCGATTGAAAAGACGGAAGCCTTCTTTAATTCAATCGGCATGAAAACAAAACTGTCCGATTATGGCATTAACGCGCGGGAAGCCGCCGAAAAGATCCGTGCCCGCTTTGCCGGCCGCAAAACCAAACTGGGGGAACACGAAGCGATAGACGCGAACGTGTCGTTTGATATTGTCAGCGCCTGCTGATTGGCGGCGATTTTAGCATAAAGGAAAAGGGACGGGAAACCGCCCCTTTGTTTTTTTAAAAATCCATTGAATAAATCAGGCAGTCGTCGCCTTTGGAATAATAGTCTTTTAAGCGGGCTTCTTCTTTAAATCCGTAAGCCTGATAGAATTTTTGCGTAGGAATATACAGATCCCGTCCGGCGGTTTTTAAAATCAATTTTGTTGCTCCGGCCTGCCGGACAGTTTCAACGACTTTATCAAGCAGACGTTTTCCCAAACCTTTGCCGCGGTAGTTATTATGAACGGCCAGCCAGTGGATCTCGAATGTCGATACGGTGCACGGTACCCTGGCAAAGCAGATATAACCGGCTGTTTTTCCATCATATTCCAGAAATAAAAAAGCGTAGTTTTCTGTCGTATTACCGTCTTTTAAGGCATGGCGGGCCGATTTTAAAGCGGCGTCGATTTCATCGGGCGCCCCTTCGAAGAAACCTGTAGAAACTAAAATATCTTTGATCGTTTCGACATCTTGTTCAAAAATTTCATTACGAAATAACATTTTTCATGATCCTTTTGATGCGTTGCGGCCGTAAGCCGGTCAAGAAGAAATTTTTATGCACGATAATACGTAATTCAGCCGTTGTCTATTCTGCAATTGGCCTCTATTAGTTAGAAATGAAAGACATACAATAAAGCGATTTTAATTTTCTGAAGAAATAATTTAATTTGGTTAAACGGACGACCGGATTTATCCTTTTTTAAAAAGAAGGAAGCGGAATGAGTGATTTAGAAGACTTGGATACTGATTTCATTTTGCAAAAAAGAACGGAAAAACAACAAAAAAGAGCCCTCGTACCGTTTCTAAAATCGATTTTCAAAATGACTCCTTTTTTGTATTCAACTTCATCAACACTGCGATACGATAACGGGCCGTAATCGTTTGTCAACAGCAGTGCATTCCCGACAATACGCGATGTTCGTTTGTTTCCGTCCTCAAACGGTTGTATGTACACAATCATCAGTACGGCAATTAAAGCTTTTTCTATCGGATTGTCCGTTCGGTTAATGACTTCAGTCAGTTCATGCAGAGCTTCTTTAATTTGGTACGCATTGTCCAAAGGACGGTAATCTGTTCCGACAATGCCGACCATTCCTTTGTGTATTCAGGAAACGTTTGCGATAAGACGGCATGACGCTTTCGCGCATAACCTTATAACGCCATATAGGGTAGATTTGGGCATATAATTTTTTAGTCGCCATATACAATGCGACTATTGATGAAAAGGGTTTCTAACGCCCTGCGCCCGCACTTGCAAACGCACCGTAATGATAACAAACTTTTACCGAACCGACAAGCGCAACATAGACAAGTGAGGATATTAAACTTTACTTTTCAAAAACAGGTATTTATCCTTTAAAATATTACAATTTTTAATATTGTTTCGAAAGGTTGAAAATGGCGGGCAAAAATAACGCGAACATCGGTTTTGAAAAACAAATTTGGTCGGCGGCATGCGAACTGTGGGGACATATTCCCGCGGCGGATTATCGCAAGGTTATCGTCGGATTGATTTTTTTGCGTTACATTTCCTGCGCTTTTGAAAAGCGTTATCAACAGCTTGTTGCCGAAGGCGACGGTTTTGAGGACGACAAAGACGCTTACATAGCGGAAAACGTTTTTTTCGTTCCGCAAAAAGCCAGATGGAACGTTATCGCCGCGGCCGCTCATACGCCGGAAATCGGGATAGTCATTGACGATGCGATGCGCGCGATCGAAGACGAAAACAGGACATTGAAAAATGTTTTACCCAAAAATTACGCCAGTCAGGATTTGGACAAGCGGGTTTTAGGCAATGTTGTCGACCTGTTCACCAACAACATTGATATGTCGGATACGGATGCGGACAAAGACCTGTTGGGGCGCACATATGAATATTGCATTGCGCAATTCGCCGCGTACGAAGGGACGAAAGGCGGGGAATTTTACACGCCTTCAAGCATTGTGAAAACGATTGTCGAAGTTTTAAAGCCGTTTGAAAATTGCCGTGTCTACGATCCCTGTTGCGGGTCGGGCGGAATGTTTGTGCAATCGGTTAAATTTTTACAGGCGCACGGCGGCAGACGGGACAGAATTTCCGTGTACGGGCAAGAATCAAATGCCGACACGTGGAAAATGGCGAAAATGAATATGGCGATTCGAGGGATTGACGCCGACTTCGGACCTTATCAAGCCGATACATTCTTTAATGATTTGCATCCGACATTAAAAGCTGACTTTATCATGGCGAACCCGCCGTTTAACCTGTCGAACTGGGGACAGGACAAGCTTTTGGACGACCCGCGCTGGAAATACGGCATTCCTCCTGCGGGAAACGCGAACTATGCGTGGATTCAACATATGATTTCCCACCTTGCACCCAAAGGAAAAATCGGTCTGGTTTTGGCAAACGGCGCATTATCAACCCAGACCGGCGGAGAAGGCGAAATCCGTAAAAACATTATCGAAGCCGATTTGATCGAAGGCATTGTCGCATTGCCGCCGCAACTGTTTTACAGCGTAACGATACCCGTTACGTTATGGTTTATCAGTCGGGACAAAGCGCAAAAGGGTAAAACGCTGTTTATAGACGCCCGCAAAATGGGGCACATGGTTGACCGCAAACATCGTGATTTCAGCGACGCCGACATAAAAAAGATAGCAGACACCTTTAGCGCATTTCAGGAAGGAACGCTGACGGATGTCAAAGGGTTCTGCGCCGTAACTGGTACGGCAGACATTGCCAAACAAGGCTATATATTAACCCCCGGACGCTACGTTGGAATAGAGGAACAAGCCGACGACGGCGAACCGTTTGAAGACAAAATGAAACGATTGACGACGGAACTGTCCGCAATGTTCAAACAATCCGACGCCCTGCAAGCCGAAATTAAAGAAAAACTAAAAAGTATCGGGTGGGAGATGTGAAAAAAGGGGATAAAAAAATGAATATGCTAAATGAAAACAAAACAGAATACGCCTTTAAAAGTGATTTTATTTCTAGAGTCCGTAATTTTTCTATGACCTCTAGCGACAAAAATTCTTTAATGCCCCTTATGGAAGCGATTACAAATTCATTGCAATCCTTATATGAGAGGTACAACGAAGCTTGGATAAAAAAAGGGGAAGTTAATATATTTTTATACTTAGACGAAAAAGGGGAATATCCCGAAAATATTGAAATAGAAGATAACGGAGCTGGATTTAATACAGTAAACTTCAATTCTTTTTTGACTTTTGACAGCGCTTATAAAATGAAAATAGGGGGTAAAGGCATAGGCCGTTTTTCTTGGCTAAAGGTTTTTGAAAAAGCCCATATAACAAGTGTTTTTTTTGAAAATGGCAAAAAATATAAAAGAGAGTTCGATTTTGTTTTAGAAGATCATCCTATTCAAAATCATGTGCTTATAGAAGAAAAAAATTCTCTCCCAATGAAAACAACAGTTCGCTTGGAAGGGATGAAAAGTGGATATCGCAGTCGTTTTCCCTCAAAAATGGAAACTGTTATCAGAAAGGTATTAATTCATTTTCTGCCGTCTCTTATAGCAGGAACGCCTTCTATAAATAT
>JAJXEL010000241.1 GCA_021639925.1 Alphaproteobacteria bacterium | reverse complement strand
CGCCTGCCCCAGCCCTTTAGCCGCATACCCGAACCTCTTAAAGGTCATGGTTGAATCGGCAAATCGATCGCAAATATCCGTGGTGCCCTCTTTCAAAGCAGGCCAAACAGTATTAACCAGATGATCCCGCCGGGCCGCAAACATTAATAAAGCTTCGGTCATAACGTCCCAGCGTCCGACAGTTCCTTTAACAACCAAATTTCTGATTTCTTCGGCGCCGAGGGAACCGCCCGGTTCACGCGTTAAAAGGCATGAGGCTCCCTGTTTTTCCAAAAAGGCCGCCAGCAAACGGGCCTGAGTTGATTTTCCGGCCCCTTCTCCGCCTTCAAACGTTATAAAAAAATTTGGTTTCACATCGTTTATCCCTGGTTAATATTTTGAAACAAGAAATATTTGATCAGCTCTTTTAAACGGCCGAAATATCCCAACCGTTTAACGTCATTCGCCGCGAACAAATCAACGGATTTAGAATCCTGATCCGGTATTTCCAAAGTCAAAGAAGCTATTTTTTGTCCTTTTTTCACCGGAGCGCTCAACGGCGTTTCATAAACGACCCTTGCTTTAACTTCTTTTTGCTGTCCTTTTTGCAGCGTTAACACGATATCTTCGGCGGGAACAGCCGCGACGGCACGTTGGTCCCCCAGCCAGACGGGAACTTTGACGACCTTAACATCTTTTTTCAAAACGGGATAGTTATCAAAATCTCTAAATCCCCACAACATTAGCTTTTGAGCTTCTTCGCTGCGTTCTTTCATGGTTTTCAATCCGTTGATGACCATAATAATCCGCCGCCCGCCTTTTTTAGCCGAGCCGACCAAACCGTGGCCGGAAACGGAAGTATGTCCGGTTTTGATCCCGTCAGCCATACCCGGCATTAAAAATAACAACGGATTACGGTTTTCCTGTTTAATGCCGTTATAGGTAAATTCTTTTTCCGAATAAATGCTGTAATATTCCGGGAATTCACGGATAATCCGGGCAGCCAGAACCGCCAGGTCTTTCGGCGACATATAATGATCCGGATTAGGCCAGCCGGTGGAATTAGCCAAATGCGTGTTGGTCAGCCCCAGTTCCTCCGCTTTTTGATTAGCCTGGGCCACAAATTCTTTTTCCGATCCGGAAATATTTTCAGCGGCGGTAATACAGGCGTCATTGCCGGACTGAACGATAATGCCGCGCAGCAAATCGCTCAGTTTTACTTTATCGCCGATATTCAAAAACATTGTCGAACTGCCTGTTTTTGCGCCGCCTTTGCGCCAGGCGTTTTCACTGACGATAAATTCGTCGTCCAAAGACAAAGAACCGTTTTTCAGTCGTTCGAAAATCATATAAGCCGTCATCAGCTTGCTCATCGAAGCCGGCGGCATTTTTTCATCGGCTTTTTTTTCAAAGAAAAACGTCCCTGTGTCAAAATC
>JAJXEL010000106.1 GCA_021639925.1 Alphaproteobacteria bacterium | reverse complement strand
ATTTTTATGTTTATTTTATCACAATTTGTTCCCTATTTTTCCTATTCATGTTTTTTTTAACATAATCATCATTATGCGACAATGATGTGTTTTTAATCCGGGCGGAGTTGCTCTCAATAATGCGGATAATATGGCCTTCTTGGCGGTTCTTTAAAAATTTTTAAACAGGTTTTTCAAGAACGTTTATGCGACTTTTGCCGCTTTTGTTGTTAACGGCGACAGCTGCGCAAAATTTTTTATATTTTTCAATAAGATGTATTTAAACACATATTGTTGTTCCGGTCCGTAGAAGAAATAAAGCATTCTCAGGGCGCAAATTTAAAAATAAGCGTATATTTATCCTTCAGAGGCCTCAGAAAATTCTTTTAAGGATAAAGTGTGCTACTTTGCGGAAAATGAAAAATTTCAGTTCCCTGCTCTTTTTTAGAAAAACAAAAAATATCCTCTGAAATCATATTCCAGAGGATAAAAAACTTTTTTAAACAAAACCGTAAGCGGTTAATCTGCCAATTTCATGGAAACAATGCTGTCGGGATCTTTGACGGTTCCGTTATTGCCTGTTCCTTTTTTTATTTTATCGACAAACTCCATACCTTTAATAACTTGTCCCCAGACGGTATACTGTTTATCCAGCCACGGACAGTCGTCATAACAAATGAAAAATTGGCTGTCTGCGCTGTGGATATCCATTGTTCTGGCCATTGAACAAGTCCCGCGAACATGTGGTTCATCGGAAAATTCAGCCCGCAGCAACTGACCGCTGCCGCCAATGCCAGTGCCGTCCGGGCAACCGGTTTGAGCCATAAAGCCGTCAATAACACGATGGAATTTTAAACCGTCATAAAATCCCTGGCGAACCAGTTCTTTAATTCTGGCAACATGTTTTGGCGCCAGGTCAGGCCGCATCTGGATTTCAACGACGCCGTCTTTTAATTCCAGCAGCAGAATATTTTTATCTTTTCCGCTCATTTTATTTCCCCCAGTTCTTTGTAACGGGCAATAAGTTTTTCTGCAATTTCAGGCGAAACCATACTGGAAATATCTCCGCCTAACTTGCAGATTTCTTTGGCAAAAACCGATGAAACAAATTGATGTTTTTCGGAAGCCATCAAAAAAACCGTTTCGATGTTTTCATTTAAACGCCGGTTCATGGCGCACATTTTAAATTCATATTCAAAGTCGGAAACGGCGCGCAAACCGCGGAAAATCATTTGAGCATTGTTTTCCCTGGCAAAATTGACCAGCAGCGTATCGACCAGCGGTTTGACCTCAATTTTGTGGTTTTTCTGATATTTTTCCACAGCGTTTTTGGTCATTTCAATCCGGTCGTCAATGCTGAACAAAGAATTTTTGTTCTGATTGACGGCAACGCCGATAATCAGCCGGTCTGTCATAGCTGCCGCGCGTTCAACCAGGTTTAAATGACCATATGTAATCGGATCAAACGTCCCGGGATAAACGCCGATACGTTCAGACATCGTTTTCTCCTGTATTTTCTGCGGGATTAAGGCTGTTTTCGTTTTCGGCTTCTTCTTCCGGCGCGCCCTCTTCTTCGTAATCTTCGATACATGTGGCGGAAACAACATGTTCGGCGTCGCTGAGGCGGAACATAATCACGCCCATTGTATTACGACCGGCGATCCGAACGTCCTTAATCGGCATACGGATTAATTTGCCGGCGTCCGTGACCAGCATGACATGAGCCGTGTCGGTTACCGGGAAAGAAGCGACAACGCTGTCTTTGCGTTTAGTATTGTCAATATTGGTAACCCCCTGCCCGCCGCGGCCGGTAATCCGGTATTCGTAGGCTGACGTTCTCTTGCCATAGCCGCTGTCCGTTACGGTCAGAATAAATTCTTCTTCCGCCTGCATTTTCTGGAATTCTTCTTCGGATAAAGTCAGCGTTGTAGACGCTTCAATATCGTCTGAAATTTCTTCCATATCATCAGAACGGCGCAAAGCCTTGGCCATCTTCAGATAAGCATACCGTTTTTCCATGTCGGCTTCGGTATGACGCAGAACGGACATTGAAATTACTTCGTCCCCTTTGCCCAAACGAATACCGCGTACGCCCGTAGACGTTCTGCCCGAAAATACGCGGACATCGGATACGGGGAAACGGATCGACTTGCCGGCTTTGGCCGCCAGCAACACGTCCTGATCGTCCGTACAGATCTTTACGTCAATCAAGGTATCGCCTTCGTCCAGCTTCATGGCAATCTTGCCGTTTGCCTTAACGTCAACAAAATCAGACAGTTTGTTACGGCGGACATTTCCGGTCCGGGTGGCAAACATAACGTCAAGGTTTTCGCATTCTTCTTCGTTTTCGGGCAGCTGCATAATCGTTGTAATGCGTTCGTCCTGTTTTAACGGCAACAGGTTGATTAAAGCTTTGCCCGTTGACTGCGGCGAACCGACAGGCAGGCGGTAAACTTTCATCTTATAAACCAAACCCGCGTTCGAAAAGAACAATACCGGCGTATGCGTACTGGCGACAAACAGATTTGTAATGCAATCTTCTTCGTGCGTGTTCATGCCCGTTCTGCCTTTTCCGCCGCGTTTCTGCGCCCGGTAAGCCGACAGGGGGACACGTTTGATATATCCGGTATTCGTCACCGTTACCACCATGTCTTCACGCTGGATCAGGTCTTCGATATCGTGTTCAAATTCAACATCTTCAATCGTTGTGCGCCGCGGCGTGGAAAACTCTTCTTTCACGGCGACCAGTTCGTCGCGCATAATGGCATACAGTTTTTCACGAGACGCCAAAACGGACAACAATTCTTTGATTATTCCGCCCAGTTCGCGCAATTCGTTATGAATCTTTTCGCGTTCCAAACCGGTTAAACGGTGCAGACGCAAATCCAAAATGGCGTCCGCCTGTTTTTCGGACAGTTTGCACATGCCGTCAACGGCTTCGTATTCGGGATCGTCAATCAGGTCAATCAGCGGAACGATTTCTTTGGCGTCCCAAGTACGTCCCATCAATCCTTCTTTGGCAACCGGCCTGTTCGGCGCGCTGCGGATCAGTTCGATAACCGGATCCAGGTTTTCCACGGCAATCGCCAGACCGACCAACAAATGCGCGCGATCACGCGCCTTGCCTAATTCGTAAATCGTCCGGCGGCGAATGACTTCTTCCCTGAAAGCGATAAAGGCCGCGATCATTTCGCGCAGATTCATCAGCTGCGGCCTGCCCGCGTTCAAAGCAATCATGTTTGAACCGAAGCTGGTTTGCAAAGAAGTATAACGGAACAGCTGGTTTAAGATAATTTCAGGGTGGAAATCGCGTTTGATTTCAATAACGACGCGTATTCCCTGACGATCGGATTCGTCGCGGATATCGGCAATACCTTCAACCGTTTTATCGCGCACCAGTTCCGCAATTCGTGAAATCATTGCGGATTTGTTCACCTGATATGGAATTTCGGTGACAATAATAGCCCAGCGGTCTTTACGGATTTCTTCAATATGCGTTCTGGCGCGCATGATGACGGATCCCCTGCCCGTTAATTCCGTGGAACGGGATCCCGAACGCCCCAGAATTAATCCGCCCGTCGGAAAGTCTGGCCCCGGAACGATTTGCAGCAATTCGTCGTCGGAAATTTCGGGATTGTCAACATAAGCGATTGACGCGTCAATGACTTCCCCCAGATTATGCGGCGGGATATTCGTCGCCATACCGACGGCAATACCGCCCGCGCCGTTGACCAGAATATTCGGAAAACGCGCCGGCAACACCGACGGTTCCATAACCGTTTCGTCATAGTTCGGCAGGAAATTAACAGTATCTTTGTCAATATCGTCCAACAGATTATGCGCGGACAAAGCCAGACGCGCTTCCGTATAACGCATCGCGGCGGGAGGATCGCCGTCAATGGAACCGAAGTTCCCCTGTGAAGAAATCAACGGGACGCTCATCGAAAAATCCTGGGCCATGCGCACCATAGCGTCATAAATTGCCGCGTCGCCGTGCGGGTGATATTTTCCCATAACGTCGCCGACGATACGCGCCGATTTTCTGAACGGTTTATTATAATCGTATCCGCTTTCGTGCATGGAATACAGAATACGGCGGTGCACGGGTTTCAAACCGTCCCGGACGTCTGGCAAAGCACGCGAAACGATTACGCTCATCGCATAATCCAGATAAGAACGTCTCATTTCTTCTTCGATACCGACAACGACGGTCGAAGAATCCTTTACAGTATTTTCCACAGCTTCAATCCTGTTTTGTTTTTATTAAAAGGCCGTTTCAGATTTGTTTAGAACGGAATTTCATCATCAAAAGAACTGTTGTCAGCCGGTTTTGAATCCCAGCCGGCCGAAGCGGACGGCGCGTCAAATCCCATTGCCGGCCCGCCGAAAGCGCTGTCCGAAGAACCGCCTTTGCTGTCCAGCAGAGCCATTTCCCCTCTGAAATTTCCCAAAACGACTTCCGTCGTATATTTTTCAACGCCGCTGTTATCGGTCCATTTACGGGTTTGCAAAGCCCCTTCGACATACAGTTTTGCGCCTTTTTTGACATACCGTTCGGCGATATCGGCCAGCGCCTGGTTAAAAATAACGACGCGGTGCCATTCTGTTTTTTCCTGACGTTCGCCGGATTTGTCCTTCCACGTTTCAGAAGTGGCAACCGACAGATTAACGATTTTTCTGCCGTCTGCGGACTGGCGGATTTCAGGGTCCCTGCCGACATTACCGATCAGAATTACTTTATTAACGCTTCCAGCCATTTTTATATCCTATATTAAAGTCAAAAAGTTATCCCTTTTTACACCGAATAGAACCGAAAAAAAAGCTTTTCTTTCTTTTTTAGGTCTAAAAAGATTTTATATAATATAATTCAATATATTACAACATATTTTTAACCTTATGGTTTAATCTATTTTTTACCCGTCGGAAACGTTTTTGTTCCGGTGAATCCGAAAATCGGAAAAACAGGCCGCCGCAAAGGCGGACAGTCGTTAAAATCCTGAAAATTGCCTTGACTTTTCGGGTATAAACATTTCATATTACGAAACAGTTTCACTTAAAGTTTTTTGAAAGGGAAAATAATGTCTTTAAGTACGTTTTTTAATCCGCGTTCCGTCGCAGTTGTCGGCGTGTCCGCTGATGAATCGAAATTGGGCGCCGTCGTATTCAAAAATTTGATCGAAGCCGGTTTTGAAGGTAACCTTTACGGTGTAAACCCGAAACTGGCCGGTCAGGAACTGAAAGGCAAAAAATGCTTTGCTTCCGTACGCGACATTCCCGAACCCGTCGATCTGGTTGTTCTGCTGGTGCCGGCGCGTTTCTGCGAAGCCGCCGTTGACGACGCGATTGCAAACGGCGCGAAAAACGTCAGTATTATTACGGCCGGGTTCGGTGAAGCCGGAAATAAAGAACTGGAACTGAAAATTGCCAAAAAATGTCTGGACGCGGGCATCAACCTGCTGGGACCGAACTGCCTGGGGCATATTTCCACTTTCGACAAATTGAACGCCAGCTTTGCGCCGTGCTTCCCGTTACAGGGTAACGTTGCCTTCATTTCCCAGTCCGGCGCTTATTGCAGCGCGATTTTAGACTGGGCCGAAGAAAAGGGAATCGGTTTTTCCCACTTTATCTCTATCGGTAACAAAGCTGATTTAAACGAAGCGTCTTTGCTGGAATTTATTCAGCATGACGAAAATACAAAAGCGTTTGTTTTCTATCTGGAAGGTTTGAAAAAAGGCCAGGAATTCCTGCGCGTTTTAAAAGAAGTCAGCAAAACGAAACCCTGCGTTATCATGGAACCGGGCAAATCCAGCAAGGCTCAGGCCGCCAGCCTGTCGCACACGGGATCTTTGGCTCCGAACTACCGCGTTTTGGAAATCGCTTTGCAGCGCAGCGGCGCTATTCAGGTTTACACAACCCGTGAATTGTTCGGCGCTTTGGAATTGTTGCAGCACGTCAATCACACGGACTTTTCCGGTTCCGTCGGCATTCTGACAAACGCGGGCGGCGTCGGCGTTTTGTCTTCCGATTTGTGCGAAGAAGCTCATTTGGATCTGGCTCGTCCCAGCGAAAAAACGATTGAAAAACTGCGCGCTGTTTTAACGCCGGAAGCTTCCGTCGGCAACCCGATCGACGTTGTCGGCGACGCGAAAGCCGACCGTTATGAAAACGCTTTGCGTGTTTTGTGTGAATCCGGCGAATACAAAAACATTATCGTTCTGTTGACGCCGCAGATGTCCACGGAACCGAAAGAAACGGCCGAAGCGGTCATCAAACTGGCAAAAGAATATAAAAACGTCAATATCTTTTGTTCTTTCATCGGCGGCGAACGCGTTCGCGAAGCCGTCAATATGCTCAAAACGGCAAACGTTCTGACATATGATTATCCGACCGACTGCATCAGGCTGTTGGGACTGATGAAAGCGCAGATGGCTTTCAGAGGAATGGAAGACGTCAAGGTCGAATTGCATGAAGTTCCCGCCGAAATCCGCGAAGACGTCAAGAAAGCGGTTGCCGAAGGTTTGGCTTCCCTGCCCCAGTCCACGATGAACAAAATCATGGATCATTACGGCATTGATTATCCGAAATGCGGCAACTTTACGGACAAAGCCGAAGCTTTGGCTTTTTGCAAAAAGCTGTTCCCTGCTCCGGTTGTGCTGAAACTGTCCGCTCCGGACGCTTTGCATAAAACGGAAATGAAAGGCATTTACCTGAACATTGACGACGAAGCCAAATTCAACGCTGCTTTTGACGAACTGACCGCGACGATTGCCAAGTTCCAGCTGAAAAACGCAAGCGTTTTGATTCAGGAAATGATTGTCAAAGCGTCTGAAACCATTATCGGCGTTAATACCGATAAAAACTTCGGCCGCGTGATGATTTTCGGTACCGGCGGTATTTATACCGAAGTGATGCGCGATACGACGATGCGTATTCTGCCGGCGAATGATTTTGACGCAATGATCAAAGAAACAAAAATCGGTACGATTTTGAACGGCGTGCGCGGCGAAGAACCGAAGGCCGTCGGACCTTTGGCCGAAACGCTGAAAAAAGTCCAGCAGTTGGTTCTGGAAATTCCGGAAATCAAATCAATTGACGGCAACCCCGTGCTGGTCACCAAAGACCGCGCCGTTGTCGTGGATTTCAAGATGTTGCTGAAATAAGTAATCTTTCTTAAAGAAAAAGCCGTCCGAAAGGGCGGCTTTTTTATAGGAGGCGATTTAAATCAACGGCCTGGATTCAAACAGTCTTTTAGATATGGTCTGACCGGATCGCACGAAATGGAAACAAAAACACTCGAAACTGCGAACACAAAGTGTAAAGCAGTCCATATACCAGACGACGTGAAATGGATCATGTCACTTCGTTCGTGATTTCGATAATATACCAAACGGGGAAACCGTACAATTTGCAATGTAGGAATCTCCGAACCTTTCCCTTTCTTGCTTTTATCCTGGAAAATTGTTATAATCTGCTTCAGACGGCCTAAATCGGCCGTTCAGGGCTTCAAACACCCTTTTACAAGTAGTCGCAAAAGCATATGGCGACTTTAAATAATTATGCCGATTTCTGTCCTGTGTGGCGGATGTCGGCG
>JAJXEL010000105.1 GCA_021639925.1 Alphaproteobacteria bacterium | reverse complement strand
TTTCTGAAGAAGAGGAACTTTATTCGCTGAATAATAGTATAAATAACTTTAACAAAGGAGGGTATCATGAAAAAAGTCTCGTTGATAACTTTAACTGTTTTCACGTTCATTTCCTTATTTTGGACCGATGCAAACGCCCAACTTGCAACAGCAAACAGCAGCAGCGGTACCACGGCAGCAGCCGCTGTTACTGAATTTTGCGCCAGGAGCGCTATAACAGGAGAGTGTGTTACTCCTACTACAAATTCCATTAGTATCCCTGTTAATGACACAACTGACGACGCCGCTGATGACACTGCTGACGATACCACAACGCCGCTATCTGTAAATTTTTACAATAACAATCTAAACAATTTAGGCGATACAAATTTTTCGCGAGTGACGTCGCTGACGCCAACCTCTTCGGCGACGGTATCCACATGCCCGTCAGGGACGACGAAGTCTTCGGACGGCTGCTGCTGCATCAATAATTAACAAAGGAGCGGTTCCATGAAAAAACACCTGCTTCTTTTAGCGGGGCTGTTAATTCTAGCTCCGAACGGTCCGGCTGACGCCAAAGCCGTTAAATTAGGACGCGGAAGCGCTTATTCCGTCGCAGCCGACGCAAAAATAAATACCGGTGCCGGCGCGCAGATGGATACGACAAAAAAATGCGACAGTTCTTGTACGACATGCGATACAACGACGGGAAAATGTATCGGTTGCCCGTCGGGAAAACGGCCCGACGCCGCCAGATGTGTGGATAACTGCTATAACGTTACTTGCAAAGACGGATATACGACCAAAGTGACATCTGACGGTTGCTGTTGTGAATCGACAACGCCCACATGCACGGCCGGAACGTACCTCAGCGGTTCTTCATGCCTCAGCTGTTTTGCAGGAACATACTCTGCGGCAGGAGCAACAAGCTGCACGAAATGTCGGGCGGGAACGTATTCTGCAGCGGGCGCGTCCAGCTGTACGACATGTAAGGCAGGAACGTATTCTGCGGCAGGGGCAACAAGCTGCACGACTTGCCCGACAGGATATACTTCTTATGCGGGATCGTCCGGCTGTACACTCTGCGCAACCGGCTATACGATGATTGAAAACACAGGAAAGTGTGTGTCGTTATCTCTGCCTGTTACTTCCTGTCCGGCAAACACACAAGACTGCGGCAGTACGGGCTGTTGTCCGACAACCTACTCTTGTTCTTATTATGCAGAAAAGGGTGCCGGCGGAATAGCGATGTGTTATAAAATGTTTGAAGCTACCACCTATTAGCCTGTCTTAGTCTTATCTGATTATTTCAGCGGCGGAGAAGTGACCTTCCCCGCCGTTGTTTTATCTGACAAAAACAATGCCGCCCTTTTAAAGACGGCATTGTAAATTGCAAAAAAATAACATTACGAAGCAGATTCGGCTTCAGATTCAATTTCTTCCTTAATTTTCAATTTCTGACGTTTCAGATTGGAAATGGTCGTTTCGTCGGGCAGCGGACGCGCCATTTCTTTTGCAATTTCTTCGTCCAAAGCAGCATGTTTTGCTTTTAACGCCTGCAAATGAGCTGTTTCTTCCTTCATGCAATACCTCCACAGGATAAGCTTTAATGAACTGCATTTAGTATATCTCTTTTCAAAACTATTTGAAAGAAAAATAAAAATCGGGGAAGAAAGGCTTTCTTCCCCGATAAAAAGAAACACGGTATTCGTTATTCGCCGATATACATTCCCAACCCGCGGGCGGTTTTAACAACCATGCCGTTCGGATCAACTTTTGCCGTTCCGATCGCCGCGACTTCGTCCAATCCGACGTCTGTAATCGTGCCGCTTTTCCAAACGACCATACGGTCCGTTTTGCCCTGAGCCAGCACGTCAACGGCATGAACGCCGAAACAAGACGCCGCCAAACGGTCATGAGCCGCCGGGACGCCGCCGCGCTGCACATGTCCCAAAACGGTAACGCGCGTAGAAAACCGCGGATCAATTTCATTTAAACGGGCGCTTAAATACTGGCCGATCCCGCCGTAACGCACACCGTCGACCTGCGCAACGGAAATATTCTGCCCGTCAGGCGTTTTCACCCCTTCGGCAACAACGACCAAAGCATGATCGCGGCCCTGTTCGCGCACCAGATGCAGTTTGCGGACAACGCCTTCCAGCGTATAGGGAACTTCGGGGATCAGGCAGACGTCAGCGCCGCCGGCAATCGCCGAATGCAACGCCACATGACCGGCGTCGCGTCCCATAACTTCGCAGATCATAACGCGGTGATGTGAAGACGCCGTCGAATCCAAGCGGTCCAAAGCTTCAACGCAGACGTCGCGCGCCGTTGAAAAACCGACGGAATGTTCCGTAATCGGGGTATCGTTGTCAATGGTTTTGGGAATACCGACCATTGTAACGCCCGCGCCGCGGCACAGACGGGAAACAATCGCCATAGAACCGTCGCCGCCGATTACGGCCAAAGCGTCCAATCCCAATTCGCGGCACCCTGCCCCGAAATCTTCGGTCAGGTCCTTTGTCGTGCCGTCGGGCATCGGGTGGGCAAAGGGGCTGCCTTTGTTAATCGTCCCCAGCATCGTTCCGCCCAGGCGGGCATACGGCGCATGAAAATCGGCAATCGACATTTTGCGGTAACGCAGCGGACGGAAAGTCAAACCGTCGGTACCGTCAAGGATCCCGTAAACTTCCCACCCATACGTCCAGATCGCACGATGAACAACGGCGCGAATGACGGCGTTCAGGCCGGCACAGTCGCCGCCGCTTGTTAAAACACCAATTCTCTTGATTTGCGGCATTTTTAAAACTCCTAAGAATGAACCCAGTGATTCTTTTTTCATTGAAAGCAATACCTTTTTTCTTACTTTTCTGCTAGTCTAAAATGAACATTTCGGAGATTTTTTTATTAACAGGCCTCGTAACACTATGGAATCTCTTACTCAAGACCAGATTAAACAGCTGTTGATTACGCTGAAAACGGAACACCGGGACTTAGATTTTCTGATCGAAAATATTATTTCCCAGCCGGGAATCGATCAGATTCGCATTCAACGGCTGAAAAAACGCAAGCTGGCCCTGAAAGACGAAATCGCCCGGCTGGAAAACATGCTGCTGCCTGATATTATCGCTTAAGAAAAAGGAAAAAAAGATGACTTTACGGTTTGGTATCGATTTGGGAGGCACAAAAACGGAAATTGCGGCGCTCAGACAAAACAATTCCGAAATTATCTATAAACAAAGAATCCCGACGGAACGCACTTACGAAGGCGTGATTCAAAGCATTTGCGCTTTGGTTGCCACGGCCGAAACAGAATTAAAGGAAACGGGAACGGTCGGAATCGGACTGCCGGGCGCGTTGTCTCCGGCAACAGGACTGATTAAAAACGCCAATTCTACCTGGCTGAACGGAAAACCTTTTGATAAAGACCTGGCGCAGGCAATGGGACGGCCGATTCGTCTGGCAAACGACGCTGACTGTCTGGCTTTGTCCGAAGCAACCGACGGCGCCGGCGCGGGCAAAAATATCGTATGGGGCGTTATTTTGGGAACGGGCGTCGGTTCGGGAATCGTTGTCAACGGCCGGCTGCTGCAGGGGGCAAACGCTATCTGCGGGGAATGGGGGCACAATCCCCAGCCGGGACTGGATAGCGGACAAGCCCGCGATCTGCCCTGTTACTGCGGTCATAACGGCTGCGTGGAAACCGTTTTATCCGGTCCGGCTTTGGCCAAAGAATATCTCCGTATCACCGGAAAAGCAAAACCGGCCCCCGAAATCATTGAAGATATGATCAAAGGCGACCAGACCGCCGAAAAAATCTTTCAAATTTACGAAGACAGTCTGGCCAGGGCAACCGCGCCGTCATTAACATCATCGACCCGCATGTCATCGTTTTGGGCGGCGGTATGTCAAATGTCGACCGGCTTTATACGACTTTGCCCCGGTTATGGCCGAAATACGTTTTTTCGGATACGGTTCTGACTCAGTTGAAAAAGGCCGTTTACGGCGATTCCAGCGGCGTCAGGGGCGCGGCCTGGCTGTGGAACGTAACGTAAAAAAATAAGGCGTATCCGTTGCAGATACGCCCTATTCCCGCCTTCTAAAAACTTTTTCCCGGCAACCGGGCGCCAAAACGCCGCAAATGATAAAAAAATACCGGCAATTTCTTTTGTTCCCCGGATTATTATGCTTCTTCATGCCTTTTCGCTTTAAACTGAGCCTCATACAAACCGGCATATTCGCCGTCCAGCGCCAACAGCTCTTCATGAGACCCTTGTTCGACGATCCGCCCGTGATTAATCACAACGATCATATCCGCGTTCTGCACTGTTGACAGGCGGTGCGCAATGACCAAAACGGTTCTGTCCGCCATCAGGTTATCAATCGCCTTTTGAACGATCGCTTCGGATTTGTTGTCTAAAGCAGAAGTCGCTTCATCTAAAATAACGACCGGAGCATTTTTCAAAAACGCTCTGGCAATCGCGACGCGCTGTTTTTGCCCTCCGGACAACAAAATACCGCGTTCGCCGATATCCGTCATCAATCCCTGATCCAGTTCGGAAATAAATTCGTCCAGACAGGCGTTTTTAACGGCCTGCTGCAGCTGTTCTTCCGTATAATCCGTCATACCCAGCGTAATATTATCCAGAATTGTTCCGGAAAATAAAAAGTTATCCTGGAAAACGACGGCGATATTATCGCGCAAAGAATGCAGGTCTATTTGTTTGATTTCATGTCCGTCAATTAAAATTGACCCGCTGTCAATATCGTAAAAACGCGGCAGCAAGTTAACAAACGTCGTTTTTCCCCCGCCGGAATTGCCGACGAAAGCAATCATCTGTCCGACCTTGATTTTTAAATTGATATTTTCCAAAACGGGTTTTCCGGGCAAATAGGAAAAACAAACGTTTTTATATTCAATTCCCTGGTGAACGCCGTTTAAAATAACAGGATTGTCCGGATTATGTATTTTCGGCTGTTCATTTAAAATTTCGAATACGCGGTCCATTGCCAGAAAAGACATCTGCACAGCCGTAAAATTGGTTCCCAGCCCTTTAATCGGCGTATAAAGCATCAACAGGGCCGCAATAAAAGAAACAAAGTTCCCGCTGGAAATCTGCCCGTGCACGATCAAATAGCTGCCCAGCCAGATAACGCCGGCGATTCCCAATGAAACAATAAAATGAATCAACGGCGACAACAGGCCGGTTTTCTGCACCATTTTCATACTGATCTTAAAAATGAAACGCAGGCTTTCCCTGAATTTTTTCATTTGATATTCGTGCAGGTTATAGGACGTAATAACTCTGTTCCCGCCAAACGTTTCAATATAATGGGTCGTAATCAACCCGCCGGCTGAAACCTGCCGGCTCATCAATTCTTTTATTTTTTTGCGCACGCGCGTCAACGGCAGCAACGCGCCGAATAAAAAGATCAACGCAACGATTGTCAGCTGCCACGAATTATACAATAAAACGACGATCAGCGAAATTGACGAAAAAATACGGGTTGTAAACAGCTTTAAATTTGCCAGCAGACCGCTGCACGCCATATCGGCGTCATTATTAAAACGCATCTGAACCAAACCGGAAGAAGACTTGTCAAAAAATGTCGTATCTTCCTGCATCAGTTTTTTATACATATCGGTTTTTAAATCGCTGGTAATTTTTTGTCCGACCCATGTATTTAAATAAACGGCAGCATAATTGCACAAACTTTGGAACGCGCTGGCCACAACGATCAGCAAAGGCATAAAAGAAGCGGCCTGAATGTTTTTTTCAACAAGGACGACGTCCATATAAGGCTTTAAAATCCACGCCGTCAAAGCATCAAACGACCCGATCGGGATTGTGATCAGAACAGCAATCAGCGCCCTGCCCCAATACGGGCGGACATAAGGATAAATTTTCAAATAATTTTTAACAACCGCCAAAGATAAAAACTTAGCCTTTATTTTTCGAAACACACTCACCCACCGGTCTGAACGTTATGAACGCAGGCACTATACGACACACGCGCTATCCTTGCAAATATAATTGCAACGGGATCAGCTGTTTTTGTCCGGAGCAAAGCGCATCAACACATGATTAATCAACACGTTCAGCGCCGTTCCGACAACAACGGCCAGCACCACGCTGTTAGACAACAGCAGACGCACAAACATCGGCAGACTTTCAGTAAAATAGGCATGTTCCGGCGCGTTAAAATAGATCGGCGTCCCCAAAGCAAACAACAGCGTCAGCCCGATCAGCATTTTATTTCCGTCCGTCTGCGGTACCGTATGCAGCAATTCCAGCCCCGCAATGGTAATGGAACAGCAAACCAGAACAAAAACGCCGCCCTGGACCGCCTGAGGGATAATAGCCAGCAAAGCCGCAAATTTCGGACATAAACCATACAAAATAATAAAGCAGGCGCCGATTTGTATAACAAAGCGGCTGGCAATGCGCGTATTGGCGATCAGACCTGAATTCTGGCTGTAGCTGGTAACGCTGACAGAGCCCAGCAAAGGCGCGATCATATTGCATATTCCGATTGTTCTGACCCCTTTATTCATATGCGAAACGCGGTAAGGCACACCGCAGACGGCCGAAGTCGCCGCGAAATCGCCCAGCATTTCGACAACGGATCCCAGAATTGCCACCAATAACCCCAAGATCGCGCCGTGCATAAAAGTCCAGCCTTTAAACGGGTGCCCGAACGGGAAAAAATCAGGCAAGGCGAACCAGGGACGGACAGCGACTTCGTGCCAGTTCATTTCTCTGACGAACGGAGCTATTCCCAATCCGACGATTAAAATAGAAAACAAAATCGCGCCGCGGGACAAAACTCCTTTTAACACGTTCGGCAGCAGGAATCTGAAAATACAGGTGACCAGAATCACGGCGGAACCTAAAAACAGATTGACCGTATCGGCCCCTTCAACAACCCAGCTGACCCCCATAATCCCCAGGTTCAGCCCGATACATGTAATGACCAGACCGGCGACCGTCATCGGGAACAAAACACGGATATATTTTAACAATCCGAAAGCGCCGACTAAAAACTCTATAAAACCGCAAAAGAATATTGCCGCCCAAATCGCCGAAGCCGGAAACAGCGTCGTCATAGAAATAATCGTTGCCCCGGTTGTGCTGCACGGTCCCTGGATAACCGGCAGGCGGTTGCCGAAAGTTGACTGCAGCAGCGTGCTGATTCCCATAACGAACAGCGTCGCGCTGATCATGGCGATACTTTGTTCGGCGGACAGCTGCAGCGCCGCGGCGACGGCAATCGGCAAAACCAAAGGCGTCCCCATATCTATCAGCGTGTGCTGCCAGCCGTACAACAGGGCTTCCCACATTTTATCCGGACGTTCGTCAACTTTGTAAATCGGTTCGATTAAATGGGGCACTTCATTCCATACCAGTTCATCGCGGCATTCGGCCTTAGTCTTATCAGCCATATGTCTCTCCCTAGTCAATTAGTCTGTTTCATAAAAGTGTAACGTTTTTTTCAACAGATTTAAATACTGATTTGGCCGCCCGGCGGTTAAGGCCTCTTTTTCAAAATTAAAAAAACGAAAACAATCTTTGATAATTCCCTTTTTAACAAAAGCGGTGTTTTTTTATTTTGAATATACGCGGCAAAATC
>JAJXEL010000104.1:5178-7672 GCA_021639925.1 Alphaproteobacteria bacterium | reverse complement strand
TAATAAAAACACTGCACACAATCGCGGCGGTTTTAAATTTTACCATACGTGTGCTGACAGCGGTGCCGAAAATATTTGCGGCATCATTTGCCCCCAGCGACCAACCTAAAAACAGACCGCTGGAAAGAAAAACTATCCCTGAGCTTCCCATTTAAAAACACCTCTATTTTTTTAACCTTGGTATAATTTCATTATTTATCTTTTTATTCAAGCATACCCGGCAATTTTTTTTATCCCCCTTCTAACGCCGGTTCTTCCAGTTTAAATACTTTTTCCAATATTCGGATCCGGCGTTTTCTCAGATTATTTTCCTGCTTGTTTAAAACGTTTTCTTCCAATATTGCCCATTCGGAATTTTCAGCGTCCAAAATATTCTGCATTACCCAGGTATGGGAAAACGTCCGTCCCGACAAGGCCGCTATATCCGCCAACTGTTTTTCAGAAAACATTTCCGCCGGCAAAAGCTTGATCTTTTCGGCAACGACTTTGGTACGGACGACTTCCGCATATGATAAAATTTTACGCGCTTCGGCATTCGTCAGCTGCGGATATTCTTTCCGGACAGCTTTGACCAGCGCCTGTCCCGACCGGAACTCCCGGCCTTGCAAAGAACGAAAATCGCCGGCCGGCAAATCGGTTTTTGCGGCAATTTCATTTAAAACGTCCGCAGACAGCGTATATGTTTTCGGAATATATACCGGCTGGCTGAAAACATTCTGCATAATAAACAGAAAAATAAAACAACAAACGGCCGTAATAACCGGAGCAGCCACCCACCCGATCATAATTTTCCACAGCATTTTCCAGCTGATATTTTTACTGCCTTTATACAGGCCAATTCCCAGAACCGCCCCTATCACGGCCTGCGTAGAAGAAACCGGCACCAAAGGAATCGTCGGCAAACCGCGCGCCGCCAAAAAATATTCCAGCCCTTCGGAAGCAAACAGGAATAAAACCACCCCCTGGCATAAAACGACGACCCAAGCCGCAAAAGGCGTCAGCGGCATCAATCCTTTTCCGACCGTCATCATCACTTTATAGGAATACGTATAGACCCCGACAGAAACGGCCAGAGAGCCGATAAAAAACAACTGATGAATCGCTGTAACTTTATATCCGAACAACATAAAATCAGTAAACGGCACAACCGGGACGAACACGCCGACGACGTTAGCCATATTGTTCGCTCCCAAAGAGTACGAACCGAAAGCCCCCGTAACGACCAGGGCTGCGCGCAGCAAAACGTCCCTTTGCAACAAAGAAAGCTTTACCCGCTTTGAAATTTTGCTGAAAAAAGCGAACAAAGGAATCGCCAGCAGCCCGGAAATCACGGGACAAGCCACCCACGTTCCGGCCATTTTAACCAAAGAATCCGTATCGGTAACGGACTGAGAAAACCAGTTCCAGCCGATCACGGCGCCGACAACAGCCTGAGAAACGGAAATCGTCAAGCCTATTTTACTGACGACACAGGCGGTGAAGGCCGCGGAAAAAGCGGTTACGAACGCGCCGCCAATCGCATTAACCGCGCCCAGGCTGCCCAGAGTATCGGCCGTTCCTACGCCGCTGATGACAGCGCCCAAAGTCACGAAAATACTGCAAACCAAAGCGGCAGTTTTAAATTTCACCATACGAGTGGCGACAGCCGTGCCAAAAACATTGGACGCATCCTGAGATCCCAAGGACCACCCCAGAAACAGACCGCTGCTTAAAAAGATGACCCCGATGATTCCCATAGATGGTTCCTTTTCGACGGATTAGTTGTCGCGTTTAATTACATAGATTGCCAGCTTATCCGTAATATCTTCGGCCATATCAGCCAGATTGTCGATCATTTCGACGAAACTGGACACATGCATTTTATTGGCCAGCGGCAAATCCGAAGAATAAACGGCGCGTTTGATTTTTGTACTGATACGGTCAGCTTCGCTTTCATAAAAACGCACTTTGTGAATGTAATCGCGGCAGGAATTAAAATCACGAAAGAAAGTACGCGCGGCAATCGTGATTTGTTCAACCGAATTCGTCACGGATTCCACAATAGCCAATACGTCGGGGTGCAATGTCGCGGGGAAGACGGGCTGTTCAATCGTAAAGCGGTATCCGCTGGCGTCATAAGCGTTTAAGATAGCGTCCAGATCCTCGACCAGACTTAAAACATCGGCGCGCAGATCAGGAATCAGATTTTGTTCATACAATCCGGTTTCGATTTCGCGGCGCAATTCATCGGCACGGCTTTCAATATGCCCGATTTGTTCGGCGTGAGTCACGAAATCTTCCGTAACTCCGTGTTCCAGAAACACATGAATAGCCTTTCTGTAAATCAATCCGGCTTCGGAAATACGATCTAAAAATTCATCAATTTTATTTTCCAGGGCGCGACTGCCGGAAAACATTGCAAAGCCTTTGGATAAATTCATTTTTTTCCCCATTTCATAAAAAAGTGCCCCGCGGACAGCGGTCATAATCCTTTGATTATCCGATTATCCTAGCA
>JAJXEL010000104.1:0-5168 GCA_021639925.1 Alphaproteobacteria bacterium | reverse complement strand
ATCCTAGCAACAGGTAAAAATATTGTAAAGCGCTAAGCAAAAACAGGCTATGATGCCTGTTTTTGTCTGCAAGCTCAATGAGCCTTGGCACGACAGGGAGCGGCAACGCGACCGCATCAAGCCATAGGCGCAATCGGCTAAGCAAAAAAAGAAACGACAAATGCCTGGCAGCAATTTCCCCTAAAAATCGCTTCGGATCAGGTTCATTGACTAACCGTTTTTTACCTTTTTCCGCGCACCAAACGATAGGAAATCATCACGACAAAAAACGTTGCGAAGAACAACGCCGCGCATAACGCGTTAACGTCAGGCTGGATCCCCGTCCTGACCATGGAATAAATCTTCATCGGCAGAATTTCATAATTTTTTCCGCTGACAAAAAAACTGATGATTACATCGTCGATAGACAAAGTAAAACTCATCAGCCAGCCGGCAAAAACGGCCGGCAAAATCAGCGGTATCAAAATAAAACGAACAATATCAACGTCCGAAGCCCCCAAATCAGCGCCGGATTCCGCCAAGTTGCGGTTAACGCCCTTTAACCGCGCCAAAACCGTAACGGTAACGAACGGAAAACAAAAAATCGTATGCGACAACAATAATGTTGCAAAACCCAGCGGAATCCCCAAAATCACAAAGATCATAACCAGCGAAATTCCCTGAATGATTTCCGGCGACAACATAATGACGGACAACGATCCGTAAACCACTTTCTGCCCGATGAAACGATATCTGTGCAAAGCGATTGCGATAATCGTGCCGACAACCGTTGCGCAAGTCGCCGACGTTGCGGCCAGGAACAAAGACCGGAACGCCGAATTGATCAAGCTTCCGTCCGCCAGCAGGCTTTCATACCATTTCAGCGTAAAACCGTGCCACGCATCGGCAGAAGCCGAATTGTTAAACGAAAAAACAATCGTTACCAGCAGCGGCACATACAGAACCAGATAAACTGCGGCGATATATAAATATTTCAACCCCCGCTTTACCATATCGGCTGCTCCTGATCGACGGAATTACCGCTTTTATAGTATATATGCAGCAAAAACAGCATAAATACGGTCAGCGCGATATTAATTGCCGCGCCGACGGGCCAATCCTTGATTACCATGAACTGATCGCGGATAACGCTGCCGACAACGGCGGAATCCGGCCCGCCCAAAATGTCGGATACGTAAAATAAAGTCAGCGCCGGCAAAAATACCATAATGCAGCCCGCCACAATTCCCGGCATGCTGATCGGCACAACGACGCGGAAAAAAGCAGCCGCGGGCCCCGCCCCCAGATCTTCGGCAGCCTCCAGCAAATTCAGATCCACCTTTTCCAACACCGCATATAACGGCAGAATCATAAAAGGCAGCAACGTATAGACCATACCGATAAACACGGCTGAATTGGTATATAACAACTTCAACGGCTGCGAAACGATCCCCCATTTCATCAAAAAAGTATTCAAAATGCCGTTTTCGCTTAAAACCGAAATCAGCGCATAATTGCGGATTAACGAATTAGTCCAGAACGGCACAATAATCAGCATCAAAAACAACGCGCGGTATTCTTTGGCAAAACGGGCGATAAAGTAAGTAAACGGATAAGCGATCAGCAGGCAGAACAACGTCGTACAAAACGCCAGATTCAAAGATTTTAAAATCACCGTCATCAGCTGCGGATCGGACAAAGCGGCATAATTTTGCAAATTCAGCGGCAAGCGCAGATACCAGACCGGATCTCTGGATAAAAAGCTGGCCAGCAAAACCAACAGGTTCGGCGCGAACACCATCAGCCCGAACCAGATAAAGATAAAATACAGCACTGCCTGGCGGCAGAAATTGTCCGCGGATTTAAGCATCAGGCAGAATGACCTCCCAGTCTTTGATCCAGCTGACATTAACGACATCGTTGACTTCATAAATAATATCGGGATCGTCTTCGTTGAAAAACTGGGTCGCCATAACCATATTGCCGCCGGCCGTCTGAATCCACAGATCAATCGTGCGTCCTTTATAAACCAACGAACTGATCACGCCGCGCAAAGCGTTTTCCGGCGCTTCGGCTTCGGGATCATTGACTTTGCTGACAACCATGTCTTCGGGACGCAGCAACACCTTGATCTTTGATCCCCGCACGACATCAAAAGCCGCCGGTTTGCGCAGCCGGTAAAACATGCCTTCGACGATCGTTTCAAAATCAGCGTCCCCGACTTTAATAACCATACCGTCAAAGACATTAATTTCTCCGACGAATTTGGCCACAAACATATTTTTGGGTTCTTCATAGATTTGAATCGGCGTGCCGACCTGTTCGATCATTCCTTCGTTTAAAACGGCGATCCGGGCGGACATGGCCAGAGCTTCTTCCTGATCGTGAGTCACATAAACGAACGTCATGCCCAGATCGCGCTGTAATTCTTTTAATTCGATCTGCATTTCCTGGCGCAGCCGGTAATCCAAAGCGGACAAAGGTTCGTCCAGCAGCAGGATTTTCGGATTATTGATAAAAGCGCGGGCAATCGCGACACGCTGCTGCTGCCCGCTGGACAATTCAGACGGGTAACGCAGGTAAAACATGTTCATTTTAACTTTTTCCAGCGCGCGAAAAACTTCGGATTCGATTTCTTCTTTCGGCAGGCCTTTCATTTTCAGCCCGAAAGCCACATTGTCAAAAACCGTCATGTGCGGGAACAAAGCGTACTGCTGAAACACCATGTTGACAGCGCGCCGGTTCGGCGGCAGATGAGATATTTCTTTACCGCCCATAATGACCTTTCCCGTCGTCGGGCGTTCAAACCCGGCGATCAGGCGCAGCAAAGTCGTTTTGCCGCACCCCGACGGCCCCAAAAGCGTTAAAAATTCCCCGTCATTAATACTCAGGTCAATATCGTCCAGAACTTTGTTCGCCCCGAAAAATTTCGTAACGCTTTTTAATTCCAGCAAAGGAACAGGTGATTTTTCCATATCTGCTTTTATCCCGTCAGAAAAAGGCCGCCGCATCTTTAAAGGGTATATATAATACATAACTTTTCCAGGAAAAAAGTTTTTTTTTAAAATGGCTTTAAAAAAAAGAAAAATCGGATAGAATACGGCCTGCTTGATGACTTTGGGATATAAAGAATGAATAAACGCCGGCGCTTTTTGCACATGCTGCGGAAAAATTTCAAAAAGAAACGGGCAAAAACGTACCCGTCCCCCGAAATACGAGCGATGAAAGGCTGCATTTTAAAATGCGACCTGGGGCTGTTGCTGGAACATACCGGCATTTACATCGGCCGCGGCCGGATTGTCGGACTGAACCGGCACAGCGAAATCAGAATAGAGGACCCGACCAGCTTTTTTCCGCCCGGAACAAATCCGAAATCCAGCCGGATTTACGCTGCCTGCTACGGCAATACGGACGAAATTTTAATTTCCGCCGCCGCGGCCAGACGCGCCAGGAAAAAAATCAATCAAAAAACGCCTTATAATGTTTTTTTCAACAACTGCCACCGTTTTACGACAGGCTGCCTGACCGGCAATTTCGAAAACGACGTCGTTTCCTTTTCACAGCTGGAAGACGTCATTTTCGCCCATCAGGAAGAACTGCGCCCCAAAAAACCGTGGTGGATCAGATTATATCGTTTCGTTTTCAAAAAACCGTCCCCCGAACCGGCCTCTACCTTTAACTGGCGGCCCGTAATTTTTAAATAAAAAGGCCGCCCTTTGCCTGAAAGAGTTTACGGAGGAGAGAAAAATACCCTTTCAAACACAGGACGGCTGTATACAGGATAACCGAAAATCCGATCAAAGCCAATTAATTATACAGCGTCGCGTTCATTGCCGCGTTCGCGCAGTTCTTCCGCGACAAATCGGTTGTCAGTACGACTGACTTCCGTCCGTTTGCGCAGGGACAAAGGAATATTCTGCGCCGTTTTGCTGCGGCCTTCCGTTTCTTCCAGCCGGTTTTCATATTCTTCGCGGATACGCCGGGCGTGCAGCATCGCGCGTTCCGTCCTGATCTGCGGGATCATTTCCGCAGCGTACCGGACGGCATAATCGTTTTCTTTCGTATCGGCGGCAACGTTTTCAAACAGACTTTCCGCTTTTTTGGTTTTGCCGCTTTCATAATACGCCCGCGCCAGCAAAGCCCCCGTCACGGCATTTTCGTGATCGCAGTCTTTTGATTTTTTCAAAGCTTCAAAACTTTTTTCGGGATCAACAGGACGCGCCAGCACCCCGACGGCGCGATACAGCGCCGCGGCCTGTTCCAGCGCCGGGCCGCGCACGTCGCTGCGGTGCGAAGAATCCGCTTTGTTCATCGCTTCGTCGGCGCGGCGTTCCAGAAAATCAAACGCCGTTTCGTAATCTCCGCGCTTCAAGGCGCTCAGGGCGGCTTTTTGTTCAAACAGAGGATCCATACCGATCACGGCCGTATTTTTTTCCAGCTCTTCGTTTTTTTTCAAAAAACATGACATTGCTTCGATCAGCGGCTGCAATTCCATAACGGGAATCTGCTCGGTTGTCCGGGAAACCAGCGCTTTCGCCGTTTGGACGGGAGTCAACCCTTTTTCAATCAGCGCCGCGATTTCAACGACCAGTTCTTTATACTGTTCTTTTAAATTTTCCAGATCCCTGCGTTCCAGCCCCAGTTCTTCCAGCTCTTTGTCTTCCTGCGTTTTTTGCAGTTCCGCCGGTTTTTCTTTTCCTTCGTCAAACAACTCGAACAATTCTTTCAGCTGTTCTTGCGTTTTGCGCAGTTCTTCTTCTTTTTGCCGTTCCTGTTGTTTTTCGGGCGACCTTTCTTCTTCGGAAACTTTTTCGCCGCCGCTGCCGGCCGAATCCGCGTTTACGCCGGAATCAGGCGCGGCATTGACTTTTGTCCCCGATGAGGCCGGCTTGCCCGCAAAAAGCTTCAGCCCCGTTCTGACGACGACGGCCAAAACGGCAGCTGCGCCCAGAATACCGCCGTATTCCGGCAGATAAGGCCCCGCCGTTTCCTTCAGCCGGTCCAGCAGACCGAAAATATCAAACGGAGATGAAAGCATTTTTATTCATTTTCCGATAAAAGGTTGCGTTATTTGATAAATAACAGTAGGTTATCTTTATTTTCATCAACATGCCAGATTTATTTTTTTGCAGAGTCGGAAAATGGGTTACTTGTCAAAACGCAAATTTGAAGAACGGGAACATTATCTG
>JAJXEL010000103.1 GCA_021639925.1 Alphaproteobacteria bacterium | reverse complement strand
CGGCAACTTTTCGTAATTTTGTGCAGATTATTGCAGTGTATCGCCGAAGCCGGAGGTTGCGCCGCCAGCCGTGAAGTATTCAACGACCTGAGAAGCAATCGCCAAAACGACCAGACCAAAGGCCAAAGAAGCGAACCATTTCCATTTTACAGCGCCGAAAATCGCGCCAACGGCCAGACCAACCAGACCGAAACCACCCATAACGAAAACAATCGTTCTGACGTTTTTAAACAGTTCGACACCTTTGTTCTGTACGGTATCAAAAGCGGCCGCCTGACCTTCGGCGGAAGTGGCCAACAACACAGCCAATGCTAAATATAAAAGTTTCATTTCAGTTCTCCTTGTTTTTAAGGTTAAATGTTCTTCATACCCTCAGAATATGAAAAACGGCCGGTAATGTCCACACTAAAAAATCACCCGGCAAAAGTCAAACAACTATTTGATTTTATTATTATTTTTGACAAAATTACATTCAAGTCAAAAAATTGTCACGAATTTGAAATATTTTTAAACGGCGTTTTTTGGTCTCTGAATTTATTAATATGCTGAAAAATCAATAAAAATTTACTGATAGTTAATAACTTTCCAGATAAACTTTGAAAAAATATCCTTATTCTGTTGGCATCAATAAAGTAAAAAAAATGACTGTTTTTCAGGAAAATTCAAATAATCGGGAAGAACCAAACGCCATATCGGGAAAAAAGTATCCGGTATCTGCGGGAACCGCCGCTTTTCTGATTTTCAGTTTTCTGTTGATTCTCGGATTGTGCAGGTTTTCATTTTATGTCCTAAAAAACCACCGCAGCGCAATTGACCGTGATACGCTGGTTAAAACATATGTTGATGTTCAGCCTTATTCCGGTTTCAGAAAAGAAAAATCCGCCTATATTGTATTAAGGAATCAGGACAAAGCCGCACCGGCTCCTTTTTTCATCGGCAAAACGCCGGCTGACGGCACGGGGGAAACAACTTTAAAACACCGCGGTCCGGCGGATATGGCACCGCTGCCCGTTTTAGCCGGCGCGCCTAAAAAACCGGCGGCCTTGTCTCCCATAGCCAAAACGGTCAAACGGCCGCCCGTTATCCGGACAGCCGCCGTTGTCCCGGCCGCCGCCATGCCGGAAAAAGAAATAAAAAACGAAGATAAAAAACAAGAAGGCGTTTCATTGGATAATCTGATGAGCTCCGGATTAACATTGTTGACCGAATCGGACGAAGCCGTTATCGCTTCCGAACTTTTGCTGCAGGAAGACACGGCGCCGGACGATTCAAAACCGGCAGAGAAAAAAAATAACGCTTTAAAAGAAGTTTCCGAAACAGCTGCAGCGAAACCGGCGGCCGAACCGGCAAAGCGAAAAACGCCGGCCCCCAAACAAGCCGCAAAGAAAAAAACAACCCCGGAAACGCGCTGGGTTGATATCGCCCAACTGCGCCGCCAGCTGTCAGAATTAAAAGAAAAAGAAGAAATCAAACAGAAAAACGCCGCCCTTTTGGAAATGAACGGCGCCCGCCAGACAGCCTCATTAAACACACAAACCGCGACAGACGTCGCCGGCGGACAAACAAAAACTGTCCGGAACATGCCGGATTCTACAGATTCAACGGTTACGGCCGGCAAAACAACTGCAACGGAAAAAACAGCCGTTCAAACGGCAGTGGTTCAGGACGTGCCTTTCGCAGGAACGGCGGAATCTCCGCAACAGACGACGGGTGTCAAACAGACTGCCGTTTTAGCAGGCGATTCCCCCAGCTTATGGAAAATTGCCAAAGCGCGGGGCAAACCTAAAAACACTTTGGCAGCCAAAGAAGAAGAAACGACGGAAGTAATCGAAAAACCGGCAGAAAACACCGTCATGGCCGCCGCCGAACCAAAACAGGAAAAACCAACGGTCATATATAAAAACGGAAAAGTGTCCGCGGTTGTTCCGAATCAGTCCCAAAAATCTTTAAACTGGCTTGACCGGCAGGAAGCGGCCGTATGGACCAGTATGTCGCAGTCTGACACGCCTTCCGTATGGTCGGCGGCGGCAGACGCGCAGACAGTTTCAACCGACAGGGCAAAAGCGTTCAGAGTCGCTGACGAACAGCCCGCACCGTCCGGCAGCAATACAGCCGGCGGCACGTCTCAACAAACAGAAAACAATATTATTAATTCCCTTCCCGTCCGCATTGTCGGAGAAGAACAAAAACCGGAGGCCAAAGTTAATCCTCTTCTGCTGCCCTTAGGTACTCCCGCGCCTGTTTCAGCCAACGAACCGGCGGTTCCGGCAGCGGTTCCCGCGATTCCGACAGGCCTGCCGCCCAAAGTCAATCCGGACGGATTATCCGAAGCTCTGTCGCCGGCCGCGCAGGCAAATACCGAAAAAAAGAAACAAAATGAAGAAGAAAGCGGCCTGGTTGACAAACTGTTTTCTTTCTTCGGAAAATCGGAAACGGATACTCTGCCCAGTGTCGGTTCAGGGACAGCTCCCGCCGTACAGACGGAAAAAGAAAAAGATAAAAGCGCGGCAAGCGCCGTAAAATCAAAAACGGCGGCCAAAAAGTCCTCTCAGTCCGCGGAACAACAACAAACGAAACAGCCTGCAAGACAGATTGTTCCGACGGAACTGCGTTTAACGTTCAAACCCGACAGTTCCGAAATGTCCGCGCAATCGGTCAAATGGGTCAAAGCCTTTGGTCAAAGAGCCAAAAAAGATATTCAAAATGCCGTTGAAGTCCGCATGAGCAATAGTGATCCCGATCTGCAGGAAAAACGTTTTGCCCTGATCCGCAGCACATTAACCGGCGTCGGCATGGAAGACGTACAGATTATTCCCGTCATGACGGACCGCACGCCGCACACAATCGTATTAAGAATGATTGTTCTGCCCGAAGAAGGATACACGGAATATACGTCCGAAAACGGCGGCATTCAGGAACGTCTGTATTACAAAAAGTGGTAACGTGTTATCCCGGATTGAAAAATCCGCGGCAATCTGTTATTTTTTTAAAAAGTTGCAAAAAAACAAAAGCCTTGTACGGTTTTTGTTTTTATAAAGGATTTTTTAAATAATTTAATGCTTTAATTATAATCCTAAAGAAGCGTTTTGATTTTTAAATTTTGGAGATTATTATGGCGTATCCATATAAAAAAATCAGTATATTCAGCATGTTCACGGCTGTTTTTTTACTGAACGGATGCACTCAGCTGATTGAAGGCGACCAGGCGTGGCCCGGCGTTTCCGCCGGCACTGTTTCCTCAGCCCCCGATTTTACGGCGCCGGTCGGCGGCGGGCAATTCGGGCAAAGAACGCCGCCCGACGTTTTGCAGAACACATATGGATACCGCGGGGAAGATTTGGCCGCGACGGCTCCCGGAGCAGTCGGGGCAAACGGTTTATACAGCTATGACAGTTCGAAAGAAACCGCTTTAAACGCCGATATGCTGAACAACGCGCAAAATCAAACGGCGTCCGGTTCCCAAAACAATAACGCTTCTTCCGCAGACAATTCAAACCAGACCGGCGGCGGCGAAGAAATTTACGATCCCGCAGATCCGGTTGAAGACTGGCTGGCCACGGAAGGATCTTCCGTGCGTTCTTTGTTGACGCAATGGGGGGACAAGGCCGGCTGGCGCGTTGTATGGAGCACCGACCGCGAATATGTCCTGGAAGCGGGCGCCATGTTCCGCGGACGCTTTATGGACGTGGCATCGGCTCTGATCCGTTCGTTTGCCCGTGCCAGACCGGCTCCATGGGGTACATTTTATAAAGGCAACCGCGTATTGGTAGTGACGACTCAGGAGGACGAAAATGCGGACTAAACAGTTATTCTTTATTTTCGGCGTCTGCCTGATCGGGTTGACTTCGTGCAGCCTTTACCGGTCGAATTTAAAAAATGTCGACAGAATGATCGATAAAATTGAAGGAACGCTTGAACAGCCCTTTAAACCGAGCGAACAATATAAAATGGATACAATCGCCGTTAAAGACGATATCTGGCTGGGCAATCAAAGCACCCGCGTTAACGAAGGCGATCCGCTGCCGGCCCGTTTCGAAACAGACGACGGAATTACGCTGGTCAGCACTTCTCCGGTTTCTTTGCTGCAGATTTCCGAACAAATTACATCGTTGACAGGAATTACCGTCCGCGTTGACGACATGATTTTAAACGAAGTCAAAAGCGCAACGCAGGGGGAAACAAATGCCAACGACATCGGCGGCGTTTCCAACAACACCAGCACAGAACTGTTTATGCCGGCTTATTCCGGGAAATTAAGCGGTCTGCTGGATCAGATCGTATCCCGTTTCGCTTTGTGGTGGAGATATAAAAACGGCGTCATCACTTTCTACAAAATGGAAACGCGCGTCTTTACGATTTACGCTTTGCCCGTTACTTCCAACATGAGCGCCAACATTGCCGGCACATCGTCAGGCGAAAGCGGCGGTTCGACGTCGGCATCAATGGATTCTTCCGTCGAATTGGATTTCTGGGCCCAGCTGGAACAGGCGGTCACAGCCATGCTGCCGGAAGGCGCCACGCTGAACATTATCCCGACGAACGGAACGATGACCGTAACCGCGCCGCCGTTTACGCTGCAGCGTATTTCCCAATACGTCAACAGCATGAATGAAAAACTGGCACGGCAGGTCGCCATTTCCGTTAAAGTCCTGAACGTTACGCTGAGCAATTCCCAACAGTCTGCCATAAACGTAACGTCGGTTTTAAATTTCATCAATGAAAAACTGAAATTCGATATAACATCGTCTACTCCGTCGCTTGAAGGCATTACCAGCAATCTGGGAATGACATTAATCCCCGGAGACAAACATATCGACACGACCAATTTGATCATACAGGCTTTAAAGACACAAGGAACGACGTCTTTGATGACCAGCGCGTCCATCACGACAATGAATAACAGAATCGCGCCGATTCAGGTTTCAACAGATGAATCTTATGTTGAAAAAATTGAAACGACGATGAACTCTGATACGACGTCCGTTTCCATTACGCCGGCAAAAATCAATTACGGTTTTACAATGGAAGTCCTGCCGCGTATTTTGGATCACGGCCGTTTGCTGATGATGTTTACGATGACGTTGACCGAATTGGAAGAAATGGGAAGGGCCACCGGCGGCGGCACCGGAACGGGAGAAGATGCGGAAACGTCTCAAACGGTAGTTCAGCTGCCGAAAATCAGAACCCGCGGTTTCGTTCAGGAAGTCGCCATGATGTCGGGATCAACGTTGATGCTGACAGGATTTGAACAAGTGCAGTCTTCGACAGGAAACGACAAACAACTTTTCTCTTATCAGAATCAGGCGGAAAAATCCCGCAACGTCATGGTCATTCTGATGACGCCGGAAGTATTGATTTCCCCGTTGTCGCCGGAAACAAGAATGTTAAACGTATAACAGGATAGTTAGGTATGGCTGTAGATGATGATGAAGAACTGACCGTGGACGATCTGGAGGACGAATCCGGCGAAGACGTTCTGGTCGGACAGGAAGATACGGAGGAAGATGAAAATTCCGAACCGTCCTGGGGGCCGACGATTGTCGTAAACGATACGACATACGCCGTCACATTGTTCTGGCAGCCGCTGCAGGATACCAACGATCCTTATCCCGAAGTCCAGGAAACAGTCGATAATTTTATGGAAGGCGCCGATTTGTTCTGCCTGCGGCAGGGAACATCGCCGCAGTACGGTATCGGTAATTCCACCGAAGGACACAAAGCCGGCATGCCGTCCGCGGCAGCGGCGATCGCCGAATTATTCCAGGACAAACCGTCTTCCGTTGCCGTTTTCGAAGTCGATGAAGGCTGGTGGTTCATTGCCATCAGAAACGACCTGATTCTGTCTGAAGAAGACATGCTGTATCTGAACGAAGAAGACGCCAAACGGGCTTTTTACGCAATGATGGCGGTGCCTGACTGGGGACGTAAAATCGCACCGGCGTCATGGGAAATCGAAGGCACGGAAGAAGTTGATCTGTGGGATATTTTAAAAGCTCCCGGCAGTTCAAAATTGATGCACATCAACAAATCCCAGCGTCAAAAAACGAAATTAATCGCTATTGGCGCCGGGGCGTTGGTTTTATTGATCGGATACAAGTTAATTTCCGGACTGTTTGCAGACGACAAACCTGTAATCCGTCCGCTGGCGCCGATGAAACCTTTGTTCGAAGAAGAAGCGCCCAAACAACAGGAAGTCATTGTCCACCCGTGGGAAAAACTGGTCGTTACCGAAGATCTGCTGAACCGTTGCCAGGCAGCCGTGCGGCAGGTAAAGTCCATGGTTGTTCCGGGCTGGACGCTGGGACAAATTTCCTGTTCCCCTTCGGGATTGTCAACGACATGGACGATGCAGTGGGGACATTTGGGCTGGATTAAACGCGCTTTTGAAGAATATAATACGCGCGGATTGGACTTTTTAATCGACACTTCTGGAAAAACGGCAATCGTCAGCTTGTCAATCGGCGATGTGGCTATTCATTCGCAGGCGCCGAAAATGATGGTTTACGAATCGCGTGAAGAATTAAATAATATTTTCCAGGCCATTAACATGCCGATCGGCATGTCAGAAGAAAGAACGCAGCGTCAGGCTCAGACCACGAAAGACGGTTTGGGAACGGAAGTAAAAGAACTTCGGACATATCCGCGTTTGAAATTTATGTTTTCTTCCGATTTACCAATGGAAGAATGGCTGATGATGTTTAATAAATTTCCGGCTTTGGAAATTTTACAGTTGAATTATGATCCGAACAGCAACATCTGGACTTATGAGGGACAAATCTATGAACCAATTCCTTAGAAAACATTTTTGGCTGGCGGCTATGGTTATTTCCATATCCGCGCCGGCAGCAAACGCAGATGATTTGTTTGACGATTCTTTTTTCGCAGACCCGGCTCCCGTTGACGCCGTAAAACCGGCCGATACGCCGAAAGCGGATCCGGCTGTTTCTGCCGACGCCGAAAAACCGGCTGAAGAAACGAAAACAGAAACACCGGTGCCGGCTCCTGCCGCGGAAGAAACAAGCAATGCCCCCGCAGACGTCCAGATTCCCGCGCCGGCTGCTCCGGAACTGTCATTGGCGCCGGAACCCGCGGTACCCGCGCCTGATCCGGTTCCCGCTCCGGCAGAATCACAGCTGTCACTGGATATACCGGCGCCGCTGCCTGATCCGGCCGCGTCAATAAACGTCAATATACCGCCGCCGCCGACCGATATTCCCGCGCCGGCGACTCCCAGCCTGGATTTTGGTTCGTCCGGCACCGGAGCCATGAATTTGTCCACGCCGCCCAGCGAACAAATCCTGGGGAAGGTATCCAGCGACATTTTCCGCGAAATGGCCGAAATGGAACGCGAAAACAGCACACTGATGCTGCAGTTAAAACGCGAACAGCTGCGTTCCGAAATTGACGCGTTAAAAACGTCTAACCGCCAAATGCTGTTTGACGAAATCGAACGGCGTGAAAAAATGACGCAAGCCCGCCTGGAATGGGAACTGGCGCAGGATTTAAAACGTCAGGAAGCTTTGGAAAGAAAGCAAAGAGCCGAAATCCGTCAAAAACAGATTGAAGCCGCTCTGAAACGCGAAGAAGACCGCCGTATCCAGAAAATGAAGGACGAAGAAGCCGCCCGGATTCAAAAGGAAAAAGAAGAAAAAGAAAACATTAAGCAGGAAAGAGCCGAATTAAAAAAGAAATATGACGCGGCTTCCATGGTTCGCGTAAAC
>JAJXEL010000240.1 GCA_021639925.1 Alphaproteobacteria bacterium | reverse complement strand
TGGTTATTCTAGGAGAAAACAATTATGGTTTTAAGTTACCACGAATTTTTGGCAGCGGGTTCCGTTTCCCGTTTTCCCAGCGGTCAGCGGGCCGCCGGTCACCGCCCGTTAGCCAAAGCTTTTAAAAAGCAAAAAGTCGATCAGTCCCCGGAAAGGTTGGAACGGCTGAAAAAAATGTTGTCCGAAAGCAAAACGGGACAGCAGACGCTGGACTTTTTGGAACAAAAGGGATCGAAAATTATTTTCGAAAAAATGAACTATTACGGTTATTTTTCTCCTGATAACAACCTGGTTGCTTTGAACCCGGCAATGTCGGACGAAGACCTGGCCGTTACTTTCGTTCATGAAATGCGTCATGCGTGGCAGGATTCGCAGATGGAAACAACAACGCCCGAAATGACGCCGAAAGCGTTCTTTGTCAGCGGTTTCGCGATTGAAGCCGACGCTTGCGCCGCGGAAGTCATGTATGCCCATGAAATGCGCGAAAAGAATCCCAAAATCTGGGCCGCGCATCAAAAATCCGGCTATGCGCCGATGAGCACCGCTTTTGAAAAAACGTTCAAAGAAACCGGCGACGCGGAAAAAGCGCGCGCGGACGCATTACTGAAATGGTATGATTTAAAAGTAAAATCTTCCTATGCCGATACATATGTCGACTATATGTCGCAGGTCGCGAAGGAATTGAAAAAACAAAAAGAAATGGAACCGCAGTACTTTGCGGAAGACAGGCCGACAAAACTGATCGTTGATACGCTGTGCAAAGATTACGACGGCAAACAATTCCTGAAAGACGACAAGATCATGGAAACGCCCGAAAAGTTGTCTATCAACGAAAAACAGGCCAGAAAATTGTCGCGCGCTTTGCTGCCGTATATGACAAAATACAGACGTACGGCGGAACAGCTGGGATTAAACAAAGTCGCGGTAACCAAACCGGACGGCAAAAAAACAAATTGTGCCGTTATTTTGAAACAGGTCAAGATGGAAAAGGACAATTCCGCTGTCAAAGCGGCAGCGGTTCGCAAAGGTTCGTCTCGTTAATCTTTTATTGTTCAAACACCCCCGCGCCGAATGAATTGCCGAACAGTTCAAAGCGCGGGGGTTTTTATATGCGGATATGTTTTTCATTGCCGGCGATATTATTCCGTTTCGTCGTCCGCCCGCCGTAAACGGAGCCGGTCAATATCAGTATAACCGGCCGACAGTTTTTTTATTTCGTATGATCCTTTTGCCGCGCGGCCTGTAAGACATGATTTTCAGATCCATGCCGAACGGGACGATTTTTTCTAAATGACTTAACCCGGCTTCAATGTTTTAAGAAGACGGCAAACGAGTTTTTCGTTCATCGTCGAAAAAGGTTTTCTTGCAAAGTATTTTTCTTACTCTTTCTCCTTTTACGTGTTTAATTAAATTCCTTTTTTTATTGTCTTTATCTTTTTTAAGGGGCCTTTTTTCGTTAGTTTCAGCTTCCTTTGAAATGTTACAGTTTTGTTA
>JAJXEL010000102.1 GCA_021639925.1 Alphaproteobacteria bacterium | reverse complement strand
GATACGATGAATGATACAGATAAAAGAACGAAAAGTCAAGGTTTTGACAATTTAAATAAGAAAAACGACCCGTATAAAAATATTTTCACGGGTATGTATAACGAAATGAAATTAAGAGAAAAAGATGAAGATACAGAAAATTTGAAAGAAGGTTCTTTTTATTATACTTTTCCCAAGTTTTTTTCTTTAGTCAGATCCGGCGGGAAATGGGATCATAAGCCGACGATCAGAAAATATGCGCCTTCATTTTATCACAAAACGGAAAAATCTTCTGTGAATCCGGAAAAACCGGCGACGGTTTTCGGAACATATCTGCCTGGCGATAAAAACTACATTTACGATTATGACATCTGGTCAAATATTCATTACGGATATGCGGGAAGAATGTCGGGTTTTAAAGATAGCACTTTAAATTTAGGGGCTCAAATACATGACGCGGCCAAAGGTCATTCAATCAGTGATACTTTTTCCGACAGAAATAAAGACGCCAATGCCGTCCAACTGGGAATAAAGCTGTACGACAAATACGGCGCCAATTTAAAAAAAGAAACTTTGGAAAAAGAAATCTTTAAATCTTTTTTCGCGATGGGAGTTAATCGAAAAAAATCATGTTGTTAAACAAGGGGAAACCGTCTTTACCATTGCCATGGAAAACAATTTGGCTGTTACGGAAATTTTTACCAAAAATCCGGCGGTGAATTTGTTCTCTTTGGATCCCGGACAGATCATTATTCTTCCTTCACCCGATGAAATCCGGCAGTTATCTCCGGCGGAATATTTGGAAATTTTGAACAGCAGCACTTATTTAAACGGCCGCGGCGCGGAACATGACGCTTTGGTTGAAAAAATGAAAGCTCATTTCGAAGCGCTGCAGGAAAACCAATCTGTTATCGCGCAAATTATTGAAAAGCTGTCGGAAAATGCAGATACCCCGACAGGGACGGTTTATTACGTTTGGGAAACGCGGGAAGACGACCGCGTCCGCCCCGAACATGCCGCGCGCGAAGGACAGGTTTTTAAATGGTCGGATCCTCCGGCCGGCGGCAATCCGGGATCGGAATACGGCTGCCGGTGCGGAGCGCATGCTTTTGATGAAAAAAATTATGAAACGGAACAGGAAAACTACTTTACCCCGCAGGAAAGCGATACGGACGAACAGGCTGAAACGGCCGAATCCGCCGACTTGACGGCGGCTGCCGGCGACAATGCCGCGTAAAATTAAACGGCTCTTTTATATTTCAGAACGGGAATCAGGCCAAACAGGAAAAAACTGACGCTTCGTTTGCGTTTTTTTATTTTGATCAACTGAATAAAAGAAAACAAACAGATCCACCTGACGACAGGAAAAGAACAGCCGGACAAAAATGCAACTATAATTACATTTAAATCAAGCCGTCAATACATAATGTTAAATGGTATGAACAGAGAAGATGCCGAAACATTATCTAAAAAAGTCGTTAAAATCCTTGCCGCAAAGCGCGCGGAACGCAAGATTACGAAATTAAAAATATCCGAACAGACCGGTATTAGCCGCACGGCGATTACTTTAATGGAAAAACAGCAAAACAGTCCGACTTTACGGACTTTATTTATGATTACTTCGTGTATCGGCGTCGATTTAAAGGAAATCATCAAAGAAGCCGAAGACGCAAACGACGACGGTTTTCAGGCATAAAAAAACCCTCCGCCGCCGGAGGGTTTTGTTTTATTTTCAATTAAGCTTTCTGCGATTCTTCAGCGTTAAACTTAATCCATTTTTCGTCCGCTTCATCTTCGGTGGTGATGGCGCCCTGCGGGCATTCGGAAATGCAGACGCCGCAGTCAATGCAGGTATCAGGGTTGACGACAACCTGCGTATCAAGTTCAACGAACGCGCCGACCGGGCAAACGTCAACGCAGGTCAGGCATTTCACGCAGGAATCATTAACAACAGAAGCCATAGTAAATCTCCTCAAAACTAGTTTTGTATGACGTAAAGCAATATAGACATTTTTGACGTTTTTTCAAGCCCGAATCTGAAAGCCGTCAAAATTTATGTATTCATGCCGTCTTGGCAAAAAAAGTAACGATACGCTAATATGGCCGTGTTTATAAAAACACTTAAAGGCTTTTTTCATGACAGCAGAATTTAAAACGGAAGTTTTGGAAAAATCTCTGCAGACTTTGCGCGAAGCGTGGACGGCATATCAAAATAACAAAGATGAAACTTTGAGCTCTATTATTGCCGATTCCTGTATTCAACGATATGAATATACGTTGAAAACATCTTGGAAACTGATGAAAAAGTATCTGAAACTGGTTTATGGAAAATCAGATGAAGAACTGACCGTCAACAATATTTTCCGGCTGATGAGCGGATATAATATGATCGGCGATTGGGAAAATTGGAAAGAATACTATCTTAAGCGCAACGAGACGGCGCACGAATACAACATTGAAAAATCCCGTTCCGTTTTGACTGTTATTCCCCGTTTTATAAATGACGTTGAAATCTTAGCGGCTTCTTTTAACAAAGCGGCAGGCCGTCAATGATTGGTGTCAGTTTACACGAACTGCGCGTCTTAAAGGATATTTTCGCGCCGTACCAAACGGATTTCCGTTTTGCCTGTTATGGTTCTCGTGCCAAAGGCGGATTTGAAAAAACGTCCGACTTGGATATTTTGATTTGCGGCAAAACGGTTATGCCGTCTGAAATGTTGGAAGAAATCAAGCAAAAATGCGATGACAGCTGCCTGCCGTATATTGTTAATTTTTGCGATTACCACAAGATTGATCCCGATTTTTACAAACTGATAGAAAAAGATCTGGTTTTTCTGAACGACAAAGAAAACTGAATTTTTTCTGTTTTCCGATTAAAATTTCCCCTTCAGTCTGTTAATCGCCCGTCTGTCGCGTTTGGTCGGCCGGCCCGATCCCGCCGCACGGCATTCAAACGCTTTTTTCGGCGGCGGAGCCAGATTTTCCGGTTCTTGCATCTGTTCATACAGCGTTTGTGCAACAGACGCGCCGACCCGGCGTTCGGCAAATCCCGCCACGCGCACGAAAAACCGCACGGAACCGCGCAGAATATTCAATTCATCGCCCGCTTTTATTTCCCGGCTGGCTTTCAGGACTTTTTCATCGTTGACGGCGACATGTCCGCCGGCGATCATTTCCTGCGCCGCCGCACGGGTTTTCGCAAAACGCGTAAAATAAAGCCATTTGTCGATTCGTTGGGAATCGCTCATTTCTTTTTCAATGAAGCCAAAGCCGCAAACGGCGAAGTCATATCGACCGGTTCGGCCTTCGCTTCGGTTTTCCGTTTTTTAAACTTCGGCTGTATCATCAGGATTTCCGTTTCTTTGGTTTCTTCGCCGACCGTTGTCGTCTGCGTTTCCTTTGTGACTTTAAAGCCCAAGAATCCGAAAACTTCTTCGGCTTCGTCGCGTTTTAATCCGGCAATCGATAACAATTCCAAAGGCAGAACCTGCGGCTTTCCCTTGTCCTGCCGCGTAATTTCGCGCAGTTTCGCCGTAAAGCGTTCCATAACGTCAACCCGGATCGCCCGCGTTCCGGCCAGAGCATACCCCTGCGCCAGGTACAAAGCGCGCGGCACCCCGCGTTCAACGGCGAACGACATCTTGCCGTCAGTGGCAAAGCCCGTTTCATACTGCGTTTTTTCAAACCAGACTTTCCATAAAACCGCGCAGACGCGCTGTGCGGCGGGTTTTAACAGCATCGGGAAGAACAAATAATCATGTCCCAGCCGCAATCCGGCCTTTGCCAGTACTTTTTTATCCGCTTCGTTTAATCCTTTGATCAAATCGAATACTTTTTCGCGCGGCATTGTCCCCAGTTGTTCGGCAACCTGCCATAAAATACCGCGGGCGGAACCGGAAGCGTTTTCTTCGTCCAGCGTGCGCAAAGCCGAAAACAACGGCGCGATTTTATTGGCCAGATAAACTTCCAGCCAGCCGTTCAGCCGCGCCTTTACCTGATCAATCTGCGCCTGATCGATCGTTTCATGAACGCTTAAAGCGACAACGGGGTGCAGAATATCGCGACCTTTGACGACTTTGCCCAGCGGCTGTCCCCGCCAGCTGATCCGCGCGTCGTTTTCCAGTGTAAAAGCGTCTTCCGCAGCATTGACAATCGCCGCAATCCTGTTTTGAAATTCAGCCTGCAAAGCCTTTTCCGCCGCGGAAATCAAAACGCGGTCGGCAAACTTTCCGGCGCCCGTAATCGGCACGAAACGCAATCCTTCCATTTTTCCGACAGATTGGCCTTCGACTTCAACAGAGCCGTCTTCTTCGATTTTTGTAAATAATTCTACCTGTGTTTTCATACCTTTTACCAAAACAGATGTACGCTTGTCCACGAACCGCTGCGCCAGTTTCCGATGCAAAGCGTCGGACAGCCTGTCTTCAACGGCTCTTGTCATGTCCCGCCAGTATTCCGACCGGCCGATCCATTCTTTTCTTTGCGCAATATACGTCCAAATTCTGATTCCTGCAATACGTCCCGTAACAACATCAATATCTCCGTTGGTATTGTCCAGCATTTTTACCTGTTTTTCAAACCAATCCTGCGGCAATTCGCCTTTGTCCAAAATCAGACGGTAAATCTGCGCCAAAAGCCGGGCATGGGCTTCGGGCGTTATTTTGCGGAAATCGGGAATCTGGCAGATTTCCCACAGCAGCCTGACGCGCGAAGCATGATTGGCCAGCCGGACAATTCCCGTATCCCGCGCCAAAATTTCCAAAACCCGCTGGTCTTCGGCTTTGCGCGCACCGATCAGACCGGGCAAAGACGGCCGGACGTTCAAGCTATATATCAAAGCGTCCAAAGACGTTGTTTTTAAATCCGGGTTGCGCCAAAACAAATGGGACAAGGGGTCAAAGCGGTGTTCTTCGATCCTGTCGATCACGTCCTGCGTCAAAGCGGACGCTTCCGCCGCCGCGCCGAAAGTGCCGTCTTTCATATACCGGCCGGCGCGTCCAGCGATCTGCGCCAGTTCGGCGGCGGACAAAGCGCGCATTTTCTGCCCGTCAAACTTGCGCAAAGACGTAAAGCAGACATGAGAAATATCCATATTCAGCCCCATGCCGATCGCGTCGGTCGCGACCAGATAATCGACTTCGCCGGACTGGAACATATCGACTTGCGCATTTCTTGTCCGCGGGCTGAGCGCGCCCATAACGACGGCCGCGCCGCCTTTTTGCCGGCGGATCAGTTCGGCCAAAGCGTAAACGTCCTGCACCGAAAATCCGATAATGGCGGAACGCGCGGGCAGCCGCGTGATCTTTTTAATACCCGTATAGCTTAATTTGGAAAAACGGGGGCGCGTTTCGATTTCCGTTTCCGGGATCAGCTGTTTTAACAAAGGCTTGATCGTTTCCGCCCCTAAAAACATGGTTTCCCGCCGACCGCGCGCATGCAGCAGGCGATCCGTAAAGATATGCCCGCGTTCAACGTCGGCGGCCATTTGGATTTCGTCAACCGCCAGAAAATCAACCGGCCTGTCCAAAGGCATCGCTTCGACCGTGCAGACGAAATAAGACGGGTTTTTTGGCATGATTTTTTCTTCGCCTGTAATCAAAGCGACGTTTTCGACGCCTTTTAACCTGACGATTCTGTCGTAATTTTCCCGCGCCAGCAGCCGCAAGGGAAACCCGATCATACCGGATTTGTGTGTCAGCATTTTTTCAACGGCCAGATAAGTTTTCCCCGTATTTGTCGGGCCCAGCAAAGCAGTTAAAATCTGTTCCATGATTGAAAAACTTTCATACAAAGGGTTGAAATTTTCCGCGTCCGCACCTAATTAAAGCACGTTTGTTAATTTGGAGGTTATAATGTCAGAAGAAAAAATGCAATTTCAAGCCGAAGTCGGCAAAATTTTAGACATTGTTGTCAACGCGCTTTATTCGGACACGGACATTTTTTTAAGGGAACTGGTTTCCAACGCGTCGGACGCCTGCGACAAACTGCGCTATGCCGCGATTATGAAACCGGATATTGCCAAAGGCGACGGCGAATTTAAAATTGACATTACCCCTGACAAAGACGCACATACTTTAACGATTGCCGACAACGGCATCGGCATGAACAAACAGGATTTAATCAAAGACCTGGGATCGATCGGGCGTTCAGGTTCCGCCGAATTTTTAAACAACTTAACCGGCGACAAACAAAAAGACGCGACAATTATCGGCCAGTTCGGGGTCGGATTTTATTCCGCGTTTATGGTTGCAGAAAAGGTTGAAGTCCGTTCCCGCAAAGCCGGCGAAGAAGAAGGCTGGCTGTGGACGTCAACGGGCAAAGGATCCTTTACGATTACCGAAGAAAAGGACGTTTCCCGCGGCACGAAAATCACGCTTTATTTAAAACCGGACGCTTACCAGTATGCCGAAGCCGCCGAAGTTCGCCGCATCGTGCGTCAGTTTTCCGACCATATTTCTTTTCCCGTCATCATGCACTATATGGGCGAAACGGAAACGATCAATATGGCCAGCGCCCTGTGGACGCGCAACAAGGCCGATATTACCGACGCGCAGTACAAGGATTTTTACCGCCATATTTCGCACGCTTTCGACGACCCGTGGGACATTCTGCACTATAAAGCCGAAGGAACAATCGAATACACGGCCCTGATGTTTATTCCGACCAAAACGCCGTTTGACATTTTCCAACCCAACCGCAACGCGCAGATCAAGCTGTACATCAACCGCGTTTTCATTACCGACCAGGTTCCCGATATGCTGCCGAATTACCTGCGTTTTGTGCAAGGTGTTATCGACACCAAAGAACTGCCGCTGAACGTTTCGCGCGAAATGCTGCAAAAAACGCCCGTTTTGGCGAAAATTAAAACAGGCGTTGTCCGCCGCATTTTGGGCGAGCTGAAAAAACGTTCCGAAAACGAACAGGAATACCTGACATTCTGGAACGCTTTCGGCGCCGTGTTAAAAGAAGGCATTTTCGAAGATTCCTATAACCGCGAAGAAATCGCCGAACTCTGCCGTTTTTATTCGACGAACGGCGACGGTCTGACAACGCTGGCGGATTATATTTCGCGCATGAAAGACGGCCAGAAAAGCATTTATTATATTACCGGCGACGATCTGGGCGTATTGCGTAACAATCCGCAGCTGGAAGGTTTCGCCGCCCGCGGGATCGAAGTCCTGCTGTTAACCGACCCGATTGACGAATTCTGGCCGCAGGGACTGACGCAGTATAAAGAAAAACCGATCAAATCCGTCAATTCCGGCGCGCAGGAACTGGAAACGCTGTTGATTACGGATCAGTCCGACAAAACGGAAAAAGCGCCGCAAGCCGATTTAGACGCTTTGACGAAGTTTATGAAAGAAATTGTCGGCGACGAAGTCAAAGAAGTCCGCACGACGGAACGTCTGACAAAAAGCCCCGTTGCCCTTTCGACCGGGGACGGCGAAGCTTCGATTCACCTGGAACGCCTGATGCGCCAGCATAACCAGCCGTCTTTATACGTCAGCAACCGTTATTTTGATATTAACCCGCGCCACCCGCTGATTAAAAAGCTGGCGGCGAAAGTCGCGGCCGGCGATACGGGCGATACGAACAAAGCGTTGGTGCAGGTGTTGTTTGACCAGGCGAAAATTATCGAAGGCGAACCGATCAAAGATCCCGCGGCATTTTCCCAGCGCGTGACGGATTTTATGATGTCCGCCGTCGAATAATAGACGATGTAAAAAGGGAAAGCCCTCTGAAATCAGAGGGCTTTTTTTTATATCAAAGCGATCCGGATCTGTT
>JAJXEL010000101.1 GCA_021639925.1 Alphaproteobacteria bacterium | reverse complement strand
AAAACGGAAAAATCCTGGGGGCTTCATTCGTTATTTTGCTGCCGCCGTTTAAAGGAAAAATAGAATGACGTCCATTCATGCTTCCTGCGTCGAATTTATGGGATCCGGCCTGCTGATCTGCGGCCGGCCGGGATCGGGCAAATCCGATTTATGTCTGCGGCTGATTGACGCAGGTGCGAAATTTATCGCCGACGATCAAACCGTCGTTGAAAACAGGAACGGGAAATTAACGGCCCGCGCGCCCGATTCCATCAAAGGAATGCTGGAAATCAGAGGGATCGGAATTGTTGAAACGCCTTGCGCCGGCGAAACGGAAATCAGCCTAAAGTTGAGCTTGCAGTCTTGCGATCAAATCGACAGAATGCCTGAAAATCAGACGGAATTAATTGAAGATGTTGAAATTCCTGTTTTTTTTCTGGACGCTTTTTCAATTTCCGCCGTTATAAAAATCAAAACGCTTCTGTTAATTCAGAAACAAAAAAGGAAAATAATCACATGAAACGGATCGTCATTGTCAGCGGCCTGTCCGGCGCGGGGAAATCAAGCGTTTTAAAAATACTGGAAGATTTGGGATTTGAAGTCATCGACAATCTGCCTTTGTCCGTTTTGCCGCAGGTCATATCGGGAACGGCGCGGGATTCTTCCGTCGCTTTGGGCGTAGACGCCAGAACACGGGATTTTGACTGTGAAAAATTATGCCTTTTGTGCGCGGAAATCAAAAAAGACAAAGACATTGCCGAAAAAATCATTTTTCTGGACTGCGACGATGAAAAACTGCTGCGCCGTTTTACCGAAACCAGACGGTCGCACCCGCTGGCCAAAAACAAAAAGCTTAGCGACGGCATCGTTTTGGAACGTGAATTAATGGCGCCGCTGCGGCAAAAATCGGATATCGTCATTGATACGACAGACATGAAAATTTCCCAGCTGCGTTCGGTCGTCCGGGCAGAATTTGATACCGGCGCGGCGGAAAAAATCGTTGTGTCCGTCATGTCTTTTTCCTACCGCGAAGGCCTGCCGCGCGAAGCCGATTTGGTTTTTGACGTGCGTTTTTTGCGCAACCCGCATTATGACCCCGACCTGCGCCCTTTAACCGGGAAGACTCCCGAAGTCGGCGCTTATATCGAACAAGACCCGGATTATTCTTCTTTTTTCAACAGATTAAAAGACTTTATCGCCCCTCTGCTGCCCCGGTTCGAACAGGAAGGCAAAACCCGGCTGACAATCGCCGTCGGCTGTACGGGCGGGAAACACCGCTCTGTTTATATCGCGGAACAACTTTATAAATGGCTTTTGGATCAAAAAAAGTGTATTGTAACTTTAACCCACCGTGAACTGGATAAAAACAAACAGGAAAAATAAAATGATTGGCTTGATTTTAGTTTCTCACAGACATTTGGCCGAAGAAATGAAGGCCGTAATGGAACATGTCGTCGGTCCGCAGGAAAACGTTGAAACCGTCAGTATTTTTCCAACGGACGACATGGAACAGCGCCGCACGGAAATTCAGGAAAAAATCGCACGGGTCGACAAAGGCGACGGCGTGATCGTTTTAACAGACATGTTCGGCGGAACGCCTTCCAATCTGGCAATTTCCATGATGACGCAGGATAATGTCGAAGTCCTGGCCGGCATGAATTTGCCGATGCTGATCAAGTTGGCTCAGGTACGTTCAAACCAAAAACTGAAAGAAGCGACTTTAAGCGCTCAGGAAGCCGGTAAAAAATATATCAATGTCGCTTCGGCTTTGTTGAATCATTCTTAAAAAAAGGGCACCGAATGACGACAGCGTCCGGCGTTTCCAAAATACTGAAAATCACAAACGAAAAAGGCCTGCACGCCCGCGCGGCGGCGGCATTCGTCAGGACGGCGGATTCTTTTGACGCGCAAGTCTGCGTTGAAAAAGACGAACAGGAAGTTTCCGGACATTCCATTATGGGATTGATGATGCTGGGGGCGGCTTGTGATTCGGAAATAAAGGTTGTCTGTTCGGGCAAAGAAGCGCAAAAAGCTTTAAACGCATTGGAAAAACTGGTCAATGACAAATTCAACGAAAATTAAAAAACTGCCCGCCTTTTCCAAACGCCGCAAAACCGGCCGGAGCGTCTGTCCTTTGGACGGCGCGGAAATTGTCCGCGAAGGAACGGGGGTTTCGCCGGGAATTGTAATCGGCAGGGTTTTTATTTACGATACTTTGTTAAAATCCGTTCCGCAGTACAGAATCAACGAAGAAGACGTTCCCGCGGAACAACAGCGCTTTCTGAGCGCCGTCCAAAATACGCTGCACCAGTTCGATTCCATTTTGGATAAAGCCAAAGACGCTTTTGAAGACGACCCGTTAAGTTCTTTGTTTGACGTTTACCGCCATATGTTAAAAGGGTCGCGCCTGATCCGCGGCGTCTGCAACCGCATTAAAAACGGACAGATCAACGCCGAAGCCGCCGTTCAAACGGAAATCGCCGCCATCGCCGACGTTTTTGCGGCCATGGACGATGTTTATATTTCCGCCAGAATAGAAGATATCCGCAGCGTCGGCGCCAGAATCCTCAGAAACCTGCAAACAGAAGCCAAAGAAAAAACCCTTCATCTGCCGGAAAATGCCGTCGTTATTGCAAACGACCTCAGCGCGGCGGATACGGCTTTGCTCAACTTGAAAAAAATCACGGCGTTTGTCACGACCGGCGGATCGGTTCAAAGCCATACGGCGCTGCTGGCGCGTTCTTTGGGAATCCCCGCCATTGTCGGCATTCCCGATCTGATGCGGGTTGCGCAAACCGGCGATATCATTATTATTGACGGAACGTACGGCAAAGTTATTTTATGCCCGACTCAGGAAAATGTTGATCTTTACCGGAAATACCGGTCTGATTTCCTGCGCTGGAAACGATCGTTAAAACGCCTGCGCAGCCAACCTTCCGTAACTTCGGATCAGGTCTTTATCCGGTTAAAAGGAAACATTGACCTGCCTCATGAAGTCGACTTTCTGCTGCAAACCGGCGTTGACGGAATCGGATTGATGCGCAGCGAATATATGTTTTTGAACCGCCGCGACCTGCCCAGCGAAGACGAACAATTTGAAATACTGCGCCAGATCGCTTCCCGAATGGAAGGAAAACCGGTTACGTTCAGGACATTCGACGTCGGCGGGGACAAATGCCCCGATGTTTTACATACGGTAAAAACGGAAAATCCGGCTTTGGGATTACGCGGTATCCGTTTTGCTTTAAAAACTTCGGCCTTGCTGAAAACGCAGTTCCGCGCCGTGTTAAGGGCCTGCTGTTTTGGTGATATACGCATTTTATTGCCGATGGTGACTTCCGTTGAAGAAGTCGTTTCGGCTAAAAAGCTGCTGGCGGAATGTGAAAACGAACTGCGCGAAAAATCCGTTCCCCTGCCCGACCGGCCGCCGCAGCTGGGCGTTATGATCGAAACGCCGGCCGCCGCTTTGGAAGCCGGAGTATTGGCCGCGAACTGCGATTTTTTATCAATCGGAACGAATGACCTGATTCAATATACGCTGGCTGTCGACAGAACAGATTCTTCGGTAGCGTCATTATTTAACCCGCTGCACCCGTCAATTCTGAAGTTATTGAAAAAAACGGTCGAAAGTGCTAATTCGGTGCATGTTCCCGTTAGCATTTGCGGGGAAATGGCGTCCAATCACCGCTATGCCGCCGTACTGATCGGATTGGGAATTCATGAATTATCCATGCCGGCTATTAATATTCCAATGGTTAAGGAAAGAATCAGATCCCTGAGTCTGACGGAAATGGAACATTTTGCAAATCGGCTCTTGTCGCTTTCCTCTCCGTCGGATATTGTAAAAACATTTAATGCCTTTGAAGAAGGAGTCAGATTTTATTAAAATGCAGGATCTGAACATAGGTTTAATTTGTATTGCGGCCTCTGCCGTTTTATTGGTTATTATTGCGCTGATTATTTTTTTCCGCCGGGAAATGCCTCCGTTTCAAACAGTATTAATCAGCGGGTCCCCCGCGCAGGCGCTGGCTTATATCAAAACGGGCGCGGATCCGAACGGCCGCGACGAATATGGCATTACCCCGCTGATGGTTGCCGCGGCTTATAATAAAAATACAAAAGTAACCGACGTTCTTTTAAAGGCCGGCGCGTCCGTCACGCTGAAAGATTCAGAAGGCATGACTGCCCTGTTCCATGCCATTAAAAACAATGCGCCGCAAAAAACGCTGGATCTGCTGATAAAACGCGGCAGTAATCTGTATGACAAAACAAACGCCGGACAGACGGCTTTAACAATCGCTTTGTCAAACAAACCGACGAATTCTTTGCTGTTCTGGTTAAAAAACCACGGCATGGATATTAATGAACGCGACAAAAACGGATTAACTCCTTTGATGCACGCAATTCAGCAAAATACTTCCGTAGAAGTCGTTAAAACTTTGCTGTCTTTGGGCGCGCGCACATCTGACCGCGCCGAATTCGGCGTTACGCCGCTGATGCTGGCAGCCGGGAAAAACTTAAACCCTTATATTTTAATGACCTTGCTGGAAAACGGCGCGGGTATTGACGACCGCAGCGCGGAAGGATTAACGCCTTTGATGTATGCGGCGGCTTTTAATCCGAACCCGGAAACCGTTGAAGTATTGATTGACTGCGGCGCCAGAATTCCTTTGACGGACAAAGACGGCAACACGGCTTTGGATTACGCCAAAAACAACCCCAAGTTATATGAAACGGAAACGTACTGGCGGTTAAACAACCTCAGTTACGAATAATTAATGCACATCCTGAGGAACATAGTTTCCTTCAAAAACAGAACCGTAAGAATCCGTTGTCCGGTAGGTGGGAATGTCATATTGATTCCGGCACCCCGTCGTCATCAGCAGAACACCCGCGCTTATTAATAAAAAAACAACTTTTTTCATTTTGAAACTCCTGTTTTAGGATAAGGAACCGCAGCGGCAACCAGCAATACCAGACAAAAGATTAAAGGGATCTTATTGCCATATGCGGCGTAAAGTGTCGGCTGATCCGTCCGCCGGGGCAGACCGGCATCAATAAAACCTTTTTTGCCCAGCCCCAGCAAAGCCGTCACACGGCCGTAAGCGTCTATCATGCCGCTGATTCCCGTATTTGCCGCCCTGGCCAGAGGCAAACCTTCCTCTACGGCCCGCATTTGCGCGGCGGCAAAATGTTGATACGGCCCGGCGCTGATCCCGTACCACCCGTCGTTCGTAACGTTTAACAGCCAATACGGCCTGACCTGTTTATCCACAACCTGCCCGGGGAAAATAACTTCATAACAAACCAGCATACCGACAGGCAAAGTCCGCGGAATAACGACTGTTTTGACGCCGTCTCCGGTACTGAAATCCATAGCGACCGGCGTTAACTTGCGGACAAACGGAAACATTTCCGACAAAGGAACATATTCGCCGAACGGCACCAGATGCGATTTATCATAACTGCCCAGAAAAACTCCCAGATCGTTCAAAGCCACAATACTGTTAAACATTTTAACGGCCGGTTTTTCTTGTTCGTTTACTTCCCGGCGCAAAGATCCCGCCAGTAAAATTGATCCCGGCGTCAAAGCGCTGGTCACCATGGCGCGCGCGAAATCGTCGTCGGTCAATAAAAACTGCGTCGCCGTTTCCGGCCAAATGACATGCGTTACTTTTTCCGCGCCGGGCGCGCGGCTCAGATGAACATGCTTCATTAAATTCTGTTCGGCTTCGTCCGCGCTCCATTTTTTCCCCTGCGGAATATCCGGCTGAACCAGACGGATCAAAACGCCGTTAATTGTATCCCCGGGCGCGGGCGCTTTTGCCAGCCGCCATGATCCGAAACCAAACAAGATCAAAAGGATCAAAGCCGCCGCGCCGACCGTTTTAACAATATCGCTGCGTCCCCGGATCAAAGCCGGCAATCCGGCAATAAAAACGGTGACGGCGCTTAATCCGTACGCTCCCCATATTGACGCGGTCTGCATCATTACCGGCCAATCCGTCCAAACCGAAGCGGTCAAATTCCACGGAAAGCCGGTAAACAGCCACGACCGGACCCATTCCAATATCCCCCAAGCAGCGCTGAACGCCGTCAGCCGGCGCAGACCTTTTTTAAAAAAGACTGCCGCGACAGCCGCCGCCGCGCCGAACAATCCGCCCCACAGACCGAACCCCAAAGGCGGCACAGGCGCCAAAGATCGAAACCCCATACCTTCAATCATCAGGGCATTTGACACCCATGCCAATCCGAGGGAAAAGAAACCGAAGCCGAAAAAAAATCCGACAGCCGCGGCCTGTCTTCTGCCGTCCAAACGATCAATCAGAAAGAACATTCCCGAAAAAGCGACAAACAAGCAAGGAATAACATAAAAAGGCGGTAGCGCCCCGACGGCGGCAAAGCCGCAAAGCAAAGCCGGCAAATATTTTTTCCGGCAGAATATTTCTGCCGCTTTTTTAATCATCATAGGGGTTATCCATACCGTTTCGCGCCAGAATTTTAATTTCCAGCGCTTCCATTTCGGCCGCGTCCGCATCAGTCATGTGATCATACCCGATCAAATGCAGCACGCCGTGAACAATCAAATGAAACAAATGATCCGCCGTTGATATTTTTTGATCCTGCGCTTCGCGTTTTGTCGTTTCAAACGCAACGGCGATATCCCCCAGCAGCAGCGGATCGACGATCGGTTCGTCTTCGTCGTCCAAAGCGGCGAAAGACAAAACATTTGTCGGCCGGTCTATGCCGCGGTAGGCTTTATTCAAAGCATGAACCGCCGCGTCATCGGTCAGCAAAACGCTGACTTCCGCAGATTTCACAGGCAGCTTAAAATCCCCCGTATTGCCGGCCAGCCATGCAGCCGTTGCCGCCGTTTTAACCAGCTTTTTTACGTCTGGCAGCTCTTTTTTCCACGCCGCGCCGTCAATGCGCAAAGCGACTTTCAGCGTCATGATTAACCGGCCAGCCCTTTGCGCGACGCGTAACGTCTGTCATACGCTTTGACAATAGAGGAAACCAGACCATGGCGGACGACGTCTTTTTCCGTAAAAGTCACAACGGCGATATCTTTAACGTTGCGCAAAACGTCCAAAGCGTCGGCCAGCCCGGATTGGACGCCGCGCGGCAAATCTGTCTGGCTTAAATCCCCGTTGATCACCATACGGGAATTTTCCCCCATACGGGTTAAAAACATTTTCATCTGCATCGGCGTCGTATTTTGCGCTTCGTCCAGGATTACCATTGCATTCGTCAAAGTACGACCGCGCATAAACGCCAGCGGCGCGACTTCGATTTCGCCCAGTTCCAGCTTTTTATCAACGACGTCGCGAGGCAGCATATCATACAGCGCGTCGTATAAAGGACGCAGATACGGATCAATTTTTTCCTTTAAATCGCCGGGCAGGAATCCCAGATTTTCGCCGGCTTCAACCGCGGGACGGGATAAAATGATTTTATCGATCTGCCCTTCGATCATCAAAGCGACAGCCTTGGCAACGGCCAGAAAAGTTTTCCCCGTTCCGGCGGGCCCCAAGCCGAACACCATTTCATAATCGCGCATCGCCCGCACATATTCCGCCTGGGTCTGCGAACGCGGCTGGATATGGCGTTTGCGGGTTTTCAACGTCAGATCTTCTTCTTCACCGGCCAAAGATGTTTTTTCTTTTGAAGTCATTTTTCGTCCTTCGCTTACATGTAAAGCATTATCTATGTCGGAATTGTCAATATCGCCTTTTTTTCTGGCGGCGGCATAAATCTTGTCCATCGCGGAAAAAGCATGTTCGACGGCTTCCTCTTCCCCTTGGACCGTAATTTGATTGCCGCGCGTTTTGATTTCAACGCCCAGCTTTTTTTCCAGCCGTTTCAGATTATCGTTATGCGCCCCCAAAGCAATCAAAAGCACTTGGTTATCGGCATATTCCTTTACGCGCTGCAAATCTTTTTTCTTACCCACGGAAAATCCTTTCATATTAAAGTGTTATTGTTGTTTATTATGACGATTTTTCTT
>JAJXEL010000239.1 GCA_021639925.1 Alphaproteobacteria bacterium | reverse complement strand
GCCAGTATTTTTTCGAAAAAACGGGCATCTGTCCCAAAATTAACGGCAGTTCGCGGTTGTCGCCCGGTTTGAAAACAAACAAAACGCGCATCGGTTTTTCGGCGACGGCCTTGTCAACATTACCGTAATAATATCTGAACATCGGCAGGCCTTTTGTCCGTAAAATATCAAAAGAAAAAACGACGTCTTCCGCCGTGACCGGCGTTCCGTCATGGAAACGGGCTTTTTTATTGATATTAAAAGCCACCCACGATCTGTCTTTGGGCATTTCGACCGTTTCGGCGATCAGTCCGTATTCCGAAAACGGCTCGTCGGCCGATTCAACCATCAGCGTATCGAACAGCAGCCCGGTTCCGGCGGCGGAAACGCCTTTGATCGTATACGGGTTAAATGTGTCAAAACTGCCGTAAGCCGACATTTTCAGCGTTCCGCCTTTCGGCGCGTCGGGATTGGCATAATCAAAATGTTTAAAATTCCAGCCGTAACGAGGGTTGCCGTGCATGGCGACCCCTTTTGCCGGCGTTGCCTGATACTGCGCGGCGGCGGGGAAAGCCAGCAAAACGAAACAAAAAATCAGCCGGAATATTTTCACGGGTTCAACACCTCCAGCACATCGGGCAGCAGCCGCGGATCCCCGATCGCCAGGATACGCCCCCCGCCTTTGTTTTCGGACAAATCGTTTCCTTCCCAATCCGTCATAACGCCGCCCGCCCCGGCGACAACCGGTACCAAAGCCGCATAATCATACAGCTTCATATCGGCTTCGCAGACAATATCCCCGCACCCCGCGGACAACAGGGCGTATCCGTAACAATCCGTACTGAACCGCGCCGTTTTAACCCGGTCGTACAAAGCCGTAAAGCGCCGTTTATCTTCCGGATCTGCAAACATCTGCTTGTCGGCCGTCGAAAACAAAACGGCCCGGCGCAAATCAGCGCAGCGGCGGGCTTGAACGGCCGTCCCGTTAAACGTTGTGCGCTTTCCCGCGACGCCGACCCAGCGTTCCTTCGTATACGGCTGATTAATCAGCCCCATAACGGGAATGCCGTTATGCAGCAAAGCAATCAGCGTTCCGAACAAAGGTACGCCCGCAATAAAAGATTGCGTCCCGTCAATCGGGTCAAGCACCCAGACAAATTCCGCATCTTCATTTTGTTTGCCGTATTCTTCGCCGATAATGCCGTCGCCGGGAAAATAGCGTTCGATCATGTTGCGCATCAGGCGTTCGCTGCTTTTATCGGCTTCGGTAACGGGCGAAGCGTCCGCCTTGTCGCTGACGTCTGTCAGGCGGCGGAAGTATTTTAAAATCAATTCGCCGGAAGCGTCGGCAATTTGATGAGCGAATGCTGTCTGCGCTTCAAACATATTTTTTAATCCATTTTAATCCGTCCGCCGTTTTCATGCGCGGCGTATAAGAACAGCCGACATGTCCCTGATATCCCTGCGTTTCCAGCAAAGACAGCAGATAATCATAATTAATTTCGCCCGTATCGGGTTCTTCCCCTGTCGGAACGCCCGCGATACGGACATGTCCGATCAGGGAA
>JAJXEL010000100.1:1920-8080 GCA_021639925.1 Alphaproteobacteria bacterium | reverse complement strand
ATTTGATCCTGCGCGTAAAAAGAGAAAACAGTAAAAAAACATTGATTTATATGGCGGTATTAAGTTTTATAAAAATAACGTTTCCCCGGCGTTTTTTACAGATGTTTTGCGGCATACAAGATTTTGTACCGTTCGGATAAAACGTATAAAAAAACGGCAGCCGGAGCTGCCGTCTGTTTCTTATTTGTTTAGCGCCGACAGATATTTTTCCGCCTCCAGTGCTGCGCGGCAACCGCCTGCCGCCGCCGTAACCGCCTGCCGGAAAAATTTTTCCTGCACGTCGCCGGCGGCGAAGACGCCTTCCAGCGAAGTGTGCGGCGTACCGTTTTTCGTAACGATAAAGCCCGTTTCGTCCAATTCCAGCTGCCCGCGGAATAATTCCGTGTTCGGGGCATAACCGACGGCAACAAATGAACCGTCAACGGCTAATTCGGATTTTTCACCCGTCTTGACATTTTTTAACAGCAAACCGGTTAATCCGCCTTTGTCTTTATCGCCAATGTAATCTTCGACAACCGTATTCCAGATTGTTTTGATTTTCGGGTGCGCCTTTAATCTTTCCTGCATGACTTTTTCCGAACGCAGTTCGTCGCGCCGGTGGATCAGATAAACTTCCGAAGCCAGATTGGCCAGATACAGCGCTTCTTCCACAGCGGTATTGCCGCCGCCGATGACGGCGACCTTTTTGTTTCTGTAAAAAAAGCCGTCGCATGTCGCGCAGGCCGAAACGCCAAACCCGCGCAAATTTTGTTCGTTGGGCAGGTCCAGCCATCTGGCGGACGCCCCCGTGGCGATAATCAAAGCGTCGCAGGTATAAATATCATCGGAATCCAAAGTAACCGTAAACGGTTTTTGGGATAAATCAACCTTGACTGCGGTTTCGTCAACAAAGACGGTTCCCAGATTTTCCGCCTGTTGGCGCATATTGTCCATCAATTCCATACCGCTGATTTTTTCGGGAAAGCCGGGAAAGTTTTCCACATCGCCCGTCTGCGTCAGCTGACCGCCGGGCTGCATGCCGGAAATTAAAACGGGGGTTATCAATGACCGGGCGGCGTAAATCGCGGCCGTATATCCGGCCGGCCCGGATCCTAAAATTAAAAGAGGCGTATGTTTTGTCGTCATTTTTTGTTCCTTTTGATGATTTGTTTTATTTTTATTCTGTTTCAGCCTGCGAAACAAGAGGCAAATAGATTAAAAAAAGGCGGGATTTTTCCCGCCCTGTTGGAATTTATCGTTCTGATTGCTGCCGGGTCTTGATCTGAAAAGCCGTTTTTTGCATTTGATTGGCTTTGACCTTTTCCGCCAGTTCCTGATAAAATTCAGGCTTGCCGTAATAAACGATGACGGGGCGCATTTTTATTTTCCCCTGCGTCATGCACATCTTTAATTCGGATTTTGATCCGACAGCCTTGTCGGAACAGTCATTCATGTAATCGATTAATACATAGTGTTCCCCCGTTCTTTTGGACGGCGCGGGAATAGTATCATACATTTGTTTGCGGGCGGCATTAAAACCGTTCATGACGGAATTAGCCATTTTTTCGCCTGTTTCGGGGTTCAAAACAAATCCAAACGGAGAAAGGTTTGAATTTCCGTTTTTCCCGCCGTCGGCAAAAGCGATATCAATACTTGCCAGTATGGAACTGTCGCATTTGGCAATCAATTCTGTTTTTGTGCTGTCAGGAACGGCGTTTTTCATTGCTTCGATTTCTGCCCGCGACGGACCGCACGCCGTCAACGATGCCGCCATCGCAACGGCGGTGACGAACATACCGGCCTTTGACAAAGTCCGGCTATATGCCGTTGAACGGGACTTGTCCCCTAAAGATTTTAAACCGGAAGGATAAGCCGTAGCGTCTTTTTTAAAAAAATCGGCAAGCATAAACAATCTCCTGAATAATTTCCTGTAATTATGAGAGAAGCTTAGAAAAAGTCAATGGCTTTTTTGTCTAAAATTCTGTTTATTCCTTTATCTTCCGCCGTTTTTTTGTACGGCCGCCTGAACCCGTGCGGCGCGGGCAGCTTTGTAAGCTTCGATTTTTTGAAAAGCATCGGGATACATCGGCGGCATATTCACCTGGCCGTACAGCATCGGGGAATCCGTGCGGACAGGCAGAGATTCTACGGACGGTTCGGGGGAAACGCCTGCGTTTTTGCATAAATTAATATTAACGTCCAGCCAATATTTTGTCCTTTGTGAAATTCCCGCCCGCTGCGGCGTTTCCAGAACTTCCGCCTTTTGCGTAAAATAAGGCCGGTTTTCAAAACGGCACAGTTTTTCAAGACAGGACTGGGCCGTTAACGGCTGATATTTCCCCGTTGTGTTTTCAAAATTCGCCCCCATGCTGACAGGGGCGGCAATGACGCGGCATTCATGTTTAAACAAACGGTTTTCATTGTCATACCAGGCTAAGGCCGCCTGAGTCAGCGCTTCTTCTTTTGAAATCTTTAATCCCTTTTCAAAGGCTGCGGTTTCCTTTTCGTAATGCGGTTCGGCCGCCTGCATCGGCGCGGGGTTGCCGCGTTGCTTTAATTCATGGCAGACCATCAGGGAAACGGCGACGGCGTCCGCCTCCATCAGCCGTTTTTCGATCAGCTGGTCTTTTAACAAAACCGCCGGCGTATAATATGGTTCCGCTCCTTTGGATATTTGTTCGACATGGCGGGCTTCATGCGCCAGGGACGACACCATTTTGTCATAAGAGCATTTATTGGACAGGACGATCCGTTTATTTTTGGCATGGCAGTGCCCCATGCCGTCAATACTGTCCGTACTTAAAGAATACCCCTGCGCGGCAGCCTGTTCCAGCAAAGCCTTTCCCGTCGGGCTGGCGGCGACGTCGTTAATCAGATCCGTCAGCATTTCATAATTGCCGCCGTCGATTTTTATTTGCGGCGATATCTTTTGTTCTTTTATCGGCATACTGTTTTTCCTTTATTGGCGGCGGCTGAAAATGCGGTAAGCTTCCGCCGGATCGTCAATGTTCTGAACTTTCTGTTCCATGGGACACAGACCGGTGTTCGTACGGTTGCGTATGTTTTCGACAACTTTGTCCGCGCTGTATTTTATACCGTATTTTTCATAAACGGCAACAGCCTGTTTGGCGATAACCGGCGTGTATACTTCCTTTACGCCGCCGTAAACGTGCAACAGGGCCGAAGCCTTGCCGACAATGCGGTCTGCGACAAAAGCGTCTTTGAACGCGCCGTCGTTTAACCGGATTAACAGCGGCTGCAAACCGCGTTCATCGTAAAACGTTGTCTGGCCGTTTTTATACACAATCAAAGTGTGTTCCTTTAACTGGCTGCGCAGCGCGGCATTGTCCGGGCGGGGGCAGGCGGCGCAGGAAATTAAAAACAACGCGGTCAGGAATAAAAAATATTTTTTCATAGTCAGATCTTTATTGAAATTATTCGGTCAAACTGCATGTTACCAACTTTTAAAATAAAAAAACAGCCTTTGTTGCCAAAGGCTGCTTTTCTTTATATTTTATTTTACTTTGCCGCTTTAACGGCTTCGACGACTTTGCCGGCGTCGGGTTCGACTGTTTTGCCGTTAACCGTTACCATCGGATCTTCGCCCGTATGGCCGAACGTTACGACGACTTTCGTCTGCTGCTGTAATCCGTTTTCGCGGATTTTGGCAAAAACGTCGCCCATCAGGTTTTCAACACCTTTGCGCATGTTTTCACCCGACAGATTCAGTTCGACCCGCACAGCGTCTTTGGCCGTTCTGTTCAGGTCCAGTTCCAAATCCGTTTTCGGTCTGGCAATATAAGTCGTATGCAGGTTTTCATGCGCTTCATGCGTCGCGGGACCGCCTTCAAAGTATTTTTCATAGACTTCATAAACGGCCGTATTTTCCTGCGATTTACGCAAAGCGCAGGTTTCGTCGGCTTTGTACAGCCCCTGCGCGCGCATCTTTTTCTTAACCAGCCCTTCGCTGACCGGCTGGCCGGCGCCGCCGACACAGCCCATCGGGCAGGCCATGACTTCGATCAGGTCATATTTACAGGTGCCGTCCATGACTTCCTGCGCGACTTTGCCCGCGTTGGCCAAACCGTGAACGACAGCCAGCTTGAACGTTCTGCCGTTTAATTCGACTTCGGCTTCGCGGATTCCTTCTTCCCCGCGGACGTTTTTAAATTCGATCGCGTCTTTGATCCCGCCGACTTTTTCAGCCGCAAAACGCAAAACCGCTTCCATAACGCCGCCGGTCACGCCGAAAATAACGCCGGCGCCCGTGTACATGCCCAGCGGCATGTCCAGATCCGCATCGTCCATTTCAATCAGGTTAACGCCCGCGGATTTTAACATTTCCGCCAGTTCCTGCGTCGTTAAAACATGATCGATTTCCGCTTTGCCGTCATGCATGAACTGGTCGCGGCGGGCTTCAAACTTCTTCGCCGTACAGGGCATGATGGAAATGGAAACGATATCCTTGTTTTCTTTGCCGGTCAGTCCGGGCATCGCTTTGCGCACGACCGCGCCGAACATTCCCTGCGGCGAACGGCAGGAGCTGATGTTCTTTAACAAAGACGGATAATACGTTTCCGCATATTTGATCCATGCCGGACAGCAGGACGTAAACATCGGGAACGTGCCGCCGTTTTGCAGACGCTGCACGAATTCGGTAGCTTCTTCGACAATCGTCATGTCCGCCGTAAAGTTCGTGTCATAAACGTAATCGACGCCGATTTTCTTTAAAGCCGCGACGATTTTTTTAGTCGAATCGATTCCGGGCGGCAGACCGAATTCTTCGGCAATCGCCACGCGGACGGCCGGAGCCATCTGAACGACCGTGATTTTTTCGGGGTTGTTGATGTCCCGCATTGTTTCGTCAATTTCGGATCTGATCTGCAAAGCGCCCGTCGGGCAAACCGCCGCGCACTGGCCGCAGTTGACGCATTCCGTCTTGGCCATGTCTTTGCCGAACGCCGTAATGACGGTGCTGTGAGAACCGCGGTTGGCAAAGTTAACGGCGCCGATTCCCTGGACTTCCGCGCACATGCGCACGCAGTTGCCGCACAAAATGCACTTGGCCGGATCGCGGATCAAAGAATAAGAGCTGTCGTCAACCGGCAAGTCTTTGACCGAATGTTTGTAACGGATTTCCTTAACGCCGACTTTGCGCGCGATTTCCTGTAATTTACAGTGCGTGCTTTTGCCGCATTTCAGACAGTCCTGCGGGTGGGAAGCCAGCAGCAGTTCCATTGTCATACGGCGCAGCTTGCGGATCTCGTCGGTGTTTGTTTTTATCTTCAGGCCCGCTTCCGGCGGCGTGGAACAGGAAGACAAAATGCCTCTGCCTTCGATTTCAACCAGACATAAACGGCACGCGCCGTAAATGCTCAGTTCCGGCTGATAGCAAAACGTCGGGATATCGATCCCCGCTTTACGGCACAGCTCTAAAATATTGCGTTCATTTTCGATTTCGACTTCTTTGCCGTCAATGAACAAAGTTTTCTTTTCAGTCATAAAGCTTCACCTTTCACTTAAGCACGGGGAGCGATGCCTTTGACGGCACCGAACTTGCACGCCGCGGCGCAAGCGCCGCATTTGATACATTTTGTCGGGTCAATGGAATGCGGCTGCTTAACCGTTCCTGTAATGGCGCCGACAGGGCATTTGCGCGCGCAGGCCGTACAGCCGCGGCACAAAATCGGATCAATTTCCGGTTTGGCCAAAGCTTTGCACTGGCCGGTCGGGCAGGTTTTGTCGCGAACGTGCGCCAGATATTCGTCGCGGAAGTAACGCAGCGTCGACAAAACAGGGTTGGGCGCTGTTTTGCCCAAACCGCACAGGGACGCTTTTTGAACGGTTTTCGCCGTTTCTTCCAGCAGATCCAGCGTTTCTTCGGTCGCGCGGCCGGCCATGATGTCGTCCAGCAAAGCCAGCATTTGCTTTGTGCCTTCGCGGCACGGCGTGCATTTGCCGCAGGATTCGTTTTGCGTAAACTGCATAAAGAACCGGGCGACGCTGACCATACAGGTGTTTTTGTTCATAACGACCAGACCGCCGGAACCGACCATAGCGCCCGCCGAACGCAAAGAGTCAAAATCAATCGGCAGATCCAAATGTTCCGCGGTCAAACAGCCGCCGGACGGGCCGCCGATCTGAACGGCTTTAAAGCTGTCGTTGTCGACTTCGCCTTTGG
>JAJXEL010000100.1:0-1910 GCA_021639925.1 Alphaproteobacteria bacterium | reverse complement strand
TATCAAAAATGATTTCGCGCAAAGTCGTTCCGAACGGGACCTCGATCAACCCGGTATTGGCGACGTGGCCGGTAACGGCGAACGTTTTGGTTCCGGGGGATTTTTCCGTACCGACGGAACGATAGTTTCCGGCGCCTTTCAGGATAATCATCGGGACGCTGGCCAACGTTTCAACATTGTTGATCACCGTCGGTTTGCCCCATAATCCCGATTGGGCGGGGAAGGGCGGTTTCGGACGCGGCATGCCGCGTTTTCCTTCAATGGAAGCCATCAGAGCCGTTTCTTCGCCGCAGACAAAAGCGCCCGCGCCTTCCATGACGTGCAGGATAAAGTTTTTGCCCGACCCGAAAATGTTATTGCCCAGAATACCCAGTTTTTCAGCGTCTTCAATCGCTTTGCGCATGCGCTTGACCGCCAGAGGATATTCGGCGCGCACATAAATGTAACCTTCGTCGGCGCCGATCGCGCGCGCGGCAATCATCATGCCTTCGATAACGGAATGGGGATTGCCTTCCATAACCGAACGGTCCATAAACGCGCCCGGATCGCCTTCGTCGGCGTTGCAGATGACGTATTTTTTATCACCCTGCACCTTGCGGGTTAAGTCCCATTTCAAACCGGTCGGGAAACCGCCGCCGCCGCGTCCGCGCAGGCCGGAATCCAAAATTTCTTTGCAAACCGTTTCGTCCGTCATTTCCGTATAGGCTTTTTGCGCGGCTTTGTATCCGTCATGATAAATGTATTCGCGGATATCTTCCGGATCGACGTGGCCGCAGGCTTTCAAAACGGTGCGGCGCTGGCGCGTGTAAAACGGAATGTCGTTTGTGCCGCGGCAATGCGAACCGTCCGTCGGACTTTTATAAACCAGGCGGTCGATCAGTTCGTTGTTCTTTAATGTTTTTTCAACGATTTCGGCCGCGTCCGCCGCATGCGCGCGGCAATATAAAATGCCGTCGGGTTCAATGGACAGCAACGGCCCCATCTGGCAAAATCCCTGACAGCCGCTTTTGGATAAGTGGGATTTTTGGGAATGGTCTTCGGATTTTAGTTCGACGGTAACATTAATGCCGGCTTTTTCGACTTCTTTTAACAAAGCGTCGTATAATTTCAAAGAACCGTTGGCAATACAACCCGTTCCGGCGCAGATAACCATGCGGCGGGTAACGGTGTCGTGCATTGCTTTGTAATCGGAAGCAATTTTTTCTAAGTTTTCAGTCATCAGGAATTCTCCGCCTGCAAAATATCGTCAACCATTTTTACCGCTTTGTCCGGCGTCATTTGTCCGTGCACGTCTTCGTTGACGACGACGACGGGCGCCAGACCGCATGCCCCCAGGCAGGAAACGGTTTCGATCGTAAACATCATATCGTCCGTTGTCGGCTTTTCCGCCGTCAGCCCCAGTTTTTCACGCAGAGCATGCAGAATCGGTTCCGAACCGCGGACATGACAGGCCGTTCCGTCGCACAGACGGATCAGATAACGTCCTTTGGGTTCCAGGGAAAAGTGGGCGTAAAACGTCGCGACGCCGTAAACGCGGCCGGCCGGGATTCCCAGCGCCTGCGCGACATAGTTCATAATTTCTTTGGGCAGGTAACGGTAAACTTCCTGAACTTCCTGCAAAATGGGGATCAAACGGGAACTCTGGCGGCCGTTTTTATCCAGAATTTCCTTGACCTTTTCTATTTTATCAAAGGCAGATACTTCATGCCCTGTCGTTTCACTCATCTAGTTTTCTCCAAGAATGTATGACGGGTAGCCGTCCGGACTGTTGTCTTTCGGCTTTGGGTATTTTACAGTTTTAAACGTTCGGCGAGGTAAAAGCAAGAGTTAATCGTGAAAAAAATAACAAATAAATCGTGATTTTTTTTACGATTTTAAAAATCTTGAAATTTATCCGCGCGGCGGGTAGG
>JAJXEL010000238.1 GCA_021639925.1 Alphaproteobacteria bacterium | reverse complement strand
GTGTGGAAAAGACCGGGAAACGGCATCATCTGCTGGTGGAAGCTTTCGGCCGTTTGTTCAAAGAATTTCCGGATTGGCAGCTGGAATTCTGGGGCATGCGCAAATATCCGGCATATGAACGCGAACTGATGGAGCTGGCGGCAAAATACGGGGCGCAGGACAATGTTTTTATCAAGGGCTATCACCCCAAAATCCAGGAAGTTTACCGTCAGGCGGATATTCACGCTTTTCCTTCGGCGCATGAAGGTTTTTCCCTGGCGCTGGCGGACGGTATGGCCTGCGGGCTGCCCAGTCTGGGGTTTGCGGACGCGCCGTCGGTCAACGAGCTGATCGTTGACGGACATAACGGTTTTCTGGCAAAAGACCCGGACGATTTTACACAAAAGCTGCGCCGGCTGATGAGCGAAAAGGAACTGCGTATTGCTTTCGGGCGGAACGCGGCGCAGGACATGGCGGAATACGCGCCGGAAAAAGTCATAGAATTATGGCGCCGCCTGATCGTTGAAACGGTTGGAGAAGACAAATGATTCCCAAAAAAATCCATTACTGCTGGTTTGGTCCCGCGCCCAAAGGCGAAGTGGAAACAAAGTGTATCGAAAGCTGGAAAAAATTTTTGCCGGATTATGAAATCCGCGAATGGAACGACGCGGATCTGGAAAAATTTGACAACCGCTATTTAAAACAGGCGGTTTCGGCCAAAAAGTGGGCTTTTGTTTCCGATTATGTGCGTTTATACGCTCTGCTGACCGAAGGCGGCGTTTATTTCGATACGGACGAAGAAATCAGGAAACCTCTGGACGATTTTATGAATTTCGATTTTTTTATCGGATCGCAGAAATGCGGGTCGTGCCGCAGCATTTCGCCGGCGCTGATCGGGACCTTGCCGGGGCACCGGATTGTCAGGGATCTGATCGCCGAATACGACAATATTGATTTTATCAAACCGGACGGCAGCTTTAACCTGACGACCAATCCGATGTATTTTGCCAAAGTATTTAAGGAAAAATACGGGATTGAGGACGTGTTTGTCACCAAAGACCGTGTCAAAATCATGGAAAACGCCTACATTTATCCGTACACGTATTTTTGTACGGACAATGCGGAGGCCTATGGCGTGCATCATTATACGGGCAGCTGGAAACCCGACTGGAACGTGCGCGAAAAACTGTCGATTCCTTTGGGAAAAGGAAAAAGACTGATCCTGAGAAAATACAAAAAAAACAGGGAAGGCGGTAAAATGCCTTTCAATGATAATGAAAAAGTTTTATGTTCCCTGAAAACGTCGAAACGTTCAAAATTGTTTTTGCTGCTTCAGAATAACGGAGAAAACGCATGCTGATAAAATGTCCCGACTGCGGAAAGATGAGAAGTTCCGACGCGGACGCCTGTCCTTTCTGCGGGTGCAAAAGAAAACCCGGAGGCTGTATCGGATTTGTTGTTTTTGTAATTTTGCTGGCCTGCGTATTTTTTGCGGATTCCAAAGAAACATACGTCGTTTCTAAAAACGCCAATTTCCGCGAAGAACCCAACGGGAAAGTTTTGGGGCAGATTTCCAAAGGAACCG
>JAJXEL010000099.1 GCA_021639925.1 Alphaproteobacteria bacterium | reverse complement strand
CTTTTGTCAAAGACCGCGCCGGCCATGACCGCCGTTACGCGATCGACGCGACAAAGCTTGAATCCGAACTGGGGTGGAAAGCCGACGAAAATTTTGACACGGGAATTGTCAAAACGGTTGAATGGTATTTGGAAAACCGCCGTTAAAATGCGTTCGAAGATTTTAATTTACCGGGATTACGGTTGCGCAGACGTCAGCTCTTTATACGCGGAGCTGGCGTCTTATTTTTGTAAAAAAGGGTTGTCTGTTGATTTTACGGACGCTGCGGAAATCAAGAACGGCGCGCTGGACGCAAAGGTCAAAGCCTTTTTCCTGGGCGGCGGCGCGGGAACGCCGTATATGCAGAAACTGGCGGGCGAAGGAAACCGGCGGATCCGCGGTTATGTGCGAAACGGCGGCGTTTATTTCGGCATTTGCGCCGGGGCGTATTATGCCTGCCGCGATATTGTTTTTGAAGAAGACATTCCCGAATTATGCATCAAAAACCAAACAGGGCTGAATTTGGTTGAAGGCCGCGCCGTCGGGACGTTGTACAAAGAATATAATCTGCTGCCGTATGCTTTGACGGCTTTTTCGGCAAAAGTCGTTCAAATCCGGTTTCAAGACGGCCGAACATATCCGGCTTTATATCACGGCGGGCCGTTTTTTGACGGACCGGACGGCGAAATTTTGGCCGTTTATGATTCGCCGGCAGAGGACAGGGCCGCCGTCATAACGAAACCGTTCGGGCGGGGAAAAGTCGTTTTGTCGGGCGTTCATTTCGAAGACGGTGCGCAGACGCTGGCGCGCGGGCTGCATGATTTGCGTTGTGACATACGGGCGGCGCGGAAAAACGCGGCCGATATGGCGGCGGGGGAAGGGCGGCGCCGGGAATTTTTCGCCCGCATGATGGATTTGATTTAAAAACATGTTATTGACAAAAGGAATAGCCTTCTGTTTTAATAACAAACAGTATTTAACTGTAAAGAAAGTAACCACTGTTAAAATATGGGCGGCACCGATTTAAGCGACGGCGGCGATACCAGCGACAGCGATTGTAGTGACGCGGAACCTCCCGCGCGAAACTCAGCTGAAATTCAAAGGACGTTCCCCTTTACCCGTTTTGTGACGGGCGAAGCGTTTTGTCGTGTCCGCTTTTTATGTTTTGTCTGTTAAAAGGAAGGAGTTTTTTATGGAAGACAGTCATATACGCAAGCCTTGGTATACTCAATCTTTGGAAGAAGTGTACAAGGAACTGAATACCTCTGAGGAAGGATTGAGCGATGCCGAGGCCTCTTTAAGACTGAAAAAGTACGGCAAAAACGAATTGCGCGAAACCGAAAAGCGCGGTCTTTTGCAAATGCTGTGGGAACAGCTGACCGATACGATGGTCTTGATTTTAATCGCCGCCGCCGGGTTGTCGGCTTTTTTGGACGAATGGGCGGAAGCCGCCGTTATCCTGGTTATTGTCGCTATTAATGCGTTGATCAGTATTGTTCAGGAAAAAAAAGCCGCCAACGCGCTGGAAGCTTTGCGCCAGATGAGCGCGCCGATGGCCCGCGTCATGCGTCAGGGCGAAGAAAGCGTTGTCCCGTCAACCGAACTGGTGCCCGGCGACGTTGTTTTTCTGGAAGACGGCTGTATCGTTCCCGCGGATATCCGCCTGATTGATTCGGCGTATTTGAAAATTCAGGAAGCGTCCTTAACCGGCGAATCCGTTCCCGTCGAAAAAGATGCGGAAGAAACTTTTGACAAAGAAGTCCCGCTGGGCGACAGAATCAATATGGCGTATACGTCTTCCATCGTTATGTACGGCAACGGCGTCGGCGTCGTCGTTGAAACCGGTATGCGTACGGAAGTCGGGCAGATCGCCGATCTGCTGGAAGAACAGGACGATTTCGATACGCCGCTGAAACGCAAGCTGAACTCTGTGGGAAAAACGCTCAGCATTGTCGGGATTATTGTCTGTATTTTGATTTTCGGGATCGGGTATTTATACGGCCGGCCGCTGATTCCTTTGCTGATGACGGCTATTTCTCTGGCGATTTCCATTATTCCCGAAGGTCTGCCCGCTACGGCGACGATTGTTATGGCGCTGGGCGTGCAGCGTATGGCGCGTAAAAACGCTTTGGTGCGCAAACTGCCCGCCGTTGAAACGCTGGGCAGCGCGACGGTGATCTGTTCGGATAAAACTGGGACTCTGACTCAGAATAAAATGACGGTGACGCAGATTGCCGTTAACGGCGATTTTGCCAAAGACGGCGCTTTGTCCGTCGAAGACGCTTTAGACCGCCATTCCAAAATGTACCGCGATTTGATTTATGCGGGCGCTTTGTGCAATAAAGCGTGTCTGAATCCGGACGCGCCGGGGGAAATCCTGGGCGATCCGACGGAAGGGGCTTTGATCTTTCTGGCGCAGAAATTCGGTGTTGAACAGGAAGAATTGGAAGATAAATATCCTCAGCAGTTTGAACAGCCGTTTGATTCGGACAGAAAACGCATGACGACCGTTCATGAAATCGACGGCGAGATTATCGCTTATACCAAAGGCGCCGTTGATGAAATGCTGCCGTTGTGCACGCATATTCAGACGGACGACGGCGTGCGCGAAATGACGGAACAGGACAGGGAACAGATTTTAAAAGCCTGTCTGAATTTGTCGGAACAGGCGCTGCGCGTTTTGGGCTTTGCCAAGCGTAAGTTGGATTCCATACCGGAAGAAGACGATGAAAACGTTGAATTTGACATGACGTTCTTAGGCGTTGTCGGCATGATTGATCCGCCCAGAAAAGAAGTCATCGCGGCAATTAAAACCTGTCATGAAGCCGGTATCCGCGTCGTTATGATTACGGGCGACCATAAAGTAACGGCGATGGCGATTGCCAGACAGCTGGGGATATTCCGCGAAGGCAATACGGTGATTGCCGGGGACGAATTTGACGCGATGAGCGAAGCCGAACTGGACGAAGCCGTCAAAACGACAACCGTTTTCGCGCGTGTATCGCCCAAAGAAAAACTGGCGATTATCAATTCTTTGAAACGCGATAAAGAAGTCGCGGCGATGACCGGCGACGGGGTTAACGATTCTCCGGCTTTGAAGGCCGCCGATATCGGTATTGCGATGGGTAAATCCGGAACGGACGTGGCAAAGGACGCTTCCGACATGATTTTGCTGGACGACAACTTTACCACGATTGAATATGCGATCCGCGAAGGCCGCCGCGTTTACCGCAATATTCAAAAAGTCATTCAGTTCCTGCTGGCCGGCAATATTGCCGAAATCATGGTGCTGTTTATCGCGACGCTGTTCAACTGGAACGCGCCGATTCTGGCGGTGCATATCCTGCTGATCAATCTGGCGACGGATACTTTGCCGGCACTGGCTTTGGGCGTCGATCCGGTCAGCAAAAACATCATGCGCCATAAACCTGTTAAATCCGGCACGCTGTTTGAGCGCGGTCTGGTTGTCCGCGTGATTCTGCACGGTTTGTTTATTACGATCGCGACGCTGGGGGCTTATTGGTACGGGTTGAAAACCGCCGATTATCCCGTTGCCATGACAATGGCGTTTTTGGTGCTGGCGATATCTCAGCTGTTCCACGCGCTGAACCAGCGTTCCAATACGGAATCCGTTTTTTCCAGACAGGGCCGCGTTAACTGGTTTTTATTCCTGGCAATGTTCCTGTCCGGCGCTATTTTGGCCGCGGTCGTTTGTCTGCCGGCGCTGGAAGCGTTCTTCAGCCTGGTTATGCTGAACGCGAAACAGTGGGAAGTCGTTATGCTGTTTTCGCTGCTGCCTTTGGCTTTGGTGGAAATTACAAAGCTTTTCTACCGGTTGTTCAGAAAAAAACACGGCCGGAAGTAAACTGAAAAAAAAGCCCGCCTTTTAAAAATGGCGGGCTTTCTTTTTTGTTAAAAAAACGTGAAAAAAACCTTGTAACGTTTATCCGTTTTCGCTAAAATGTGTCTAAAGTTTTCCGCAGACAACCGATTCCTGCGGTTTTGCTGAAAGGATTATTTTATGGCAGAAAACAAGATTCTTCCCGGAAGTACTGAAAAACTGGGGGCGACTTACGACGGTAAGGGCGTTAATTTCGCGTTGTTTTCCGAAAATGCGACAAAGGTTGAACTTTGCCTGTTTGATGAAAACGACAATGAAACGCGCATAGAATTACCGCATCGGTCCGAAGACGGCATTTGGTCCGGGTATCTGCCCGAAGCAAAACCGGGAATGCGTTACGGATACCGCGTTGACGGGCCGTATGATCCCGACCGCGGTATGCGTTTTAATCCGAACAAATTGCTGATTGATCCGTACGCGCGCCAGCTGGACCGCGAATTTGAATGGAGCGATGATTATATGGCGTCGAATCCGGGCGATCCGAAATCAATGAATACGGTTGATACGGGCAAAATCGCGCCGAAAGCCATTATTCAGGATCCCGCGGTATTAAAGGCTGTTGGCACGGTGGAACGCCCCGATGTTCCCTGGGAACAGACGGTTGTTTACGAAACGCATGCCAAAGGGTTTACGATGAAACACCCCGACGTGCCGGAATCGGATAAGGGAAAGTTTGCCGGCATGGCTAATCCCGAAGTGATGAAATATATCGACGAACAGGGAATTTCTTCGGTCGAACTGTTGCCTGTCCAGGCGTTCGCGACGGACAAAGGCGTCGCCGACAAAGGATTATCCAATTTCTGGGGATATGAACCGATTGCTTATTTCGCGCCTCACCCCGATTACGGCGATCCGGTGGCCTTTAAAAAGATGGTGAACGCTTATCACGCCGCCGGCAAAGAAGTCATTATGGACGTTGTCTATAACCATGTCGGCGAAGGCGACGCTCATACGCAGATGCTGGGATTAAAGGGAATTGACAGCGCTTATTATTTTGTACACAACCCGAACGATAAATCCGAATACCGTAATGAAACGGGCTGCGGCAACGCTTTGGACATGACGAAACCGATGGCGCGCCGTCTGGCGGTCGAATCTTTGCGCTATTGGGCCGAAGAAATGGGCGTCGACGGGTTCCGTTTCGACCTGGCGACGGTTATGGGCCGCGGAAAAGAAGGCGAGCCGGCTAATCGTGATTTTGACAAAAACCACCCGTTTTATGAAGCGTTGAAAAACGATCCCGTTTTATCAAAATGCAAATTGATCGCCGAACCGTGGGATTGCGGCGCCGGCGGTTACCAGGTCGGCAATTTCCAGAAAAACTGGATGCAATGGAACGACCGTTTCCGCGATGACACGCGGCGGTTTTGGTGTGGAAATGAAGGCTTCGCCGCCAAAATGGCGCAGCGTATGACCGCGTCGGACGATTTGCGCAATGAAGGAACGGAAAAATCTCCGTCCGTCAATTTTGTCACGGCGCATGACGGCTTTACGGCCAAAGACCTGTGGTCTTATGATCAAAAGCATAACGAAGCCAATCCGTGGAACAATACGGACGGCGCTAATCAGAATTTCGGGCGCAACTGGGGGCATGAAGGTTACCGCGACGAAGGGCTGGACGAATTCCGCAATAAAATGGTGCGTAATCTGGAAGCCACTTTGTTAATGGCGGCCGGCGTCCCGATGCGTTTGGCCGGCGACGAATTCAACCGTTCGCAAGGCGGGAACAACAACCCGTACTGTCAGGATAACGAAACCAGCTGGGTGAATTGGGATAAGTTAACGGATCGAGATGTAAAATCGGCTGAAATGATCGGCTTTATTACCAAATTGCGCCGAGAACACCCCGTATTGGCGAATGTTTCTTATTTTGACGGTCAGCCTGTTGACGACAAGGGGACGAAGGATATTACCTGGGTTCGTCCCGACGGGCAGGAAATGACGGGAGCAGACTGGGCGCCTTATGCCAAAACGCTGTCCTATGTTCTGGCCGGTGAAAAAACAAAGAAAGACGGCAAACCGGCCGACGACGATTTTATGGTCATTATGAACGCGCATAACGGCGATATTGATTTTAAAATGCCGCCCGCGCCGAACGGCCAAAAATGGGAAGTCGCTTTTGATACGGCGCATTTAGGCGTTGAAAAACTGCCTGTTGAAAAACGCGAAGTTAAAAACGGCACTTACCGGGCACAGGCGCATTCCATGGTTGTTTTGCAGGCCGTACGCGAAGAAAACAGGGCCAAAGAACGTTCAAATCAGACCGTCAGCGTTTTGGCCCAGATGAAAAACAAGCATTTTTCCAGATAGGGAAAAGGAGCTGCGCATGGCAGGCGATCCGTTTACGGCTGAAACGCAGGCTGCAGTCATCAACGGTGTGAACGTTGAATTTACGGACGCGGCGCAAAAACGCAAGCTGACGCTGATCCTGAATAAGTTGAAAAAAATTCCGACGGGGCAGAAAGCTCTGGCTGATCTGGCGGAACATAAGACTGTTGTTTCTTTGGACAATATTTCGGCGTGGGGAGCTTTTATGCCGAAAAACAACCGGATCGTATTATGGGGAAGCGCTTCAAACACCAAATTGTTTTCGGTTTTGGTGCATGAAGCCCGCCATATGTATCAGCATCAAAACGGCGCCGGTCAATATAAACGCAATGATTTGGATATTCAAAGCCAGATTATGCTTGACCGCGCCAAAGAAGCCGACGCGCAAACAGCGGCGCTGACGGCGTGTTTCGAATGGGCCGCCGCCGGCGATCAGAAACCTTTTCAGGCTTTTTGCGACAAAACGCCGATCATTTATAATTCTTACTTTTTTAACAGGAAAAAACAGAAGTTTAAAGACGGAACGGACAAAGCCAAAACCGCGATTTTCAAAGCATGGTATGAACAGGACAATATCATGCGTGTTTATGAAAACAGCTATATGGGAAAGCCGGCGATGCGGGAATTGGCCGATTGCCTGGAAAAAGGCCGAACTTTCGGCGATTATACGAAAGCCGGACAGCGTCAAAGTTTAACGCCCCGTCAGGTGATTGAAAAAATCGGGGCGGATTATATGATTGATCCGGATTTTCTGGCAACGGAAAAAGCGCGCGCCGTGACGCGGCCGACGAAAGAAGCGCTTTCTTTGGCTTTTGAAACAAACGGCCGCAAAGATTCGTCTTTGGAAAAAATACCGTTGTCAGATCAATATGTTACTTCAATGAATATTAATCCGGTGATTGAACCGATTGTGTCGGCGCACCATCGTTGCTGTGAAAAAGTAGTCAAAGCTTTGGGGGTGACGGATAAAAAGGCCTTTTTTGAAAAAACGCCGGCCGAACAAAGACAGGCAGCCGCTTCACAACCCGAAAGTGTTCATGATGCTTTGCGCCGGGCGCAGGCGTTAAAGGCCGCGCAGGATATGTTCGCCTGCCTGCCGGAATTATCAAAAGAAAACGCCGCGCTGAAAAAAAGTAAAGATGCCGCCGGGCAAAAAGAAGCCGCGGCGCGGGTTGCCGTCGTAGAAAAAGAAATGAAAGAACACCGTAAAACCGTGACGGACTTTAAATGGCAAAAGATTTCTCCCGCCAGGGCGGTTTTGAAAATGCAGACCGGAAGATAGACGGCCGGCGGGAAGAGGAGAGCTCTGCCCGCGGAATTTGTATGCGGTTTGACGGCAGAACGCGGATTATATTTGTTTTTCCAAAATGTAATCGTCCATGAAAAAACCGCTGCCGATATCTGTTTTTTCTTCCCGGACGATCAGAAAACCCAATTTTTTATAAGCGGCCAAAGAATTCGCATTGTTTTTATTGCATGTCAGCCTGACGACGGGTTTTGTATTTTTTTTCGCTGTTTCTTCGGCTTTATCCAGAACAATCCGGGCATATCCGCGGCCGCGGAATTCCTTTTGAATATACAGTTTGCTTAAAAACAAAGTGTCGTCGTCAATTCTGAAAGCGGTATATCCGATCTGCCGGTTGTCCGACATCAGGGCAAAATATAAATATCCCTGCCGGATCTGTTCGGCGATTGCCGGCGCGGATTGAAATTTATCCAGCATATAATCCACCTGTTTTTCCCCGATAATCGGCGTAAAGTGTTCGCGCCAGATCATCTGCGCCAGCCGGGCGGTATTTTGAATATCCTGTGTTGAAAAAATCTGTCGCAGTAAAATCATTTTTTTGATCCTTCATTTGAAAAACGGCAAATAAAAGTAGCACCCCGCGGCGCAAAAAGAAAGAGGGTATGTGACGTTATTATGACAGGCGTTTACAAAGAATAAAATTTTCAGTATACTGA
>JAJXEL010000237.1 GCA_021639925.1 Alphaproteobacteria bacterium | reverse complement strand
ATATATGATTTATTTGAGATATTTAGAGGTATTTTATGAAGCTGGAAATTTTAATGGCTCTGGGCGGCCTGTTGTTGTTGATGTGTGTGTTTGCGAACAGAATTTCCAGTAAATTGGGAATACCGTCGCTGCTTGTTTTTTTAGCCGTCGGCATGATCGCCGGTTCCGACGGGGCGGGCATACAGTTTTATTCGGCGGAACTGAGTAATTATATCGGCTCTTTCGCTTTGGCTTTTATTTTGTTTTCCGGCGGTTTGGAATCCGGCTGGCCGTCGATTAAAAGCGTACTGGGGCGCGGTACGTTGCTGGCGACCGTCGGCGTTGCCCTGACGGCTTTGTTTATGTTTATACTGTCTTATTATTTATTGGAAATGCCGTTTTCAATCGCTTTGCTGCTCAGTGTGATTTTGTCGTCTACCGATGCGCCGGCCGTGTTTAATATTTTAAGAACAAACGGGCTGTATCTGAATAACCCGAAATTAAAGTCCATATTGGAATATGAATCCGGATCAAACGACCCGATGGCCGTTATTTTGTCTGTCGGCGCCATAGCTTTTCTGACGGCGGGGGATCAGTTTTCGGCATGGAATTTGGTCGGCATGCTGTTTTTGCAAATGGGGCTGGGCGTCATATTGGGATACGGCCTGGGGGTTTTGGCGCTGGCTTTGTTGAAAAAGTTTTCGTTTGTTTATCAGGGGCTTTATCCTGTTTTCGGCGTCAGCGTCGTTTGTTTGATCTTTTCATTGACTCAGCTGGTCGGCGGCAGCGGATATCTGGCTTTGTACATTGCCGGCATTGTGTTGGGAAACGCTTCATATCCGTATAAAAATCCGTTTATACAATTTCAATCCGCTTTGTCCTGGGTAATGCAGATTCTGATGTTTTTGACGTTGGGGTTATTTGTCAATCCCAAGGAATTGGGAGAATTGTTCGGAACGGCGTTAAGCGCGACGGTTTGCCTGGTGATGATCGCGCGTCCTTTGGTCGTGTTTTTATGTCTGGCCAAAAGCGAATATACCCGCAGCGAAAAATTATTTATCAGCTGGGCGGGGTTAAAAGGGGCGGTGCCGATTATTCTGGCGACATATCCGTTGATGAGCGATATTCACGACGCGCGTTATTTGTTCAACGTTATTTTCTTTTTGGTGATCGTTTCGGTGATGCTGCAGGGACAGACGCTGGCGTCTTTGGCCAGAGTGTTGAAATTAAGCCATGACGAACCGACGCCGGAAGAACTGCGCGAAATGGGCGCGCCGATCGGCGTTCCCAGAGGAGATAAGGAACCGGAGATTTTTGTTTCATTAAAATCTTCGTTTCTGCGCTTTGTTATGGGGACGATTAAAGGGGCACTGTCTTTGATTGACTGGCAGATCCATACCGAAGACGAAAACCTGCCGGCCGTATTGAAGATATGGAACGGCGTTAAGAAAAAGACGTATATTTTGTTAAAGCAGCTGCACGCGTACTGTCTGGAAAAAGATTTGGACGAAGCACGCAAAAAAGCCGAGGCCGATTTGGCTGCGAAATCGGCGGCAGAGGCAAAAAACCGCATGTTTATCCGTGTCCGTCACATGGATAATGA
>JAJXEL010000098.1 GCA_021639925.1 Alphaproteobacteria bacterium | reverse complement strand
ATTATAAGTAACAGTCGGATTTTGTTGTAGATAAACAGAAGCCACAACTTTATTGTAGTTAAATTTATCAGTTGAAATTTCATTACCCCAAGGATAAGCATAATTATTATTTCCGACTGCGGCATATTCCCATTCTTCAACCGTCGGAAGCCTAAAAGCATAACCACTGTGTTGTGTTTCTAACCATTTGCAATATTTTATGGCATCATTGTACGAAACAAAAACCACAGGATGGTTTGCTTTGCCATCTGGATAAGTTCCACCTTTCCAATATTTTGGGGCTTGAACTGATTTGTTTGCTTCCAGAAAAGCCTTGTATTGAGCATTTGTTATTGGATACTGACCTATATAATAGCTGTTTATGCCTGAGGTGGCAGGAATATAAATAAATCCTGATAAATTTTTTGCATTCGCCTGAGTTTTAAGTGTTCCAATACAGGTTAGAACAAAAAGTGCAATTATAAGTAAGAATATTTGTTTCATTAATCGACTCTCCTTTATACCTCTGTATAATAACATAAAAGCTCATTGAGCTACAGATATGCCACATAAAAATTATTTACCCGTACGGGGAAAACGCCCTCCCGGCGGGGTGAACAGGTCTGGCCGGAAGGAAGAAAAAACTAATCCCCCTGCGGGTACTACCCGTACGGGGGTACTGCCCGTACGGGGAGAAAGGCCCTCCCGGCGGGGAAGACAGATCCAGTCAGAAGAAAAAACTAATCCCCCTGCGGGTAGCAGCCCTGCGGGTAGCAGCTCTGCGGGTAGCAGCAGCCGTTATACCCCGGAGAAAAGAATCAGCCGGTACTCCTGCGGCTTTTAAAAAAACTTGCTTCCGCCTATCGAAAGTTTTAATCTGACTGACAAGAATACATTCCTAAGATGATGTATTCGTTTTGGGTCCGCCCGCCGGCGCAGACATGGTGTCTGTTTTCGGCGTGACCATAACCAAAAGGATTTCAGAGTATGAAAAAAGTTCTGCTTTTTTCTGCTTCTATCTTAGCTTTGACCGTTTCGCCGTCTTATGCGCAGGACGCTAAGGCTGTTCGGACGGAAAAAGCCGTTGTTGCAGAAAAAGATATTCAAAAAAATGCTGTCGCACAGCAAAATCAAGTTTTTAAATTAGGTGAAATTTCTGTTTCCGTCGCGGATCAATCCGTTTCAAACGTCGGAAACCTGAATACCGTTACGGCCGAAGAAATTCAGGCTTATACGGATTCTGATACTTTGGATAAAGCCGTTGCTTTGCTGCCCGGCGTTGATTTGACTTATCAGATCGGAGCTAAAAACCAAAAAGGCGTTTCTATCCGCGGTTTTACGACGCGCCAGATTTCCGTTATGGTTGACGGCGTATCGCAGGCGTTGCCGTATGACAACGATCCGGATATGCAGCGTTATCTGACAAATGACCTTTCTGAAATTCAGGTAGCCAAAGGGATCAGCTCTGTTTTAAACGGCCCCAATACACTGGGGGGGGTCATCAACCTGGTAACAAAGCGCCCGACAAAAGAAATTGAAGGCAACCTGACAATCAGGACAAAATTTGACAACGACGGAAAATATAATGGTATTCAGAACAGCTTTAACCTTGGCACAAATCAGGGCAGCTGGTATTTACAGACGGGCGGAACGTATAATGATATCGACCATTGGAAGGTATCGCGCGATTATACGCCTGTCCCGAATGGCGCCGAAGACGGCGGACGTCGTGAAAATTCTGATTCCAAAGACTATAAGTTTAACTTCAAACTGGGCTATACGCCGAATGAAACGGACGAATACGTCATCGCTTATAACTACCAGCACGCCGTTATGGGGATTCCTTATTGGGAAGGCGAACCGTCCCAAAATTCATACAGACGTTATGATCCGTATGATCACTGGGGAATTTATACGCTGACAAATACGGCGGTCGGGGAAACGGGGTATGTGAAAACCCGCGCGTTTTATGATGAATATTCCAATCATATGTATTTCTATAAAGACGCAAGCCTGACCCAGACCCGTTTTGCTCCTGACGATTATCAGGATTATGATTTCGGGGCGAATGTCGAAGGCGGATTTGATTTAAACAGCTATAATACAATCAAGGCCGCTTTCCATTACCGCCGCGACGTTCATACGAAACGTGAATTGTATACGGACGATTTGTGGGAACGGTATACGGACGATACTTATTCCGTTGCGCTGGAAGACACAATTCATCTGAATTCCGATACGGATTTAATTATCGGCGCCAGTTATGATTGGTTAAAAACCAAAGCGCCGAAAAACAATGATGATTTGGACGGCGAAGAATACAGAAAGGACGACGACACGTTTAATCCGATGGCCGCTTTGCGTCACCGTTACAGCGACACGGGAACCGTTTATGCGGGCGTTGCCAAAAAAAGCCGTTTCGCGACGCAGAAAGAACGTTTTTCGACACGTCAGAAAAGCTATAAAGTCAATCCGATGCTGGAAGCAGAAAAAGCCGTTAACTACGAAATCGGTTTTTCGGATACGTTCGCCGATAAGCTGAAAGTTGAAAGCAGCATTTTCTATAATGATATTGACGACGCTTTGATGGCGGTTATTCCCGATCCGGCAGACACGTCTTGCCGCGGCAGCGCCTGTCTGCAGGTGCAAAACGTCGGCAAAGCCAGGTCGTATGGTTTAGAACTGGCGATGGGATATCAGTTTACTGACGATATTTCAGTCGGTATGGGATATACCTATATGCGCAAAAAACTGCGCGACAATCCTTTGTTGTCGGTTTTGACAAATGTGCCGAAACATAAATTCAACATGTATGCCGATATCGGCCTGATGGAAGGTTTGCGCGTCGTTCCCGTTATTACGGCATATTCGTCGCGTTATTCGCCGGTCGGCGGCAGCCCTGCTGAATCCGGCGCGGTTGAACCGGCGAATGCGGCCAGATCCGGCGGGTTTATGACGGCTGATCTGAAATTCGTTTACAGCCCGTGGAAAAACCTGGATATCGAAATCGGTGCGGCGAATATCTTTGACAAAGATTATGAGCTGTCCGACGGTTATCCGTCCGAAGGCCGGAATTTCTTCCTGACTTTGTCAACGAAATTCTGATTTGAATAAACGGCGGAGGGGAATTTTTCCCTCCGTCCGTCTTTAAAAAAATTATCGTCATTGCAAAATATTGGAAAATTCCGGAAAATGATCAACGGTGGAGTTTCGGCCAGAAAATTGCAATGACGACCTTTTTTATAAAAAGGCCGCTTTTAAAGAGGAAGTGATGAAAAAAATTCTTGAAACTTTGAAATCCGGGTTGCAAAACGGGGAAAAAGCCGTTTTATGCACCGTAATTGACAACAGCGGGTCCTGCCCGCGCGGCAAAGGCGCCCATATGCTGGTCAGCGAAAATTCAAAAACGGTCGGCACGGTCGGCGGCGGACGGGTGGAATATGAAACGGAAATCAAAGCCAAAGAACTGTTGAAAACCGGTGAAAATTTTATTCAGGATTACCGGCTTTGCCCGAACGAAGTCGCGGATATCGGCATGATCTGCGGCGGAAACGTAACGATTTTATTTCAGTATATGGATCAAACTTTTATTGATTTTTGCGACCGGGCGCTGGCTTTGATTGACAAACACGATGATGCGTGGATTGTCGCGCGCATTTCGTCCGATTTTAAATGGGAAATGGGGTTTTATACGCCTGCCGGCGGGTTTGAAGGCATTAAGGGCGGCGATGAATTTATGCCTTTGCTGATGCGTAAAGCGAAACAAAATAAAAATAAAGACGGGTCCCGCCTTTATGCCGAACCGGTTTCTCTGGCCGGGCAGGTGTATTTGTTCGGCGGCGGACACGTCGCGCAGGCGGTCGCGCCGCTGCTGCATTCGGTCGGGTTCCGATATACGTTGTTTGAAGAACGCGAACAATTCGCTTCGCCGGAATTATTTCCGGACGCGGAAAGAATAGTTCTCAGCGGTTTTGACGATATTGCCAAAGAAATCACGATTACGGAAAACGATTTTGTTTTAATCATGACGCGCGGTCATCAAAACGATTATGTTCTGCAGGTACAGGTGTTGAAAACGCCGGCCTGTTATGTCGGCGTGATCGGCAGCGCGGCAAAGTACAAACGCCTGTGCGAACGGTTGGCGGAAGACGGTTTTTCTCAAAAAGACATTGACCGCATTATTACGCCGGTCGGCCTGCCGATTAAAGCCGAAACGCCGGCCGAAATTGCCGTCAGCATTGTCGGGCAGATGATTCAGGTGCGGGCGGAACGTTTCGATGAAAAATAAATTATTTTTTGGATTCGTTCTTTTTTTCTGTTGTCCGGCCGATGCCAGGACGTTTACGGATTCGGCGGGCAGAACGCTGGAAATTCCGGAAACGATTGACCGTGTCGTTCCTTCCGGGCCGATCGCGCAGATGACCCTGATGACGATCGCGCCGGAAAAAGTGGCGGCCTTGTCGAACAGAGAATCTCAAAAAACGCGCCTGATGCCGGCTGACCGTAAAAAACGGGTGGTCGGCCAGCTTTACGGATCGGCTAATCTGAATTTGGAAGAACTGGCTGTTATTAACCCGCAGCTGTTTGTCGACGTCGGCGAATCAAAAGAAAAAATCGAATCCGATATGAATATGATGGAAAAGCGTCTGGGAATCCGGACGGTACATATTGATTCGTCATTGAAAAATACGGCGAAATCTTTTCTGCTGCTGGGCGAATTATTAAATAAAGAGGAACAAGGAGCCGAATTTTCCGCTTATACGCGGGAAATTTATGACAGGACGCTGAACATATTGTCGCGCATACCGGCAAAAAAGCGATTGTTGTACATCGGCGGGAACAAGGCGGTTTCCGTTTTGGGAAAAGGAAGTTATCACGGCCAGGTGATTGATTTAATGGGGGACAACGTTGCCGTTTTTCCGGCTGTCATGACGACGGGCGCAGGCAATGAAGCAAACCTGGAACAGATTTTAAGCTGGGATCCCGATTATATTATTGCCGATTCCGCGGCGTATGAAACCGTTTTGAAAAACCCGGCGTGGCAGGCCGTGCGCGCCGTCAATGAAAAACGACTGTACCGTGTTCCGGACCAGCCGTACAGCTGGGTATCTTCTCCGCCTGCCGTGAACCGTTTTATGGGATTGATCTGGCTGGCAAAAATTTTATACCCCGAATATGCCGATTACGATTTGTTTGCAGAAACCAAACGCTTTTATAAATTATTTTACAGACAGGACCTGTCCCGCGAACAGTTTGACGAATTAACGGCTAAATCCCTTTGACGCGGCGGAAATACAGGATTGCTTCCAATACGGAACCGGCGATGTTGCGCGCCTTGTCCGATATGGTAAAGCAGTTTTTCTTTTGTTCTTTGCGCGGATCGACGTCGGCGATTTTGAAACCTTTTGTGACCTGAAAACCGTCGCGGATCAGGCCGCGGATAATGCCGGAAATCTGCGCCGTGACAGGCGTATCGTCAATCATGGCGATTGTTTCGCCGGCTTCGACGTAATCGGAAATTTTATGTACGTTGCGCAGTGTGCCCGCGCACGGGGCAAAATTAACCCTTTCAATGCCGTAACCGCCGATAATGCCGGGAACGCCGGTGTTGGGCAATGCGGCGCCGTTTGTAATAATACGTCCCAGATCGTGGCCGCGCATTGTTTCGATGACGGCGTCGACGTCGTCAGGCGCCGTGAAACCCGGCCCCAAAGCGATTGTAATCGGCGCCATTTTCCGGTGCGTTCCGATGTTGCGTTTTGCCAAAATAGCGTCAACAACGGCCAAGGGCGGCAGCTTTGACAAGATTTCCGCTTTCGGGTCAACCATAACGGCGGGATTGCCCCTGCGCATGCAGTCCAAAGCGTGCGGCACGTCCGTAACCAATTCCGCGGTAACGCCTTCAACCGTTGCCGTACCGTCGTACACCGCCTCTGAAAAGGCGATGTGACGGCGGATAGACGACGGGCGCGGCGTATCCAAAGCCAAAACCGGGAAACCGCATTTTACCAAACGGTGAATGGTTCCCGAAGCGATGTCGCCGCTGCCGCGGACAATGATTAAGTTGTCAATCATGCCGATTTCCTTACGCGAATGCTTTTTTCCCCGCGCGGCAAAACCTGTCCGATAACCGGCGCGTCAATTTTAGCCGCTTCCGTTTCGGGCAGAGCGATCAGCAGCCCGCCCGATGTTTGAGGATCAAACAAAACGTCGGTTAATTCAAGAGGCATTTCGTCAAAAACGATTTTATCTTTTAAAAATTCGCGGTTGCGGTAAGCGCCCGCCGGGATCATTCCCATGCGCGCCAGGTTCAGCGCCGCGTCAAACCGCGGTACTTTATCGGCAAAGATTTCGATCGTTGTTTTTGAACCGTCCGCCATTTCCCGCGTATGCCCCATTAAAGAAAAGCCGGTGACGTCCGTGCAGGCGTGAACGGTTATGCCCGTTAAGTCAATGTCGTTTAAACGCGTCATGGACTTAATCAAAGCCCGGTAATCGTTTTCTTCCAGCATTTCGGCTTTTAAAGCGGTTGTCAGGATACCCGTGCCCAGCGGCTTTGTTAAAACCAACACGTCGCCCGGTTTTGCCCCGGCGTTGGTCAGCAAAGATTCGGGCGTTGCAAAACCCGTAACGGACAGGCCGTATTTCGGCGTAAAGTCGTCGATTGTATGCCCGCCGGCGATAACGGTTTTGGCCTCGACGGCCTTGTCATGACCGCCTTGTAAAATCGCTTTGACCCGGTCCAGTTCCAGGCAGGTCGGAAAGCATAACAGGTTCATTGCCAAAAACGGCCTGCCGCCCATGGCGTACACGTCGCTTAAAGCGTTTGCGGCCGCAATTTGCCCAAAGACGTAAGGGTCGTCCACCATCGGCGGAAAAAAGTCGATGGTTTCGATCAGGTAACGCCCGTCGCCCAGATCATAAACGCAGGCGTCGTCGCTGGTATCAAATCCCAGCAGCAGATTTTTGTTGTCATAGCGCGGCAGGTTTTTGACGACCTGCGCCAAAACGCCGGGGCCGATTTTGGCGGCGCACCCGGCGGTCTGGCAAAGTTGTGTCAGCGTTTTATCCGACATGTCAGCACCGTTTTTGTATCCTGCGTTGTTTTTTCAACGTCGTATCCGGCGTTTGTCGCAAACCGCGTGCAGTTTTCCGCGGCGGCCGGAGCGTCAACGGAAATCAAAGCCGTTTCCGGTTTGTCTTTTAACGCTTTGGCCAGCAGAACGACGGGTTCGGGGCAGGAAAGCCCGCAGGCATTGATTTCGATCATTTATTGTCTCCTTTTTTGAACGTGCCGAAAAAGGCGATTAAAGTCAAGATGACTAATCCGGCGATAACGGCGGCTTTTCCGCCTGTTGTCGCGCCTGCGCCCGACGAAGCCAGACTGAAGTTATGCGCAAAGGCGGCTCCGGCGGCAAATCCCAGAATCGTCATCGCGGAATCGGTGTTTCCTTCGCCCGACAAGATCAGCTGGCGCAAAGGACAGCCGCCCAACAGAACGGATCCGAATCCGACGACGCTCATGCCCAGGAAATTCCATAATTGCTGCGTATGCGCGACCGGCTGGCCTTCAAATCCCAGCTGGAATTTGGAAACGGCCAGATTGGCGACCAAAGCGGCGACAAAAATGGCTAAAAATCCCAACAGCAGCGTGACGTCTTTGAATAAAAACAGATCGCGGATTCCGCCGGCCATACACAGACGGCTTTTCTGCGCGAAAAATCCGACAACCAGTCCCGCGCCCAGCGACAACAGGAACGGCGCGTGCATTGATCCCGGTCCGCTTGCGCTGAAGACCAACAGAGCAGGCGCTGCCGCAAAGACAACCAGAAAAACGATCTGCAAAACAGAAAAGGCCAGCCCTTCGATTTTGGATTGCTGATACGCGCGGTTCAGCGAAAATCCCCGTTTGAGGAAAAATACGCCCGCGCCGATGCCCGCGACGAATCCGGCAACGGCCGCGACAGCGTTTAAATCGCCGCCCGCCAGCCGCAGGATCATGCGAAACGGACAACCCAAAAAGACCAAAGCGCCCAGCATGACGAAAAATCCGACAACAAAGCGGATCAAAGGTGAACTGCCGCCTTTAGGCGTAAATTCGCGCCTGATTATCGCGGACAAAGCCGCCCCCAGCACCAAACCGATAATTTCGGGGCGCATGTACTGAACGACCGGAGCAGAATGCAGTTTTAAAGATCCTGCCGTATCGCGGATAAAGCAGGCGATACAGAACCCCATATTGCCCGGGTTGCCGTAAAC
>JAJXEL010000236.1 GCA_021639925.1 Alphaproteobacteria bacterium | reverse complement strand
GCATTAAGATGTTTTTAAAAGCCATTGACACCGGCCTGCCCGCCGAAGTCAATTTTGATAAAATGGAAAAGCTGCTGCCCTATGCCGTTTTGCTGGGATTGGAAAAAGAATGGGGTGAAAAAATGCGGCAAATTGCCGACAGTATGAACTACCGGCCCGAATGGTATTCGGGCAATACATTTTCCGCCGCGCGTTTCGCCGGCCTGCGTTCAACCGTAGCGGCGGCCTGTGCCAGACCGTCGCGGTCGGGATCGGGCGGCGGCGGATTTTCGGGCGGCGGTTTCGGCGGCGGAGGCGGCGGCGGGCGTTAATTGCCGTTTAACAGTTTTTTGGAAAAAACATATCTTTTTTTACCTGTTGTGTAATGTCCGTATTGGATTGCCTGTTGCGGACAATAATTCAGACAGGCCTGACACATTTCGCACCGATTTCCCCAGACCGGTTTTTGCAAAACATGAATATTGCCGACGGGACAAACTTTCGCGCACAAGCCGCATTGATTACAGTCGTCCGTTGCGTAAAATCCTTTCTCCGTCATGAACCTTTCAAACAGCGGCCGGCCGATCTTAGATAATACGGGCGCGGCAAATCCGCGCGTCAGGCGAAAAGTTTTTTTATTTTTTTGCAAAGAAGCCGCGATTGAATCCAGATGTACCTCTGCCTGAGCGATCAGCTGCAATTTCTTTTTTTCGCGATCGGCGCGCACAAACGGCGCCAACAGATAATTATTCGGCATTTTTAATGAAAATCCGGCGTCGCAGGTCATTTCCCGTTCTTTTAACGCTTTTTGCATAATGCGGTCGATCATGCCGGTCTGCGTGTGACAAGTGCAGACGAAATAAACAAAGTTGCCGTCATATTTTTCAAATTTGACGCGCCGGATAAAATCAAAAACGCATTTCGGCGCGGACCAGGCGTAAATCGGAAAAACAAAACCGATTTTTTCATTGGCCGACAACTTATATTCTTCTTTGGCCTTAGGGATCAAGACAGCTTTGTCTTTTAACCGGCGTGCCAGTTCTTCGGCGGCCCAGCGCGAATTTCCCGTTCCTGAAAAATAAAAAATCATTATTCTGCCTTTAACAAAATTTTTTCAACTTCGGCGATGTAAAGCGTATGGTAATCCCGTTCCGGATACCATTTGTCCCGCGCCGCCGTATCAATGAAACATTCGGGCAGCATATTCTGCGCATACATTTTTTTGCAAAGCATAACGGCGGTTGCTTCGGCGAAATAAGGCGTTTTGCCGTCGTACAGAACACTTAATCCCGTTTCGGCGATTTTATCTTCGCCGCGCCCGGACGTCGTGCCCATATAGGTCAGCATATCCCTGTAACAATCCCCGAAAAAAGAAAGCGAAAACGTTTGGGCCGAATCGACAAATTCCTTTGTATACCGCTGCGGCCGGATAACGATATAAGCCGCGTTTTTGCCCCACATCACGCCCAGCCCGCCCCAGGACGCCGTCATCGCGTTGACTTTTCCGTCTTTTTCGGCCGCAATCAGCTGCCAGACTTTGCCGATCAGGTGAAACGGGCTTTGAATGAATTTATCGGGATTGATTTCATGAAATTCTGACATGGCAT
>JAJXEL010000235.1:1180-1597 GCA_021639925.1 Alphaproteobacteria bacterium | reverse complement strand
AAAATATGGGGGGGGGGGGGGCATATTTTTAACAAAACTGTAACATTTCGAAGGAAATGAAAATAAAGGTAAAAACGCCTTTTAAAAAAGATAAGAACGGCAAGGGAAAGTAATTTGATTAAACACGTAAAAAGGGAAAACAAAAAAGGAGGGGATTGTTTCCCCTCCTTTTCATTTGTTCCGGCGGATTACGTTTCAACCGGAGCCAGGCGTATCGTTCTGTCAACACTGATGTTTTCGATAAAAATCCGGTCATGCGAAACAATAACAGCCGTCCCCTGATAACCGTGCAGCGCGTTTTCCAGAATTTCCGTTGATCGGATATCCAGATTATTGGTCGGTTCGTCCAGAATTAAAATATCAGGCTGGTTTTTCGTTCCTAAAACAGCGGCCAAAGCGGCTTTCAGCTTTTCTCCG
>JAJXEL010000235.1:0-1170 GCA_021639925.1 Alphaproteobacteria bacterium | reverse complement strand
TTTGTTGCGAAACCGGAAATTGGCGGCGACGGCATAGGCTTCGTTGTTTGAAATGCCGGGGTTAAAATCAATAATGTTGTCCAAAACGGTCTTGTTTCCGGACAGAAGGGATAGGTCCTGCGATAAATAAACCACGCGGCCGTTTAAGGTAATTCGTCCGCCGTTTGGTTTCAGCAATCCCAATATCAGACGGATTAAAGTTGTTTTTCCGCTGCCGTTGCAGCCGTCGATCCGTATTTTTTCCCCGCCTTTGACGGTCAGGTTAAAATGCCGGAACAAAAAATGCCCGGAATAAGCAAAAGACATATCGGATATGTCGATGACCTTGTCTTTTAAAAACGGCTTGGCGGGCAGGGGGATTTTAATCGCGTCTTCTTTTAAAGACAATTTTACCTGATACAGCTCGTTTTGGCGGCGCGTCAGCTTTTCTTCTATTTTTTTTATTTTTTTGGCCACGGTTTCCTGCGCGGCGCTGCCCATTTCGTTTGCCTGTATTTTTAAATACCTTCTGGATTGAATTTGTTTTTGCGCCCGGCGGGACTGTTTCCCTATGGAATTTTCAATTCTGATCCGGCTTTCGATCAGGCGGCCGGCTTCGCTTTCGATATGCCTTTTTTGTTCTTTCAGTTTTTCTTTTTCGCCGCTTTTGATTTTACGGTAAAAACCGTAATTCCCGCCGTACTTTTTTAACCCGTCCGCGGACAGTTCGAAAATGCAGTTCATACGTTCCAGCATATCGCGGTCGTGCGAAATGATAAACACGGTTTTCGGCGTTTTGCGGATATAATCGTAAAACACTTTTCTGGCCTGTGTGTCCAGATTGTTGGTCGGTTCGTCAAACATCAAAATGCCGGAATCCGACAGGAAAACGTTTAACAACAAAATCTTTTCGCGTTCCCCGCCGCTTAAAGAGGCGAAAGAAGCAGAAAGATCAATATGGCTCAGCCCGAAATCGGCCAAAGCGGCGGCAGTTTCCGACCGGATATTCCAGCGTGAACCGATCAGGTCAAATAATTCTGCGGAACAGTTTCCCGCGTTGACTTTTTCAACGGCGTCCAAAATATCGCGTATTCCCAAAGCGGCGCCGACGGTTTGGCCTATTTCAATATCCCGCGTTAAAAAAGCCGGCGGTTCGCCGCAGACGATACTGCCGCCGGACGGCAGCAAAAC
>JAJXEL010000097.1:522-8325 GCA_021639925.1 Alphaproteobacteria bacterium | reverse complement strand
TTTTAAACGTTATGCGATAATCTAGCATTTTCCTGTTAATTTATGCTTAAAACATAATGATTAACATATTTAAACTTATAGTTATATTCGATAAAATGGTTATATCCGATAAAATTAATGCCGGTATAAAAATACTTTTTTAACCGGATCAGGTTGAATATTATTTTACCGATTTACATAAATAATCATATTGAAAACTTTTTAAGGAAAAAAATAATGCCGAATCGGCCAATGCAGCAAGAACAAATTCAAGGCGGGTTAGCGACGAAACCGAAAATAAAAAAACCGTCTTTGTACAAAGTGATCATGCTTAACGACGATTTTACGCCGATGGAGTTCGTTGTTTCTTTGCTTCAAAGCATTTTCGGAAAAACGACCGAAGAAGCGACGGAAATCATGCTGCAGGTTCATCGCAGCGGCATAGGCGTCTGCGGCATTTATACGTTTGAAATTGCAGAAATGAAGGCGGCTCAGGTAATTGACGCGGCCCGGCGCAGCCAGCACCCGCTGCGCTGTGAAGTTGAAAGGGTTTGACGATGCTTTCTCCGAATCTTGAAGAAACGCTGCAGCAGGCATTGCTGTTCGCCGCCGAAAGAGGTCATGAGTTCGCTACGCTGGAACATTTGCTGCTGGCGATTATGGACGATGCGGACGTTGTTCCTTTGTTTCAGAAATACTGCCGCCGGGCACCCGATATGGAAAAAGAGCTGGTAGCTTTTATCGACAAAGATTTAAAATGCCTGGTGCAGCGGTCTTCTCCGCGCGAACCGCGCCCGACGATCGCTTTCCAGCGCGTCGTGCAAAGGGCGGCTATCCAGGTGCAGTCCAGCGGGCGCGATATTGTGACGGCCGTGCATTTGATCGCGGCCATGTTTTCGGAAGAAGATTCCTTCGCCGTTTACCTGCTGAGCAAATACGGCATTTCCAGGCTGGACGTCGTAACGTTTCTCAGCCGTATTTCTCCGGTATCCGGCGTGGACGACGACGATTATGCGTCGTCGGGCGAAGAGCTGGAGGATTTCTGCGTTAACCTGAACGAAAAAGCCAAAGCCGGAAAAACGGATACGCTGATCGGCCGCGCTGATGAAATCAACCGGATTGTTCAGGTGCTGTGCCGGCGGACAAAAAACAACCCTTTGCTGATCGGGGATCCCGGCGTGGGAAAAACGATGCTGGCGGAAGGGCTGGCGTTGAAAATCGTTGAAGGAAAAGTTCCCGCCCAATTAAAAAACGCCGTCGTTTATCAGCTGGATCTGGGCGCTTTGCTGGCCGGAACACGTTACCGCGGCGATTTTGAAGAACGCCTGAAAAATATTTTAACCGCTTTGGAAGACGATCCGGACGCTTTGCTGTTTATTGACGAAATTCATACGGTTATCGGGGCGGGGGCGACTTCCGGCGGAACGATGGACGCTTCCAATCTGTTAAAACCGGCTTTGGCTTCGGGCGGTCTGCGCTGCATCGGGTCGACGACGTACAAAGAATTCCGCAACCATATGGAAAAAGACCGCGCTTTCCTGCGCCGGTTTCAAAAAATAGACATTAAAGAACCCTCGGCCGCCGAAACTGTTGAAATTCTGCGCGGGATCAAAGGATTGTATGAAAAACACCACAAGGTTGTCTATACGGCGGAAGCGATCAAAACGGCGGTCGATTTGTCCGTGCGTTACCTGCACGACAGAAAACTGCCTGACAAAGCGATTGACGTGCTTGACGAAGCCGGCGCTGCCAGAGCTTTGCAGCCCGGCAGGAAAAAAAAGCAGATTACGCCGCAGGATATCGAACAGATCGTTTCCAAAATGACTAATATTCCCGCAAAAACGATGAGCGTTGACGACACTGAAGCGCTGCGTTTTCTGGAACGGGATTTAAAGCTGACGGTTTTCGGCCAGAACAGAGCGATCGAAACGTTGGTTTCTTCAATAAAAATGGCGCGGGCCGGCCTGCGCGAACCCGAAAAACCGATCGGCAGCTATTTGTTTTCCGGGCCGACCGGCGTCGGAAAAACCGAAGTCGCGCGCCAGCTGGCAAAAACGCTGGGGGTTGAATTGCTGCGTTTCGATATGTCGGAATATATGGAAAAACATTCGATTTCGCGTTTAATCGGCACACCGCCGGGATACGTCGGTTTTGATCAGGGCGGGTTATTGACCGACGCCGTGGATCAGCACCCTTACGCGGTTTTGCTGCTTGATGAAATCGAAAAAGCGCACCCCGATTTGTTCAATGTGCTGCTGCAGGTGATGGATTATGGCAAACTGACGGATTCCAACGGCAAAAAAATAGATTTTTCCAACGTTGTTTTGATTATGACGACCAATGCCGGGGCCGCCGATATGTCAAAGCCTGCCGTAGGTTTCGTGCGCGAAGAGCGCGAAGGCGAAGATAAGGAAGCCATTGACCGCCTGTTTACGCCCGAATTCAGAAACCGGCTGGACGCGATCGTGCCGTTTGAACGGCTGAATCAGGAAATTATGGGACGCATTGCGGACAAATTTATTTCCCAGCTGGAGACGTTGCTGACAGAAAAAAAGATTGAGCTGGCCGTCAATTTTTCCGCCCGCGAATGGCTGATTAAAAAAGGGTTTGATCCGAAAAACGGCGCCCGTCCTCTGGCGCGGATCATTCAGGAATATGTGAAAAAGCCGTTGGCCGAAGAAATTTTATTCGGCAATCTGACGCATGGCGGCACGGCGTCTTTAACGGCGAAAAACGGCAAGCTGGTTCTTGTCTGCCGTCCCCACCCCGCGCCCAAAGGCAAAAAGCAGGAACAGGAATTGATGCTGATTTAAAACGCGGCCCGGAAAACCGGTTTTTGCCGTTTTGTATGGCGAATCGTTGTAATACGAAGGATTGTCTTTAATAAACGCGGCCGCGGCGGCCGGCCGGTGCGTTTTGTCGCGTTCCGGACGGCGCGGTTTGTCTGATGTTGACGATTTATTTATTTTTGACTCGCCTTTTAGAACATCTGTCGATATAAAGGGATTCCGATAACGTGATTCAGATGGAGAAACTGTCCTTATGAGTAATTTTGACGTAACCGCTATCGGCGTGGCGTTTGTAGATGTTGTTGCCAATGTCACGGAAGATTTTCTTCAGCGATATTCTTTAATCAAAGGACAGGGGAACGTTCTGCCTATTTCCGTTTTGCGCGAAGTCCGCAAAAACCTGACGGATTCGCGGGTTATTCCGGGCGGGACGGCGGCCAATGCGATGGCGACGGTCGCGTCTTTGGGCGGCAAAGCCGCTTTTATCGGCAAAGCCTGCACGGACACAATGGGGGAAAAGTTCAAGGAAGCTTTCGACCTGTCAGGCGTTAAATCATGTGTGCCTTTGGTGCCGTTTGACCGGGATATTGACCGGGCGACGGCCAGGTGCCTGGTCATGGTGACGCCCGATCATGACCGCACGTTTGCTTTTAATATGGGGATCTGCGAAGAAATCGAAGAAGAAGACATTGATACGCAGACGATTTTAGAATCAGGGATTTTGTTTATCGAAGGCCAGATGCTGGTTTCCCGCCGCGCGCGCCAGGCGGTGGCTATGGCGCTGAAAACGGCTAAAGACGCGGGGATCAAGGTGGCGTTTAACATGCACGATTTGAATTTCCGGGCCGTTGCCGTTCAGGAAGTCATTGAAACGATCCGTACGCAGGCCGATATTTTGATCGGCAATGAACGCGAAATCCGCGGGTGCTTTGAAATTGACCGCAGTATAACGGATATGGACGCGTTTATGGGGGTTCTGACCGACCGCCGGCAGGTTTTGGCTATGACCCGGGGCGCACGGGGGGCCTGTATTTTTTCACATGAAGGCGTTGCGACGGTCGCTTCTGAAAATCATCAGTCCGTTGTTGACAGCACGGGGGCCGGCGACGCGTTTGCGGGGGGATTTTTATTCGGTTTGTCGCAGGGATTAAGCCTGCCTGCCGCGGGAAAACTGGCGGCGTTGTCTGCGGCGGAAATTATCCGTATTTGGGGCGGGCGGCCGGAAAAGTCGCTGGCGGCGGAACTGAAATCATATATGGACAGCGTCCGGCCATAGTTTTTTAACGTTTAAACCTCTTCATTTCTGTTTTTTTTTCGAGTACACTATTCCCCGGTTTTAGTGGGGAGTCGCGTATAATGCATTGGTATGAAATGAAGCTTGGCGGCAGAGGCCATACAGATTCGGCTGTTTCCCAGGTCTGCCGGCCCGACCGCGTTGCCGACGTGGCAAAATATTTGGAACAGGTCGGGAAAAACGGCATTATCGCCCGCGGTTCGGGCAGCAGTTATGCCGATCAGGCAATCAATGCCGAAGGCGCCGTTATGATGTCGGGGCGGTTGGATTGTATTCGTTCTTTTGATGAAAAAACAGGCGAACTGGTCTGCGAACCCGGCGTTACGTTAAAAACAATTACCGAACTGTACGGGCCGCGGGGATTTATGCTGGCGACTGCGACGGGATCGGGACAACATACGCTGGGCGGGGCGATCGCGGCCAATATTATCGGCCAAAACGGACATAAAAAGACGTCGCTGGCCAAATCGGTCAACTGGATTGACGTTGTCCTGGCGGACGGCAAAACAGTCCGGGCAAGCAGTTCCGAAAACGAAGATCTGTTTAAAGCCGTCGTCGGCGGCCAGGGGCTGATCGGTGTGATCGTCCTGGTTTCGATCACGCTGTTGAAACGTCCCGAAGAAAACGTTGTCGTTGAAAAACGCCGGCTGGCAAACCTGAACGATTTGATGGAAGCGTTGAAAAACGCGCGAAAGACGGCTGATTTCTGTTCGGTCTGGATTGACACTTCCGCCCGTTTGGACGCGGTGGGGCGCAGTATTCTGACGACGGCTTCGTTTACCAAAGACCCCGCGACGGTTCCGTTGTTTTCTTTGCCAAAGATTAAACTGCCTTTGCCGCATCCGGCGTTGTATCTTTCTTCGCTGCCGTTTTTTAAAAACCTGCGTTACCGTTTGTCTTCGTCGTCCGGCAGGAAAGTCGAAGCTTATGAGGAATTTTTGTATCCGTCGGACAATGTGCGCCTGTTTTCGCAAAAAGGGGTTTATCAGCTGCAGCTTTCTTTTTCGGAAGCGGAAGGCCCGCAGGCGATCCGCCGTATTTTAACAGAGCTGTCGCAAACGCGCGTCAGCGCCTGCCGCGCGGTTTTGGTGCTGACAAAGGACGACAGCCTGTCTTATTTGGGCGCTGCCCAGCGCGGATATACGATCAGCCTGGATTTTATCCGCCGTAAAGGGCTGGAGGATTTTTTAAAGCATTTGATTACGGTCGCCGGCGAACATAACGGCCGCGTTTCCTTACAGGACGACGCTTTGCTGGAACCGCGCAATCTGGTGCTGATGTACAGGCATTTGGAAAAATTCATCAAGGCCCGGGATACTTTCGATCCGCAGAAAAAATTTGATTCAAACTTCGGCCGCCGCCTGTTTGCGAAGGAGAGAAAAAATGAACAATAAACGCACGTGGATAATTTTGGGCGGATCCGGCGTTGTCGGCCGCGCTTTTGCCCGCGAAGCGGCAAAAAACGATAACGACGTTATCCTGCTGGGAAAGGCCGGCGACGATTTGACTTTGGCGGCGGACGACGTCCGGGCGCGTTATCCCGACGTTGACGTTTCAACGATTGATCTGGACACGTCAAATCTGGATTCTTTTGTCAAAACGGTAGAACAATGCGAAACGGCGGCGAAAAACATTATCAGCGTTTTTTCGGCGCTGGAAACGGCGTATACGCAAAAAGAATGCGGCAGGGATCTGGGAAAGATTAAAAACATGTTTCAGATCAATTATTTTTCTCAGGTTTATTTTCTGTCTGCCATTGCTCCGGTTTTGCAAAAACAGACGTGCGGCGAAATCATTGTTTTGGGATCGGCGGCGGGCGAATACGGCATGCCGGACAATTATGCGTTCGGATCGACAAAGGCGGCTTTGCATGTCTGGCTTCAGGGGTTTAGAATGCAGATGGCGCAAAGTCATGTCAGCGTGACAACGGTCAAGGCAGACGATTGGGATACGGTCGGCGAAAGAAAACATGCGCTGTACCAAAAGCCTTTGGATCCGCAGGCCTGTGCCGAAGCCTGCCTGTATTATGCCCGGAAAAGGGCCGGGATCCGCTATTTTCCGTGGTATACGGCTTTGACGGTGCCGTTCAGACGTTGCCTGCCGTATTTAAATAAACAACCGCGGAAATAACCGGCGGGGGAAATAATGGCGAAAAAGTCTTTTTTTCTTGATGCGTCTGTTTTGCGGATTAATGACGGCACGCCTGTCAAGGTGACTTTTTTAGAAGCGCTGTCGGGCGGCCATTTTGTCGGATTTTATACGCTTGACGCCGGGACTTTCCGGGATATTCGGACCTTGTTTCCCAATGTCGGGCCCGATACGCTGATCAGTAATGTCAGCTCTGTTTTTCTGGGTAACCGTTTAAACGGAAAAACGCCTGTTTTCTTTATTGTAAAAAACGGTCATACCCTGAACAAAGATGCCGTATGGTTTAACGACGCCGCCGGCGGGCGCAACGGGTTTTGGAAATTTTTAAAACCGCCGGAAGAAGACGGATTGACGCCCGTTTTGGAACAAGGCGAAATCGTCTGGCGGCGCGCTGACGGCGAAACGGTCGCGCCAGCGCGGGAAGCCGGCCCCGGTACGCATCGGCCTGTTTTGGTCTGGCAGTCGAACAACGGGCGGATCTTTGTTTTAAAAGGGGATATTTTTCACAGCTTCGGGTACGGATTGTATCCCGGGCTGAATCCTGATCAGACACGCCGTTTTTTATTAACGCCGCAGGAAGATAATGCCAGCGTTGTATTAAGCTTTTCCGGCGGGGAAAAACCTGAAATTTCTTTTTGCCTGCATATCGGGGAACGTAATTTCGCGGCGTTGACGCGCAACCGTGTCATCGGCGCTGTTCTGCCGCTGCCGGAAATCAGCGGACCGGTTTTGTCGGCTTGTATTGAAATTCCCGATGATTTTGACGACGTTCTTTTTCTGGAAGGTTTTGAAGATCAGCAGACTCTGCCGGCCGCGGGAACGACATTCCTGATTGAATCCAAAGGCTGCCGTTTGTTTATAAAAGGGGAGGCTGCCCCTGCCGTTTATGAAGCTCTGCTGTCCTGCGTCAGAATCCGGACGGACGCTTCCGCGGCGGCGAAAAGCGCGGTAAAAGTAACGTTTCAGACAACAAAAGGGGAAATCGTCAAATCCGGAGAAACGGAAATCCTGTCGGAAAAAGCGCAGCTGCCGTCTTTGCTGGCGGGCAGCGCCGCTTTGCCGAAAACAGTGTCGCCGGCGGACAGGCCGGGGAAAATTTTTTCGGAAATAATGCCGTCCCTTGCCGCCGAAGAAAAAAATGACGATCTGCCGGCTTTTTTAACGCAGCCTCTGCCTGCGGAAATAAAACAGCCGCCCGCCGCCAAAACGGCGCTGATTACGGGCGGCGCGCACAGGAGGGGACGTGAAATCGCTCATGCTCTGGCGGCGCGCGGATATAACGTAATCGTACATTGTCATACGGCCGTCGCCGAAGCAACGCATCTGGTCGAAGACCTGCGTCAGACGTATCAAGTCAAAACGGCGTATTTTCGCGCGGATTTTAATTCTTTTGATGAAACGCAGGATTTGCTGGATTCCGTTTCCCGGACATACGGGCCGGTGGATCTGCTGGTTTGTCAGGCCGGCGCTTTTTCGCCGGAAGAAACCGCGGCGGGGTGGGACATTAATACTTCCGTTAATTTGCGCGCTCCTTTTCTTTTGATGAACGCTTTTGCCCGCTGCCTGCCCAAAGGGCGCGTCGGCAGCATTTTG
>JAJXEL010000097.1:0-512 GCA_021639925.1 Alphaproteobacteria bacterium | reverse complement strand
GTTTATCACCAGCCGCCCGACGAATTTTCTTCATATGCGCTCAGCTGTTTGGCCATGGACAGTCTGGTCGGCTGGGCCGCGCGCCGGTTTAAAGATAAAATCCGTGTCAACGGTCTGGCCGTGACGTTCGGGCAATATGACGAATCTGTTGAACGCCGGATTATTGAAGCCGTTTGTTTTTTAGCGTTGACGCCGGGCGTTTCGGGGCAGATTTTAAAATTTGACGGCGCCTGTCCGGGCGAAAAAAAGAAATAAAAAAGCGAGTCTTTTTTTGTTATTTTGTTCGTACCCCTTGTAAAGTAACGAGTCATTCGCTTTTCGCAAAAGTTATCCACAGGAAAGAGGAGCTATTCCAGCTGAAAAAATAAATCAAGCAAAAGATATCGAAAAAAAATAAAAATAATGCTTGATTATAAAAAACATTGTAGAAACAAAGGGTTATGTTATTTGCCTAAAAAATAGGCAAATTGATGAAAAGCCAGGAAAACTCTTAATCCAAAGTAGGCTTGACA
>JAJXEL010000234.1 GCA_021639925.1 Alphaproteobacteria bacterium | reverse complement strand
ATTTTTTTACCGCCTTTGCCCTTGGCTGACTTTTTATGTTTTCTGGTCATAATATCCGTCACATAATCACGTACGGTCAGGCTGATATCCTTTAAATGGTTTTCAAAATCATGACCGGCATGAGGAAACATCGCATAACGAATATGAACATTACGCTGGCCCGACAGCTTGTCAGCCAAAGCGGCGACAGAAGCTTCGGGAATTAATTCGTCTTCCCCGCCGTGAACGATCAATCCGGAAGCCGGACAAGGCGCCAGAAATGAAAAATCCTTCGAATTGGCGGGAGGCGCCACGGAAATAAAGCCTGAAATTTCAGGGCGTCGCATCAACAGCTGCATACCGATCCACGCGCCGAAAGAATACCCTGCGATCCAACACGTTTTGGCGTTGCGGTTCATCATTTGCAGCCAGTCCAGCGCCGCGGCGGCGTCGCCCAATTCCCCCTGGCCTTCGTCATAAACGCCCTGCGAACGCCCGACGCCGCGGAAATTAAACCGCAGCACGGCGAACCCCAGCGCGTTAAACGTCTGAAATAATGTATACGTCACCCGGTTGTTCATCGTGCCGTTCGGCATCTGCGGGTGAGGGTGCAGAATAAGAGCCAGCGGAGCTTCTTCACTGTTTCCCGGCTGATAGCGGCCTTCCAATCGTCCTTCGGGACCGTTAAAAATAATTTCTGGCATATTGAAACCTTGCAAAGGGTGGGTTATAAGCTGTAGAAAAGTCCATATTAGCGAAATGAAGGTACAATGTTCAAGCGTCTGACAAAAGAAATATTTTCAAAAGCGTCCGAATATTCTGATTCGGTTTTACAGCGCGACCCGGCCGCGCGGTCAAAAATCGAAGTATTTCTTTGTTATCCGGGACTTCACGCAATAATGCTGTATCGTTTGGCTCATTATTTGTGGAAAAAAAATTTTTTCACAACGGCGCGGTTGATTTCGGCTTTCGGACGTTTTTTAACCGGAGTCGATATTCACCCCGCGGCCCGAATCGGAAAAAATCTGTTTATTGACCATGCGACCGGCGTTGTGATCGGCGAAACGGCCGAAATCGGCGACGACGTTACGTTATACCACGGCGTTACGCTGGGCGGCACGTCGGCCAGCCAGGGCAAACGCCACCCGACGCTGGGCAACCGCGTTATTGTCGGCGCGGGCGCGAAACTGTTGGGTCCGATTGTGATCGGCGACGATGCGCGGATCGGTTCGAACGCCGTCGTATTAAAGGACGTTCCCGATTCGGCAACGGCCGTCGGCGTGCCGGCGCAGATCGTGCGCTGCCGCAAAAAGACGGAAAAGTGTTTTGAAGCTTATGCCGCGGAAAAAACAGACCCGATGATGAAAGCTTTGGAAGAATTAAAAGCGCAGGTAAAAACGTTGGAAAAACAGATTGCGGCCGCCGGCGCGGGGAAAAAAGAAACGGGATCAAAGAAACGTATTGACAGTCCGTCCAAAACACGGTAAAAAACCTCATCAATTGATGGCGGAGTAGCTCAGTTGGTTAGAGCAGCGGAATCATAATCCGCGTGTCGGGGGTTCGAATCCCTCCTCCGCTACCATAAAGAAAACGTCCCGTTCAGGGGCGTTTTTTTATGGGG
>JAJXEL010000096.1 GCA_021639925.1 Alphaproteobacteria bacterium | reverse complement strand
GTTCACCATATCAGGTTCCAGCTGGATCGTCGCGACGCGGTCTGAATTCGTAAAAGACAGTACGCTGACCTTTGAACGCACGACGGTGACTTCTTTCCAGCCGAACTTCGGCATTTCGGACATATAAAAATCAAACATACCGTTTAACGTATACGGCGCGGCAAAGACCAGCCGTCCGATCCACGCGCTCGACCCGCCCAGCAGCAAAGTCGATTTTAAATCCATCGTTGCCTTTTCGGGAATGGGAATATCGTTAAACTGGGCAAAGCTCGGCGATGTACCGTTGGCGCCGTCCGTTTCCGACCGATACATCGATTCGTTGTGGACACAGCCGGCCAAAACGGCGGCGGAAACAAAAAAAATCAAAGAAAACAATACTTTTTTCATTACCTGTCTTTCCTAAAGTTTCTTTTTTTACTTTATGACCGGAATATTAAAAACACCTTAAAATCGCTTTACATTGTCAGACTTCTTTATATGATAGCCCGAAACAGAACCAAGTCGGGGGAAAACCAAAATGACAAAATATATTTTCATAACGGGCGGCGTCGTTTCTTCATTGGGCAAGGGAATGGCTTCCGCCGCGCTCGGCGCGCTGCTGCAGGCGCGGGGATACAAAGTCCGCATGCGTAAAATGGATCCTTACCTGAACATTGACCCCGGCACGATGTCGCCTTATCAGCACGGCGAAGTCTTTGTGACTGAAGACGGCGCGGAAACAGACCTGGATCTGGGACATTACGAACGTTTTACGGGCGTTCCCTGCCATAAAACGGATTCCGTGTCCGGCGGCAAGATTTATTATAACGTGTTAATGAAGGAACGCCGCGGCGAATATCTGGGCGCGACTGTTCAGGCTATTCCGCATGTCACGGACGAAATCAAACATTTTATCGAATCGGATTTAACAGACGAAGATTTCGTCTTATATGAAATCGGCGGTACGGTCGGCGATATCGAAGGCACTTTGTTTTTAGAAGCAATCCGCCAATTCGCCATTACGGCCGGACGCGGCAACTGTCTGTTTTTGCATTTAACGCTGCTGCCTTACATACCGACGGCCGGCGAATTAAAAACAAAACCGACACAGCATTCCGTCAAACAGCTGCTGGAAACGGGAATCCAGCCTGATATCCTGTTGTGCCGTTCACAAATGATGCTGTCGGATTCGGAACGCCGGAAAATCGGTTTGTTTTGCAATATCGCGCCCGAAGACGTCATTATCGCGCTGGACGCCGACAGCATTTATAAAATTCCCCTGCAATATCACGAAGAAGGCCTGGACCGCCAAATTTTAAAACACTTCGGTATGTTGGAAACGGCTCCCGCCCCCGATTTGACGAAATGGAAATCCATTATTGACACGATCGGCGCGTGGGAACACGAAACGACGATCGCCGTCGTCGGCAAATACTGCGGCCTGCCCGACGCTTATAAATCTTTAAACGAAGCGTTATTCCACGCGGGGATTGCTCATAAAACAAAAGTCCGTGTCAAATGGATCGAATCGGATACGCTGGAAACAATGACGCCCGAACAAATTGACCATGCTTTTGCCGGTATTCAGGGGATCCTGGTTCCCGGCGGGTTCGGCAACCGCGGCGTTGAAGGCAAAATGATCGCGGAACGTTACGCCCGGGAAAAGAAAATTCCTTTCTTCGGCATTTGTCTGGGCATGCAGACCGCCGTTATCGAAGCCGCCCGCAGCCTTTTGGGCATTAAGGACGCCAATTCCACGGAATTTACCAAAAACGGCACGCCCGTCGTCGCTTTGATGACCGAATGGGAACAGGACGGAAAGAAACAAATCCGCACGGAAAAAACAGACGTCGGGGGCACGATGCGGCTGGGCGCTTACCCCTGCCGGCTGGAACCGGGTACCTTGGCGTCAAAATTGTACGGCGGCGCGGAAATGATTCACGAACGCCACCGCCACCGTTATGAAGTCAGCATGCCCGTCGCGCGCCGGCTGGAAGAAAAAGGTCTGATTATTTCAGGTGTTTCGCCTGACGGGCTGTTGCCGGAAATCGTTGAATTAAAGGATCACCCGTTTTTTATCGCCGTACAGTTTCACCCCGAATTTAAATCCCGTTCTTTTGAACCGCACCCCGTTTTCAAAGGATTTATTGCCGCGGCGTTAAAACAAACGACATTAATATAACCCGAAAAGATACTGTCCGGACGGAATTGTTCCGCCTTAACCGATAGCAATTTTGACGGTTATATATTATAATGCCGCTTTAAAAAGTATTGACGAGGTATTTTATGACGAAAAATCAACGGTTTAATTTTATCTGCCGCAGTATTTTGAAAATTATCCTGTTTTATGCCCTGCTGTTATGGTGGGGATACCAGCTTGACCCGCTGATATTGGAACTGTATGTCAACACGCCTTTTGTGCTGTTTGCCTGCGCGGTATTTTTTCTGTTTTTGTTTTTCTGCCGGACAATGGGGTGTCTGGTTTTTATGCCTAAAGACAAATTAAAAGCCATTTTGCGAAACGGACAGATATCGCCCGGCGCGTCTGAAATCGTAATCCGGTTGTTTTCATGGCCTTTCATTAAACGAACCGCTTTGTTTTTCCTGTTATTCGCGGCGGAATTTGTCCTGCGTCTGGCTTCTATTCTGCTGTTTTTAAAAACTGTCAGCCTGGCGGTTCCGTTTTTGGCCTGGCTGGGGTCCGTTTCGATCATACTGACCAACGTTTTGCTGATCGCAACCGGTTATATTATCATGGAACTGCCGTTTTACCTGTTATTTTATAAACTGTCTTTCAAAGGCCATGCCAACCGGTCGAATGAATACCGGTTCGGTATAAAGTTAGCCGCGTTTGTTTTAATTCTGCTGGGACTGCGTATGCTGCAGATGTCGTTGGAAACGCGCTTTCAATTCAAAGACGTTGAAATCGTTTCCGCCGGTACTTTGGCGGTTTTGGGAACCGGCATATGGTACCTGATGTACCGCAAAGACTGGTCGTTTTGCTGCAGCAACTGCCCGGTATGTTCGAAAATAAAAAGCATTTTCGGAAAATCCTGCTGCTGCCGGCAGGAAAAAGAACAGGCCGAGCTGCAAAAATCTTATGAAGACGCGGAAAAAATCGCCGAAACGATTATTGAAGCCGAAGCCCGCGACGTTACGCCGCCGGCAAATGAAAACAAAGAATAACAAAACGGCTCCGCTGCGGAGCCGTTTTGTTACGCCTTTAATTTCTTTAATGTCCACGCCATGTTTTTTCCCAGACGGCGCATAGTACGCAAAGCTTCTTCATCTTGCATGACGTCGCCCGTTTCACGGCCGTACCCGATGTTCCAATAATTGGATCCGACAACGATCATTTCACGCAGCAGAAAAAAATTGTTCAACGTATGAAAAGCATTCATCGCCCCGCAGCGCCTGGCGGCAACGATACCGGCGCCGGCTTTGCGGCGAAAAGAATCAGCATTGGCGCCCGAAACCATTCCGGCCCGGTCAATCAGCATTTTCATCTGGCCGGTAACATCGCCGAAATGAACCGAAGATCCCAGAATAATCCCGTCCGCTTCAATCATTTTGTCAACACATTCGTTGACAATATCGTCTTTAATAACGCACCGCCTGTCCTGATTATGATGACATTCGCCGCAAGCGGTGCACGGCCGGATCAAACGACCGCCCAGCTGAATCATTTCGACGTCAATTTCTTCTTCGGCCAATTCCTGAAAAACAGCCCAAATTAAAGACGCCGTATTTCCGTTTTGGCGCGGACTGCCGTTAAAGGCGATTACTTTCATATTCCTCTCCCTTAAAATTTATTTTTCAATTTAACAAAAAGGATTAACAAAAAAAACCTTATAAAAATCAAAGATCGGTTAAAAAAAAGGTGTAATTGTCACGACAATAAGGATATAAAGAAAAACGTAATTCAATTTTTCTTACTGGAGTAAGCATTAAAATGACTTGTTCTTATATGTGTTCGCACGAAGTGCAGGAGATGTGCCCCGTAACCAAAGGTGCGCGTCACGATCCGGCCCCGATTCCCGAAGAAGGAAAATGGGTCAAGTCAAAAGAAATCAAGGACGTTTCCGGTTTAACCCACGGCGTGGGCGCCTGCGCCCCGCAGCAGGGAACCTGCAAGCTGACCCTGAACGTCAAAGAAGGCGTGATTCGCGAAGCTTTGGTTGAAACAATCGGTTGTTCCGGCATGACGCATTCCGCCGCGATGGCCGCCGAAGTCCTGCCCGGCAAAACGATTTTGGAAGCATTAAACACGGACCTGGTCTGCGATGCGATCAACGTTGCGATGCGCGAACTGTTTTTGCAGATCGTTTACGGCCGTACGCAGTCTGCTTTTTCCGATGACGGTCTGCCTGTCGGCGCCGGGTTGGAAGATCTGGGCAAAGGCCTGCGTTCCCAGGTCGGCACGATGTATTCCACGGAACCCAAAGGCGTGCGTTACCTGGAAATGGCCGAAGGTTATGTTTTGGCCGAAGGTCTGGACGAAAACGGCGAAGTCATCGGTTACAAAACCGTACATTTGGGCAAAATGATGGAAGCGATCAAAAAAGGCGTTGATCCGAAAGAAGCGTTCGAAAAGAACGTTTCGACCAAAGGCCGTTTTGAAGACGCCGTTAAAGTTATTGATCCGCGCAAAGAATAAGGAGTTTGAAAATGAGTCTTTTTGAAGGATATGAACGCCGCATTGCGCAGATTGAAAAATGCTGCAAAGAATACGGTATCGCCAATATTGAAGAAGCCGACAAAATCTGCAAAGACAAAGGCATAGACGTCGCCGCCATTGTCAAGGGCATTCAGCCGATTTGTTTTGAAAATGCATGCTGGGCTTATACGCTGGGCGCTGCAATTGCCATTAAAACCGGTGCGAAAAACGCTGCGGACGCGGCGGAAAAAATCGGCGTCGGCCTGCAGGCTTTCTGCATTCCGGGATCCGTCGCCGACCAGCGCAAAGTCGGTCTGGGCCACGGCAATCTGGCCGCCATGCTGCTGCGCGAAGAAACGAAGTGCTTCTGCTTTTTGGCCGGTCACGAATCTTTTGCCGCCGCCGAAGGCGCGATCGGTATTGCTCTGACAGCCAACAAAGTCCGCAAAGAACCGCTGCGCGTTATTTTGAACGGCTTGGGTAAGGACGCCGCCTACATCATTTCCCGCATCAACGGCTTTACGTCGGTTGAAACGGAATACGACTATAAAACGGGCGAATTGAAAATCGTTTCCGAAAAGCCGTTTTCCAAAGGCGACCGCGCGAAAGTCCGCTGCTATGGCGCCGATGACGTTTCTGAAGGCGTTGCCATTATGGCCAAAGAAGGCGTTGACGTTTCCATTACCGGAAATTCGACCAACCCGACACGTTTCCAGCACCCGGTTGCGGGTACGTACAAAAAGTGGGCGATCGAAAACGGCAAGAAATATTTCTCGGTTGCTTCCGGCGGCGGTACGGGCCGTACGCTGCACCCGGACAACGTTGCCGCGGGTCCCGCTTCTTACGGTATGACGGACACGATGGGCCGCATGCACGGCGATGCGCAGTTCGCGGGATCTTCTTCCGTTCCGGCGCACGTCGAAATGATGGGCTTGATCGGCATGGGCAACAACCCGATGGTCGGCGCTTCCGTCGCCGTCGCGGTTGCCGTTTCCCAGGCGATGTAACTTATTATAAAAAAATAAAAAGGCTTCCTACGGGAAGCCTTTTTTATGCTTTGAATAATCCGAAATAATAGAAAATTTACCCCGATCTTCGTTTTTCCATATCGGCAAAAACCCTTTTTATCGAAAAAGGTTTGACTTTAACGAAAAACAACGCTACTTTTTCGAAAAAAATATATGAAGAAGAAAGATGAAAAATATACATATCCTGACCAAAAACCTGCTTATCCGGGAAATTACGCCGGCAGATGTATTTTCTTTGGAACAAATCAGACAGGAAATCGCCAAAACCCCGGAAAACAGGCCGTATTACGCTTTGCAAAAAAGCGGGGACGCCGCCCGTTTTTGCAAAGATGCCGTTGCCCAGCAGCAGGAAACCCCCAGAAAAACGCTGGGTTTGGCGATTACGGAAAAATCGTCTCCTCATAAAATGATCGGTTTTATTGTCGGCGAATTGGAACCTTTGGATCAAAACGACTGGGGCGGACAAATCGGAATGGCCGATATGGGATATTTTTTAAGCCCCGCGCATCAGGGAAAAGGATATGTAACCGAAGCCATGCGCGGCGTAACGGGCCGAATATTTTTTGAAAAACTGGGGTATGAATACGTCAACGCGACGGTTCACCCTGAAAACAAGCCGTCTTTGGCTGTCTTGCAAAGCGTCGGAATGAAGGTTTACGGGGAAACGAAAAAATACGGAAACGAACCCCGGCTGCTGCTGAAAGTAACCAAAGAAGACTTTTTCAACCATACCAACAAAAAAAATGAAAACAAAAACGCGGATATGGTTGAAAAAACAACGGTCATCAAAGCTTTATTACCCGAAAGATGCGGAAGATAAACATGGAAAACGAAGAAATTTCCCAACCTCGCATGAGCGTTGATTTAAACGCCGTCAAACACAATTATGAAGAATTGCGGAAAAAAGCAAACGGAGCGGAGGTCTGCCCGGTCGTCAAATCAAACGCATACGGCCTGGGGGCATTGGAAATGGTCAAAGCTTTGCGCGAATGCGGCTGCAAAAATTTTTATGTTTCGACGGCAAAAGAAGGCGCCGATGTGCGTAAAAAATTTCCGGACATTCAAATCAACGTTTTAAACGGCCCGTCGGAACAGACCATGCCGTTGTTCAGGGCCGCGCGGCTGACGCCTGTCCTTAACAATCCCGAACAGCTGGAAATCTGGGAAAAAGGAAAATCAAAAAATTCCGATACGGGTTGTATTATCAATATTGAAACGGGTTTTAACCGCTTGGGGTTCAAAGAACAGGACTGGCCCCTGTTAACGCCCGAACGCCTGCGGGAAAATAAAGTGTCGCTGGTCATGTCGCATTTATCGTGCGCCGGCGACGATCAATCGGATCCTTTGGTTCAAAAGCAAAACAAACATCAGTTTGACGTTTACAAAAAAATGCTGAAAAACTTTGAAGGGATTCCGGGCAGCCTGGCTTTGGACGCGATGATGGTTAACAACAGCGGGGAAAAGATTTCCCAGATCCGTTCCGGCGCTGCTTTATGCGGCATCAATGTATGGCCCGGCAAACTGAATTTAGAACCCGTCATGACGATAGAAGCGCCCGTTTTGCAAACGGAACAAATTAAAAAGGGCGATACTGTCGGTTACGGCGCGACTTTTACAGCGCAAACAGATACAAAAATCGCAGTTATCGGCATCGGTTACAGCAACGGTATTCCCAGAAGCCTGAGCAATAAAGGAAAAGTATTCTTTTCAGACGGCGACAATATGTACGAAGCGCCGATCGTCGGACGGATTTCTATGGGGCTGTTAAACTGCGACGTCACCAATGTGCCCGAAAAAGCGCTGCGAACCAAAAAAGCGTCCATTATCAATAAAAAATACACGATCAATGATTTATGCGTTGACGCCGACAGGCTGGACAGCGAAATCATGTGTTCTTTTTCCGCCATGGACGTCAAATATGTTTCCAATGCCAGGGACGAAAAACAAAAAACTTCTCAGATCGGTTTGTTAAAGAAAAATTGCTTAGGGCGTTAACATGCAAATCGTTCACACTGTCGGAAACGACTCTTTATTGTGTGATTTAATCGAAACGGAAACACCTCCCCGGCTGGTTTACAGCGATCTCAGGCATGTTTTCCGCGATACGGCGCAGTGCGAATATTTTATTGTCCGCCAAAAAATATACGATATGCTGTTTCAGGCAAAATCTTTTTTGCCCGAAGGTGTTTATTTTAAAGCGTTCGAACTTTACCGCCCGATGAAAAAGCAAATTTTGCGCTGGGAAAAAATTTTATTAGAGTTTCAAAAGCGTTATCCTGACACGGATCCTGCACAACTGGAAGAAAAAGCAAACGTTTTCATCGCAAACCCTTATAAACAGGGCAGCGGACATCAAACAGGCGCGGCAGTAGATTTAACTTTGTGCGACAGCGACGGAACAGAACTGGACATGGGTACAAAGTATCAGGAATTTAATTCATTAACGCAGACTTTTCCGGATAATGACCGCCTGACTGACCAGCAAAAAGAAAACAGAAAAATCCTGTGCCGTTCAATGCAACGGGCGGGTTTTGTGAATTACTTTCCGGAATGGTGGCATTACAGTTACGGCGAAATCGAATGGGCTGTTATTACACATACCGGTAAAACATTATATCTGCCCTTAAATATTTAAACCGATCCCTGTTTTCGGCCTGCCCGACAGGATTTTTTTCTTATACCC
>JAJXEL010000095.1:5274-8360 GCA_021639925.1 Alphaproteobacteria bacterium | reverse complement strand
TATTTATAGAGACAAAGGCGTTCCAATACAAAAAAATAAAACATTTACAACCTTTAAAGGAATCTTGAAATGAACATCTTTCTTTTAACACTCCTTTTTATTACGGCGGCGCCATATGCCGGCGCGGACACAATTTTCAATGAAAAAATGTCTTTTAACACGGCAAAAGCCGTTAAACTGGGCAGAGGCGGCGGAACTTCCGGCTGGACTAACGCAACAATCGTTACCGCGACCAGAGCCGTCGATGCGGACAAAACATGCATGGCGCACTGCGCCGCATGCAATACAAAAACAGGACAGTGTTCAAAATGCGAAGACGGTTACTGGATGGAAGGCGGATCTTGTAACTTATGCAGCGATTTCTTGGAAAATTGCGCTGTATGCGACGCTTCGGGCAGCACCTGCACAAAATGCTTTGACGGTTACAAACTGACCGGAGGTTCCTGTACGGGCGGAAGCTGTGAAGACGGTTATTGGTGGGACGATTGGGAACTGGCCTGCTTTGCCTGTCCGGCTGACTGCAAAACCTGTTCGGACGATGCAACCTGCGAATCCTGCTTTGACGGATATTATCATGATATGGACCGATGTGTCCCCTGTTCCCAAAACTGCAAACAATGCAATTACAACGGCTGCACACAATGCGAAAGCGGATATGAACTGAATAACGGAAAATGTTCTCAAGCCTCTTGCTCTATACCAAACTGTCTTTCATGTTCCGGTAATACGTGCCTGCAATGCGGCGCCAATTCGGAATTATACAACGGAGCCTGCTGCGCAATTGGCGGCACATGTAAAACATGGGAAAACTCTGATGAATGTCTCTGCGCAGAATGTTATCCTTTATATGAACTTACCTCAGAAAAGCTTTGCGTAGAATGCACAAAAGAAACTCCCGAAAATTGTGCAGAGGCGTCTATTTATTGTGGAAAATGTTATACATGTAAAGATGGATATTCCTTAACTGCAGAAGGACAATGTGTGAAAACAACAATGCCGGAACATTGTAAAACATATGATGGGACAAAGTGCACCCAATGCGACACAGGATATGGACTAGACAGCAATAATAAATGTGAAAAATATCCTGATTTAGGCTGTGAAACATATCAGTGGACTGCCGACGGTTTTGAATGCGCATCATGCAGCGGCACGCAAAAATTGGCATATAATATTTGTAAAGATGGATTAAGAGTATGCGTTGAGGACTACGACGACGTTTGCTTTTCGCAAGAATACAAATAACCGAATACAAAAGCCCTCCGATCGGAGGGCTTTTTTTATAAGTAAAATTCACTTACCATTAAAAAAACAAATTCGGAGACGAAACATGAAAAAATTCATTTTTTTATGCGGCATTTTTTTCTTTGCCGGCATGCCCGGCGGGCTGGCGCAAGACAATCTGTACAGGTTAAGCACACATATTTTGGACGTCACCCGGGGCGTGCCCGCATCGGACGTACGCGTCGAATTGCTTAAATTCAAGCCGGAAACAAACGAATGGCAGCTGCAAAAAGCCGAAAAAACAGCGGAAAACGGCCGTATCGCCAATTTTGTCCCGGCCGAAGGCAGCGACAACGGCATTTATAAGCTGCGTTTTTATACGGCCCCTTATTTCAAATCCCAAAATCTGAAATCCGTTTACCCGTATATCGAAATCGTTTTTGAAATGACGGGGAACGGGCACTATCATATTCCGCTGACCGTATCGGCAAACGGTTATTCAACATATAAAGGAAATTAAAAACGCCGGCGGCATTTTCGCAGGCCGCCGGCCAATTTACCGGCGTTTCAAAATCAAAAGGAGCGGAACATTAACGTTCCGCTCCTTTGGAATGGTGCCGGCAGAGAGACTTGAACTCCCGACCTGATGATTACAAATCAACTGCTCTACCAACTGAGCTATGCCGGCCCCGCATGCAGGATTTATATGCGAAGCGTTTTTTTTTGTCAATTAAAAATATGCGCGGAAAGGAGATTACGCCGGACGTTAATCATTTTTAATATCTTTGAAAATCCGCGTTTACGGAATACTCTTCGGATCGAACCGGAACGAACGAAAGAAAAACGCTTTTTACCCCTCCGGGCAAAAAGATGATCCGAAAACAATTTAAAATGTTTGTCGTTTCGCATTTTTATGCTATAGACATCATCAGCGTATTTCGACGAGTCAAAAACGCGGGCGTGGTGAAATTGGCAGACACGCCAGATTTAGGTTCTGGTGGCTTTGGCCGTGGGGGTTCAAGTCCCTTCGCCCGCACCACTTTTTGGCTTTGTCGGACTTTTGAAATGTTTTTGAATTTTTTAGGAAAAAGGATATGCAGGTAACTGAAACAAAAGCTGAAGGGCTGAAACACGGATTTAAAGTGGTTGTTCCCGCGGAAACAATCGCTGCCAAAGTTACGGACAAAATCAAATCAATCGGCGAAAACGCGACTATTCCCGGTTTCCGCAAAGGAAAGGCTCCGGAAAGCTTTTTGCGTCAGCGTTATGAAAAGGCCGTCATGGGCGAAGTATTGGACGAACTGATCCAGTCCGAAACGTCCAAAACCTTGTCCGAACGTTCTTTGCGTCCGGCAATGCGCCCGAAAATCGAAATCACCGCCTTTGACGAAGGCAAAGATCTGGAATTCACGCTGGACGTCGAAGTCGTTCCCGAAATTACGCCCGTTGATTTTGCTACCATTTCTTTGGAAAAGCTGATCGCCGATATTCCCGAAGAAGAAATCGAAAAGGCTTTGGAACGGCTGGCTGCCGCCCGCAGCGATTCCGAACCGGTCAAAGAAGACCGCGCGGCGAAAAACGGCGATATCGCCGTTATTGATTTCGTCGGGTCCATTGACGGCGTCGAATTCCCCGGCGGCAAAGGGGAAAATTATTCTCTGGAACTGGGATCCGGTTCCTTTATCCCCGGATTTGAAGATCAGCTGGTCGGTAAAAAAGCCGGCGAAAAGGCAGATGTAAAAGTCCCCTTCCCCGCTGATTACCACGCCAAGGATTTGGCCGGCAAAGACGCTGTTTTCGCCGTGACCGTCAAAGAACTGCGCGCGAAAAAAGCCGCGGAAATCAATGACGAATTTGCAAAA
>JAJXEL010000095.1:0-5264 GCA_021639925.1 Alphaproteobacteria bacterium | reverse complement strand
ATATGAAAGCGTTTCCATGAGCAATCTGAAACGCGTTCTGCTGGACGCTTTGGCCGACGCGCACGACTTTCCCGTTCCGGAAAGCATGCTTGACCTGGAATTCGACGCGATCTGGAAACAGGTGCAGGCTGCCAAAGATAAAAACCAGCTGGACGAAGACGACGCCGGCAAATCCGATGACGAACTGCGCGACGAATACCGCGCGATTGCCGAACGCCGCGTCCGTCTGGGGCTGCTGCTGGCCGAAATCGGCATGAAAAACAAAATCGCCGTTACGGACGCCGATCTGAACCGCGCGATTATGATGGAAGCCCGCCAGTTCCCCGGACAGGAAAAGGCTGTTTTCGATTTTTATGCGAAACACCCCGAAATGCTGGACAGACTGCGCGCGCCGCTGTTTGAAGAAAAAGTGATCGACTTTATTTTAAAGGCCGTCAAACTGAACGAAAAGAAAGTAACGCCCGAAGAATTATACAAAGCCGACGCCGAAGACGCCAAAAAACCGGCCAAAAAGGCAAAGAAAGCAGCTAAAGCCGCGGACAAAGCCGAAGAAAAGAAGCCGGCCAAAAAAGCAAAAACCAAAGAAGAAACCGCCGATGCCGAAGAAAAGAAACCGGCTAAAAAACCGGCGGCCAGGAAAAAAACGGATAAATAACGTTTTTGAAACTTTTCTTTGTTTGAACTAAAGGGGGAACCGCGGGAAATTTCCGGCGGTTCCTTTAATCGAATAAAAAAACAGGAGAACTATATTATGCGCGAACGCGATCCGATGGACGTTTATATGAATACTCTGGTGCCGATGGTAATTGAACAAACCAGCCGCGGCGAACGGTCGTTTGATATTTACTCCCGTCTGTTAAAAGAACGAATCGTTTTTCTGACAGGCGAAGTCCATGACGAAGTTGCCAGCCTGATCTGCGCCCAGCTCTTGTTTTTGGAATCGGAAAACCCGAACAAAGACATCGCCTTTTATATCAATTCGCCGGGCGGCGTCGTAACGTCGGGTATGGCAATTTTCGATACGATGAACTATATTCGTTGTGACGTATCGACTTTGTGTATCGGCCAGGCAGCGTCCATGGGGTCTTTGCTGCTGACCGCCGGGAAAAAAGGAAAACGGTTCTGTCTGCCCAATGCGCGCGTGATGATCCATCAGCCTTCCGGCGGATTCAGGGGACAGGCGACGGATATCGAAATCCATGCCCGCGAAATTCTGGCTTTGCGCGCCCGGCTGAACAACATTTATGTTGAACAGACGGGGCAAAGTTTGGAAACGATCGAAAAAGCAATGGAACGCGATAATTTTATGAGCGCCGAAGAAGCCAAAGCTTTCGGTTTGATCGACGAAGTTGTTTCGACGCGTCCGAAACCGGCCGAATAAAACGCGCGAAAATACTGTCTTAATATGATATTGCCTTTGCCGGCGCGACCAAGTAGCATGGCAAAGAACAAAAGAGGATTTTGACGACTATGACTAAAACACCGTCCAAAGATGATAAAAAAGGAACGCTGTACTGTTCTTTTTGCGGCAAAAGCCAGCATGAAGTCAAAAAGCTGATTGCCGGGCCGAACGTCTTTATCTGCGATGAATGTATCAGCCTGTGTACGGACATCATCACGGAAGAACATCAGGAAAGCACGGTAAAAGAAGCCGGGAATATGCCCGCGCCCAAAAAGATCAAAGAAATTCTTGACGATTACGTCATCGGCCAGGAATTGGCGAAAAAAGTTTTATCCGTCAGCGTTTACAATCATTATAAACGCCTGATGACCCGGGACGAAGGCAAATCGGACGTTGAAATTTCAAAATCCAACATTTTGCTGATCGGCCCGACGGGATCGGGGAAAACGCTGATGGCGCAGACTTTGGCGCGTATTTTGGACGTGCCGTTCTGCATGGCGGACGCAACGACGCTGACCGAAGCGGGATATGTCGGCGAAGACGTTGAAAACATTATTTTAAAACTGTTGCAGGCGGCGGATTACAATGTTGAAAAGGCCCAGCGCGGCATTATTTACATTGATGAAATTGACAAGATTTCCAGAAAATCCGAAAACCCGTCAATCACGCGCGACGTTTCGGGCGAAGGCGTACAGCAGGCTTTGCTGAAAATCATGGAAGGCACGGTCGCTTCCGTTCCGCCGCAGGGCGGGCGCAAACACCCCCAGCAGGAATTCATTCAGGTCGATACGACGAATATCCTGTTTATTTGCGGCGGCGCTTTTGCCGGATTGGAAAAGGTTATCGCGCAAAGAACAAATAAATCCTCTATCGGATTCGGCGCGAACGTTTCCGGTCCCGACGAACGCAAAACGGGCGAAGTCCTGCGCGACGTCGAACCGGAAGATTTGTTGAAATTCGGGTTGATTCCCGAATTTATCGGCCGCGTTCCCGTTCTGGCAACGCTGGAAGACTTGGACGAAGACGCTTTGGTAACAATTTTGACGGAACCGAAAAACGCTTTGGTCAAACAGTACCAGACTTTATTTTCCATGGAAAACGTCCGGCTGACGTTTACGCCGCAGGCGCTGCGCGAAATCGCCAAAAAAGCCGTCGAACGCAAAACAGGCGCCAGAGGCCTGCGCGCAATCATCGAACGGCTGTTGTTGGAAACGATGTTCGAATTGCCGTCAATGGAAGGCGTCGGCGAAATCGTCGTTGACGACAAAGTCGTTTTGGGCGAAACGGAACCGCTGCGCATTTATAAAAAGAAAGCTAAAGAGGCTTCGAGCGCATAAGATTTTTTAATCGTGCTCTTGTGCTTTATTTTTCCGGACCTTATTTATTAACCGACTTACACAACCAACAAAATGGAGAGGTGGTTATCATGAACACCCCGGCTCAAGAAAAAATATATCCTTTGTTACCTTTGCGGGATATTGTCATCTTTCCGCATATGATTGTTCCTTTGTTTGTCGGCAGGGAAAAATCCGTAAAAGCCCTGGACAAAGCGATGAACGACGACAGGCAAATCGTTTTGCTGACGCAAAAGGATCCGGCTTTGGATAACCCGAGCGCCGAAGAAATGCACACCGTCGGCACGCTGGGATCCGTTGTTCAGCTGCTGCGTCTGCCCGACGGAACGGTCAAAGCGCTGGTCGAAGGATTAAAACGCGTTAAAATCAAACAGTTTTCCGACAACAACGGCTGTTTTGAAGCGCAAATCGAAGACATTCCCGATAAAATCAACGCCAAAGACGACATTAACGCTTTTATGCGTTCATTGATGACGCAGTTTGAAGAATATGTCCGGCTTAATAAAAAAATCCCGCCGGAAATTCTGCTGTCCATCGGTCAGATCGAAGACCCGTCAAAACTGGCCGACGTTATCGCGTCGCATTTGTCTTTAAAACTGACGGACCGTCAAAACCTTTTGGAAACGCAGAATGTTTTCACGCGTTTGGAACTGCTGTTCGGCTATATGGAAGCCGAAATGGGCGTTTTGCAGGTTGAAAAGAAAATCCGCCGCCGCGTGAAAAAGCAGATGGAAAAATCCCAGCGCGACTATTATCTGAACGAACAGATGAAAGCCATTCAAAAAGAACTGGGCGACGAAGACGGTTCCGCCGAATTGGACGAGCTGGAAGCGAAAATCAAAAAAACGAAAATGTCTGCCGAAGCAAAGGCAAAGGCTAAATCGGAATTAAAGAAATTGCGCCATATGAGCCCGATGTCGTCGGAAGCAACCGTTATCCGCAACTATCTGGACTGGCTGCTGGATCTGCCTTGGGGCAAAAAATCGGCTGTTCAGACGGATTTGAAAAAAGCCGAAGAAATTCTGGATCAGGATCATTACGGTCTGGAAAAAGTCAAAGAACGTATTTTGGAATATTTGGCGGTGCAGAAAAAAACGAAATCCGTCAACGGTCCGATTTTATGTCTGGTCGGTCCTCCGGGCGTCGGGAAAACGTCTTTGGGCGAATCGATTGCCCGCGCGACGGGGCGCAAATTTGTCCGCGCTTCGCTGGGCGGCATGCGCGACGAAGCCGAAATCCGCGGCCACCGCCGTACTTACGTCGGATCCATGCCGGGCAAAATCATTCAAAGCATGAAAAAGGTCAAAACACGCAACCCCTTGTTCCTGCTTGATGAAATTGACAAGCTGGGGGCCGATTGGCGCGGGGATCCTTCTTCCGCTCTGCTGGAAGTATTGGATCCGGCCCAGAATTCGACGTTTAACGACCATTATCTGGAAGTCGATTACGACTTATCCGACGTTATGTTTATCACGACGGCGAATTCGTTAAAAATGCCGCGTCCTTTGCTGGACCGTATGGAAATTATCCGCATTGCCGGATATACGGAAGACGAAAAAGTCGAAATAGCCAAGCGCCACCTGATTAAAAAACAGCGTGAAGCGGCCGGCCTGAGCGAAAAAGAATGGACTGTCAGCGACGAAGCGCTGCGTTCTTTAATCCGCCTGTACACCCGCGAATCCGGCGTGCGCAATTTGGACAGAGCTTTGGCCGGGCTGGCGCGTAAGGCGGCCAAAGAATTGATGACGACGAACAAAAAAACCGTCAACATCACCGAACGCAACCTGAAAAAATACGCGGGCGTGCCGGTTTATACTTACGGCGTTGCCGAAAAACAGGATCAGGTCGGCGTGACGACGGGTCTGGCATGGACGGAAGTCGGCGGAGAAATTCTGTCGATCGAAGCCGTGATGATGCCCGGCCACGGCCGTGTAACACAGACGGGCCAGCTGGGCGACGTAATGAAAGAATCGATTTCCGCGGCACGTTCTTTTGTGCGTTCTCATGCGGTTGCTTTCGGTATTCGTCCCGACCTGTTTGACAAACGCGACATTCACATTCACGTTCCCGAAGGCGCGACGCCGAAAGACGGGCCGTCCGCGGGGATCGCGATGTGTACGTCTTTGGTTTCGGCGATGACCGGCATTCCCGTTTCCAAAGACATTGCCATGACCGGCGAAATCACTCTGTTGGGAAAAGTTTTGCCGATCGGCGGGCTGAAGGAAAAACTGTTGGCGGCTTTACGGGCCGGAATAAAAACGGTTTTAATTCCGAAAGACAATGAAAAAGATCTGGAAGAAATTCCGGACAATGTAAAAAAAGGCCTGACAATTATTCCCGTTTCAACGGCCGAAGAAGTTTTAAAGCGCGCTTTAATCCGCCCTTTAATTCCCATCGAATGGAATGAAGAAGAGGAAGAAAACAAAGCGAAAGCCGCTTTGATCAGCCAGGAAGAAGACGGCGAAGAAAAAGTCCGGTGCCATTAAAAAAACGAAAAGGAAGGAAAT
>JAJXEL010000094.1 GCA_021639925.1 Alphaproteobacteria bacterium | reverse complement strand
ATTTCCATTTCAATGACGCTGGCAAAACCCGCGACGGCTTCGTCCATGGCGTTGTCCAGGATTTCCGCGGCCAGATGATGAAACGATGTTTCGTCCGTTCCGCCGATATACATTCCGGGGCGGCGGCGGACCGGTTCCAGGCCTTCCAGAATTTCGATATCTTTCGCGGAATATTCGTTAGCGGTTTCAGCGGCGGGTTTATTAAATAAGTCAGACATAGTCGTTCGTATTCGTTCCTGTTTTTTTATAAAGGCTTCTTTTTAAAGCGGGATTTGCGGACGTTTTTTTTCGAAGCGTTTTCCTGGGGAAAAGTCTTGGCAAATTCAGCATACAAAGCTTCGACAAACGTATCGGCAAAAGGCAGTTTACCCTTGTACCAGTCAGGTTTCAACTGATTTTCCGTTTCGGAAAAGGCGACAAACCTGCGTGTCCACAGCTGGTCCAGCCCCATTGCCGCGGCAAACGGCAGATGTTTGCTGTACAAAGATTTTATTTTTTGTTCAGCGTTGCGCATGACATTTAACAGCGTGTCGTCCTGCGAAGACAGGTAAAGTTTATAGCCTTCCATATTTTCCAAAATGGAATTTCCCAAAACGGACGGAGAGCGCAGCAAAACTTTAAATACGCCGATACAGATCAGCAGGGCAAAGAAAAACAAAGCCGTCAGCGGTGTTGTCTGTATACTGTAGTAAACAAACAAAACGATCAGCGCAATGGCGGGCAAAAGCATGACAAGCGCCGATTTCAAAAGGCGCAGTTTGTTTTCTTTAAAAGAAAAGCCGCGCATCTGCATATACATTTTTGTCCCGATGACGGCGGCGGGAATCAAACAGGCGGCGCATGCCGCGGACGTTAAAGCCGTCACCGCGGGAAACAAAGACATTGACGAAATGGCGGCCACGGCAATCAACCCCATCAAAATACCGAACCAGAAATAAGTCTGCGGAAATACGGTGAATTTTTTCCGGTATTCTTTCAGCAGGCTTTTTTCAATCTCGCTCATCAGCCTTTTTAACCGCAGGACGTTCGCATTCGTCAGGGCAAAAGAGGTGCTTTCTTTAATAAACAGTTTTCCGGCGACCTTTTTTTCCAAAGGCGTCAGGCCCGTTTCTTTATCAGTCTGTTTGATTAACAGCAGCGTTCCGTCGCTTTGTTCGTCAAAAGCCAAAAAGTTTTTGGACGCCATATTCAGCAAAATAATGAACAGCGATTTCGGTGTGATTTTTTTATTTAAAGCATAATTCAAAACCGCGGGAGTCAAATCACCTTTTTGCAGCGGGGCGGCTTTTATATCCGACTTTTCCTGATTTTTGCGCAGGCTGACCCATGTGGCCAGATAATAAGACAAAATAAACAGAAAAGCGATCAAAGCAACGCCGGCCGTCCCGTGTTCGATAATAAACCTGTCCAGTTTGCCGTTCCGGAAAACGGGAGCCGGATTTTTTTCCGCCCAGTTGGCCAGTATCGTTAATCCTTCATAAGGCGCCAGCGGAAACGTAATGACAAAAGACAGATTATTTTCTTTATCTTTCCGAATTTTGTAGTTATGGCCGTATCCGCTGGGGCCGCTGGTAATGGCGGCCTGGGAAAACAGTATCGATTCCGGCGGAAAGATCATCGCGGCGCCGGCGCGCATCACGGGAATGTCCCAGTGCGAACCGGTAACGTCCCAGATCAGTTCTTTAAAATCAGGTACTTCCGCGTTTTCGGAATTGTTTTTAAATTCGGCGATCTTATTGGAAAACAGATATGTTATCTGATACAGATGCGTTCCCGGTTTTAACGGTTCATCGGAATGCATTGTGATTTTAATGCCGTCCATATCCGGCATCAGGTTTGCCTGTACCGGGGCATTGTCTAGAAAAGATTCCAGTACGGTTACGTTTGTTCTGTACTGTTTGCCCGTGCGATCCGAATGATATTTGGGAAAGTAACGTTCAATGCCGCGGAAATCGGTTTCTTTCGGTTCTACGACCCGTTCGATGGTTTCCGTTACCTTGACCGAACCGTCGCCTAAAATTTCGATCCGGCTGAAAAAATAGGGAATATGTTTTAAATAGGGGACTTCGATAAACGTATCCGGCGGAATCAGGGCGACCGTTTTATCGCCGTCGTAATCCAGCGATAAAAAACGCGGTTTTATCGTGTCTGTCGTTTGCGGGGCAAACCAGTCGGGTTCCCGCGTGCGGTCCGAAAAAACAGGAGCCGTTTCGGGCTGCTTTTGTTCGGACGCGCCGAACAGCCGCCGCCGCGCTCTTTCCAACGTGCGCTGCAAAACATTGGACTGTTTTGTTTTTATATTGCCGCCCAGGGTCGGTTTTTTCCCCGAAGAATTCGTATTGTCGAAAAAAACGACGGTTCCTTTGGCTTCCAGAATATCTGACAGCTTTGGGACGGCATACGGGTCTTCGCCGCCTTTCTTATCAAAAGAATCCAGAATTTCAACCAGATCCGAATCAATGGTGACATCGGCGTCTTCCCGGGCTATTCCCGCAGAACAGCTGATTAAAAAAGCGCCGGCGAAGGCAAAACAAAATAAAAAGCAACGCATAAACGGGGACTTCCTTGTTATAATTATTATTATGTCCGTGGTTATTTAACGCGGGCGGTTAAAGGTCAAGTTCAAAAATGCCGGACACTTCGACCGCTGCCCCTAAAGGCAATGAAGCGACGCCGAAAGCGACGCGGGCATGTTTTCCGGCTTCGCCCAAGACTTCAACCATTAAATCGGACGCGCCGTTGATAACCTTCGGGTGGTCTTTGAAATCAGCGGAAGCGCTGACCAGTCCTTCAAGCTTTAAGGTTTTCTTTACCGCGTCCAGCCCTTTGCCGGGGGCAAGCGTATCGCAGGCATTTTTCAGCTGGGCAAAAATATTGATCGCGCACTGGCGCGCGGCGGCGGCCCCTTGTTCGGCGGTTAATTCAGTTCCCAGATGTCCGCTGTGCGTCAACGTGCCGCCGGCTGTCGGCAGCTGGCCGGAAACATAAACCGTATTTCCGTTGACGGTCCAGCCGACATAGTTGGCGACGGGGGCGGCAACGGCCGGCAAAGCGATCCCCAGCTGGGCTAATTTTTGTTCTGCTTGGGCTGTCATATCAATATTCTCCCTGATGAAAATAACAGATTATTGTTCAGTTTTTAACTGATTTGGGCGCAATGTGCAATAATTTAAAACGTGAAAAACAAAACTTTAAACAATAATCGTCTTGGTGTATAGAAAGATCAGTTTGTTTTTTTGATAAGGAAAAAAGAATGACGACAATGTCTCTGAACAAGGATAAAATCAAAATCCTGCTGTTGGAAGATCTGCACGCGAACGCTGAAAAATATTTCAGAAATCACGGTTATAACAATTTAGTCATACTGAAAAACGCTTTGGATAACGAAGAGCTGAAAAAGGCAGTCGCCGACGTGCATATGATCGGTATCCGGTCCAGAACAAAGTTGACAGCGGACGTGTTTGATGCCGCCAAAAAGCTGATGGCCGTCGGGTGTTTTTGCATCGGGACGAATCAGGTTGACCTGAACGCGGCCAAGGCGCACGGGATTCCTGTTTTTAACGCGCCTTATTCCAATACGCGTTCGGTTGCCGAACTGGTCATCGGCGAAATTGTCATGCTGATGCGCGGGATTGCGCAGCGCAACGCCGCCGCCCATGAAGGCGTCTGGCTGAAAAATGCCAAAGGAGCCATGGAAGTCCGCGGCAAAATCCTGGGGATCGTCGGGTACGGTCATATCGGGACGCAGGTGTCGATTCTGGCCGAAGCGATGGGAATGAAAGTGCGTTATTTCGATATCGTCGACAAGCTGGCCTTGGGCAATGCGGAACCGTGCGCGTCCTTGTCCGAACTGTTAAGCGTTTCGGACGTTGTCAGCCTGCATGTGCCGCAGACGCCGCAGACGGACAACATGTTTTCGCACGCCGAATTTTTTGCCATGAAAAAAGGCGCGTTTTTCATTAATGCGGCGCGCGGCAGCGTTGTTGACATCGACGCTTTGAAAACGGCGCTGGACCAGGGACAGATCGCCGGGGCGGCTTTGGACGTTTTTCCCAAAGAACCGGCTGATAAATCCGAAGAATTCATTTCTCCTTTGCGCGGCATGACCAATCTGATTTTAACGCCGCATATCGGCGGTTCGACGTTGGAAGCGCAGGCCAATATCGGTCTGGAAGTCGCCGAACGGCTGGTTAAATATTCGGATAACGGTTCGACGCTGGGCGCGGTTAACTGTGTCGAAGTTTCTCTGCCCGTGCAGGAAAGCGGCAAAACGACGCGCTTTATGCATATTCATAAAAACGTTCCGGGCGTGTTAAGCGCGATCAACGGCGTATTTTCAAAATACGGATTGAATATCAGCGGGCAGTATCTGCGCACGGACGGCGAATATGCTTATGTCGTTGTCGACGTGGACGGCCATCTGGATAATGCTGCCGATTTGCAAAAAGAACTGGAGGCGATTAACGGAACGCTGAAAGTGCGTTATCTGTTCTAAGCTTCGGACGGAACGTTTTTCTTCTTTGCTTTTCGGAAATAATATAGTTAATATAAATCAAGCAGATATCTTCTTTTGGAAGAATCTTTGATTTATATTTTCCGTTAGGCGGTTATTTAAGGGAGTGCGGCATGGACGAAGTGAATTTGATTTCGGCAAGAAAAGATACTCTTGCTTTAGTGTTGGCTGGCGGTAAAGGGTCGCGTTTGAAAAATCTGACGGAAGTGCAGGCCAAACCTGCCGTTCCTTTCGGCGGAAAGTTCAGAATTATTGATTTCCCGTTGTCCAACTGCATCAACTCCGGCATGCGCAGAATGTGTGTTTTAACCCAGTATAAAGCGCACAGCCTGATTAAACATATCCAGCAGGGGTGGAGCTTTCTGCAGCCGGAATTAAATGAATTTGTCGAAATCTGGCCGGCGCAGCAGCAAACGTCCGATGAAGTCTGGTATCAAGGCACGGCGGACGCCGTTTACCAGAATCTGGATACGATTCGCGCTCATGCGCCGAAATATATTCTGATCCTGGCCGGCGATCATATTTACAAGCAGGATTATTCAAAAATGCTTAAACAGCATATTGAAGCCGGGGCGAAAGCCACCGTTTCCTGTATTGAAGTGCCGATTGAAAAGGCCCATGAATTCGGTATTCTGGACGCTGACGCGGAAGGCAACATTATTCGTTTTGTCGAAAAACCCAAAAATCCGCCGTCCATTCCCGGAAAACCGGATCGTTCTTTCGCCAGTATGGGCATTTATATTTTTGACGCCGATTTCCTGATTGATTTGTTGGAAAAAGACGCGCAGGACAAAAATTCTTCGCACGATTTCGGCAAAGATATTCTGCCGTCGCTGGTCGGCAAAGTCAAAATGGTTGCTCATCGTTTCCAGGACAGCTGCGTCTTTAATAAGACGGACGAAGCTTATTGGCGCGACGTCGGGACATTGGACGCTTACTGGGAAGCCAATCTGGATTTGACAAATGTCGTTCCGGATCTGGATCTGTATGATTCGCGTTGGCCGATTTGGACGTTTCAGGAACAGCACCCGGCGGCCAAATTTGTGTTTGAAAGCGATTTAAGAACCGGTATGGCCGTAAAATCGCTGGTATCCGCCGGCTGTATTATATCAGGCGGGACGGTGCGTCATTCTTTGCTGTTTTCCGCCGTGCGCGTTCATTCCTTTTCATTGATCGAGGATTCCGTCATTTTGCCGAACTGCGTCATTAACCGTCACGCCCGTGTTAAAAAAGCGATTTTGGCGCAGGGCTGCGTTATTCCGCGGGGACTGGTGATCGGTGAAGATCCGCAGGAAGACGCTAAATATTTCTATGTGTCCGAAAAGGGCGTTGTCCTGGTAACGCCGGCAATGTTGGCAAAGCTGCCGCCGGCTCCCGAATTGTCATAAAGGATACCGGGCGGGGGCGTTATTGTTCCCGCCCTTTATGTCAAAAGGGCTGCTGTATGTTTTTGGGCAAATGTTTGATTTCATGCAGAAACTATATTAATCTTTTTCTGGGCATTATCAAATGGCCGGTTGCGGCGGCTATGTTATTGGCAGCGCCTGCGGCGGTACAGTCATTCCGGCGTTATTACGTAATCAGAGATCAGTTAAACTGGCATAACCTGATATATTTTGCCATCGGGATTGGTTTTTTTGCTGCTGTCCGGGTGTTTTTTATTATGCGGCGCGGAGCAGCGGAAACTATGGAACATGAAATAACGCATTCCCTGTTTGCCATATTGACTTTGCACCCTGTGCGGCATTTAGAAGTTTCCGATACGGGCGGCGGTTCCATGGTCTTTACCGGCAAAGGCAACTGGTTGATTGCCATTGCGCCGTATTTTTTCCCATTGACGGCTTTCACAATGATTTTATTGACCGCTGCCGTTAATCGGGTTGTCGGTTATACGCCCGACTGGGCTTTGATCGGTTTGGGCGCGGCAGTATGTTATAATCTGTTTTCTTTTGCCGAACAGTTGCACCCGCGTCAGACAGATTTTAAAGTTGCCGGTTACTTGTTTACGATCTGTTTCCTGCCGGGAGCAAACTGCCTGACTTTTGGAACGGTTTTTGCGTTTGTGGAAAGAGGATTTAACGGGATTGTCTTTTTTTACCGTCTGGTCTGGTATTATGCCCGTCAGGATTTTTTGGCTTTGCCGGCTTACTTTTAAAGGGTGAGCGACATATTTTCCCTGGCGGCGAACAAACGCAGATCTGTTTTTTGGGCTTCTTGTTCGATTTTATGCATCATCTCGTCATTATGAATGGGCGCGTGATGAAACAACGCCGTTTTTTTGATGTTTGCGGCTTTTGTCAGTTTGGCGGCCTCCAGCCAGGTTGAATGTCCCCAGCTTTTGAAAAAGCCGTATTCTTCGGGAGTATACATCGCGTCAAAAATCATCAGGTCGCTGTTTTTGACAAAATCGACCAGTTCTTCAATACCGCCGGGCGAACAATGTTCATAATCCGAAATATACGAAATGGATTTGCCCTGATAATCCAGACGATAGCCCGTCGCCCCGTTGGGGTGCGTCAGGGCATGCGTCCGAAGCGCCGCCCGGCCGTCAAACAGTTTAAAGCTTTCCGGGGTCTTGAAGTTATGAAAATGCAGAACCGAAGGGATCATGTGCATTGGTAAAGGAAAAAACGGCGCTGACATTAACATGTCAAAGACCTCTTCCGCCGTTTGACCGTCGGGCAGCCGGGCGGCATAAATATTCAGGTCTGATGTTTCCTGAAATGCCGGATAAAAAAAAGGAAAACCGCAGATATGGTCCCAGTGGGTATGCGAAATCAGCAGCGTCATACGGTTGATTTTGCGTTTGGCCAGACTGATCCCCAGGGCGCGAATCCCGGATCCGGCGTCAATAATAACCGTTTCCCCGTCTAAATTCACTTCAATGCAGGAAGTATTTCCGCCGTATACGGTATGTTCTGCAGAACAGCACGGAATACTGCCGCGTACCCCCCAAAAAGTAACTTTAACAGGCATAAGCCGAAATCCTTATTTTTTATCCGTTCCTTTGTAGCACATTATATTTATTTTAACCTGTGACGAAAGGCATAGATAGATTGTAACCTGTCTTAATGACATAATGATAGAATAAATCAAAATGATAAAAAATATCTGAATCAACGGCCGGCAGGCGTAAAAAATATCCGGCAGGGCAGGCAATGCCCGAGTTCATTGATTTTTTTTGTTTTTTTGTATACGCTGTAATAAAAAGAACGGTGTTATCTGAAACGGGGCTGTTGAATGAAAAAATTTTGGACATTCTTTTTTGTTTGCACTGTATTTTTCTGGATTTTTCCCAGACAGGCTGTCTGCCAACAAGTCAGGGAAGTCAAAGCGTTGCCGACTTGTCTGGATTTTTCCGATGTTTATTCCAGAACTGTTTTGGGGACGGCTCCGGCCAGCGAGGAAGAAGAACAGGAAATGCAGTCTTTGGCTTCGATCATGATGGGATATGTTTCCGCTTTGCAGGATATTTACGGCAACCGGCTGGTCGGTATGTCGGCGACAGATAACGAATGGACTTTGCTGGAAAAAGTTGACCAGTATTGCCGCCAGTATCCGCACCTGACTTTCCAGCGCGCCGTGCGTGCCGTTCCGGCCGTGTCGCAGACTATTCAGGCTTTGCAGGACCAGGAATTCAAGCGCTGTACGAATTATATCGAACAGACAAAACCGACAATTTGTTCTTCGTTTAATGCGGGAAAATAATTCTTTAAATTTAGTCTAAACAATCTTATATCTTGAACGTTGGTTTTTTCGAAGGGATTGGTTATGGACTATATTAAAATCCGCGGAGCGCGCGAACATAATTTAAAAAATGTCGATCTGGATATTCCTAAAAACAAACTGATTGTCGTTACGGGACTGTCAGGATCGGGCAAAT
>JAJXEL010000233.1 GCA_021639925.1 Alphaproteobacteria bacterium | reverse complement strand
AAAAAAACTCCCTTTAGGGAGTTTTTTTATTTATGGCGGATGGGGTGAGATTCGAACTCACGAACTCCGTAAAGAGTCGCCGGTTTTCAAGACCGGTGCATTCAACCGCTCTGCCACCCATCCGTAATGTCCGCATTCTCTCATATTTTTAATTAAAAATAAAGAATTTATAAAATGTTTTTATAAAAAATATTTTTTATTAAAAATCAATATGATATTAACAAAACTTAAACCATTTTGTTCTTTTTCGGTCATCGAAACGCGCTTGAAGAGCGCATGAAAAAGTGCCATCATATGACATTGTTTATTAAAAGTTGGGAGAGAGTTAATGACAGAAGAAACACAAACGCCGGCGGTTCAGGCTGATATTCCGGCCGCGGCTCCTGCGGCAGAACAGCAAAAATCGGAAGCAGCGGTTAAAGCGCAGGAAGTCGGTAAAAAATTAACCGGTTTCTTGGGCGGCCTGGCAGAAAAAGCCAAAAATCTGGATATGAAAGAACTGGCTGAAAAAGCAAAAAATATTGACGTTAAGGAATTAACCGAAAAAGCAAAACAAAAAGTTAATGAGGTCAAAGACAAAGCGGCGGAATTAAACGCCGGAAAAACGGATAATCTTGTTCAGCCGCGCGAAACAATTCCCGCCGATCAGATGAAAGAATTGGCTGCCAAAGCTGCGGCTGCAATGATAGAAGAAACGCCTCCAGTCATTCAGGCTCTTCTGGCTGATTTGGCGCAAGGCGAACAAATTACGGCGAAAATAAAATTCGGGACTGCGGCCGATCCCGTTTATGTGGCTTTGTCGGCTAAGAATTTTTATTGTTTTTCAAAATGTTCTGATCAGTTTTTAGCGGAAGTTTTCCCGGTTTCCGGCATTTACGGGTTTTCTTTACTGCCACCGCGCGGTGAAACGGCCGGCCATATGACTGTTCGCGCGAAAAACGGAGAACTGAAACTGCTCATAGGTAATTTGGAATGCTATGTCAAGGCTTTGATTTTATATCGTAGCCTGCGTTCCTTTATGGAAAAATAATCGGACGGCCTTTTTCTTAAAAAAAACGCTTTTGCCCTGCGGCAAAGGCGTTTTTTTCAGTTAACGAAAAAATAACGTCTTTTTTATAAAAATTAAAAAAGAATATTCTGAATAAAGGCATTGTTTTATGAATTCGTGGTTGAAATGCGGCGTATTTTGCTGCGCCGTTCTCGGTTCTTCCCCGCTTTCGGCAGCGACAGGCGGCGTCGGCCTGACTTTTGAAGAATGGGTCGAAGAATTCAGAAGGGAGGCTGTCAACAACGGTATTTCAGCCCAGTCGCTGGACCGCGCTTTTCAGTTTCTGCGCCTGGAACCCGGCGTAATCACAATGGATCGCAAGCAGCCGGAATTTCGCCGGGATTTTCAATCTTATATTGATAATGCCATTAATGTGCCGCGCATAAAAAAAGCGCAGAAACTGATGAATGAACACGCTGATTTATTAAAACAGATCGAACAAAAATACAGGGTTCCCGCCAATTATCTGTTAGCTTTCTGGGGAATGGAAACAAATTTCGGAACGGTCAAAGGAACTTATCCGACGATTAATGTTCTGGCTACACTTGACTATGATACGCGGCGGCCGGCTTTTTT
>JAJXEL010000232.1 GCA_021639925.1 Alphaproteobacteria bacterium | reverse complement strand
ATACAATAATGGCGGCAGAACAAAGCCACCGCCATTAACAAAGCGTTCATGCTTTAAGCGTCGGCTTTTTCTTCGTCCGCAGCGGCTTCGACTTCTTCAACCGCGGTTTCCTGAGCCCCCAGATCAACTCCGGCAGCAGCCATTTCGGCCTGAATACCGTCCAGAACGGAACCGGACACCAGATCGCAGTACAGATTGATCGCGCGAATCGCATCGTCATTCCCCGGAACCGGGAAATCAATGCCGTCAGGATCGGAATTCGTATCGCAGATCGCAATAACGGGAATACCCAAACGGCGGGCTTCGTGTAAAGCCAATCCTTCTTTCAACGTATCAATAACGAAAATCAGATCGGGACGTCCGCCCATATCCTTAATTCCGCCCAAAGAACGATACAGTTTTTCACGTTCGCGGGAAATGTTCAGCTTTTCTTTTTTCGTCAAGCCTTCGAATTCGCCTTTTTCCTGTTTAGCGTCAATTTCCTTTAAACGGCGAATGGACTGGGAAACCGTTTTCCAGTTCGTCAGTGTGCCGCCCAGCCAGCGGTGGTTGACATAATACTGGCCGCAGCGTTCGGCGGCTTCGCGGACAGGCTGCTGCGCCTGCGTTTTCGTGCCGACAAACAAAATACGTCCGCCCTGGGCAGCCGTATCGCGGACAGCCTGCATCGCGCGGTACAACATCGGCACCGTCTGCTGCAGATCAATGATATGGACGTTATCGCGCGTACCGAAAATGTACTGTTTCATTTTCGGATTCCAGCGGCGCGTATTGTGACCAAAATGAACGCCCGCTTCAATCAGCTGACGCATTGTAAATGTAGGAAGAGCCATTTTTTTACCTCTTTTTCCGGTTAAACCTCCGCAGGCAGATGAACCGGAGAACCCTTCCCCGGCACCGGAGCGAAAACGCCCGAAAGGCCGTTCCGCCGATACCCGCGTGTGAAATCACGGTCCGTTTTAATCTGATTTTTTATCTTTGGCAAGACATAAATGCATAATCCGGCGAAAAATAATCAGCCTTGTTCTGCAGCAGCCGAATACAGGTACGCCGAATATGCCGCGAACAAAACAGATGAAAGCAATAAGGAAAGCAGCGCGCAGAAATTTGTAACAAAATAAACAACCGCCATATTTTCAACCATATTTTGCGCCAGTGTGTATAATCCCATGGCTATTCCCAACGGCGCCAGCAGAAACAAAGCCAAATTTAAAGCGATCATCGGACTGATCCGCCGTGTCATTTTCCAGGAATCCCAAAAACGCAGTTTTTTCCCGGCAACAGACGCCGGCAGCACAAGACAGAACCGGATCATAAAATACGGCAAAAAAACGGCGGCCCCAATCAGCCAGTACAAATTCATTTTTTCCGGCAGAGGCAGAAAATAATTCAGTGCGGCCAAAAGAACATAAGCAAACAGCGCGGCGAAAATCAGCGCATTGATAAAAACATAAAAAGCATCGGCTAAATAGATAAAAAAAGGTTTTCCCGGAAAGGGAACGAAAAATTTTTCTTTTTCGTCAGCTTCTCCGAAAAAGACAATTTGCTGCACACGTCTTATCAAAGACAGCGCCAAAAAAGGAAAAACGACAGCCAAAAGCCCAAGCATATAAAAATTTACGAC
>JAJXEL010000093.1 GCA_021639925.1 Alphaproteobacteria bacterium | reverse complement strand
ACGCCGAAAATCTGTTGGGATAAGGTGGAGTTTAAAGGCATTTCATTCTCCTTTTCTGTTCGGGCAGGTCTTGCAAGCTTTAAAAAGCAGTACCCGCTGATGGTTTGTTGCGGCAAAGGGCTGGCGTTGTATGGATATGCACCTGTGCGCCGGTATTTCGCCCAAGACGGGACAAATAACGGTTTCGGCTTTAAAAGCCCCCTTAAAGGCTTTTTCGACGGCACTTAAATCGCCTTTATAAGAGCCTTTTAAAACCAGATTAACGGTCGCGGCGGAATAGCCGATTGCTTTGGCGACTTTGACTTGCGAGGTTTCTTCGCACGCCTTTTTTAATTCGTCGATAAAATCGCTCATTCCTCGCCCCCGCTTTGATAGACGACTTTGTTTAAGTTCGGGTCGAAAACCGCTTTAATCCGCAGGATTCGCGGGGCTTTCGCTCCCGTTCTTTTGACAAATACAAAACGGCTTCCGTTGCGTTTCAAATACTTGGCGCGCGTTAAAAACAAACAGTAGGTTTTGACGTTATCAACCGTTGTTTTTTGCGTAGTTGAGGCAATTAAATCAGTTACGGAAAATTCTTTTAAAATCTTCATCGCCCGCCATAAATCCTGATTGATGTCGGCCGAAAGAATTTTGCCGTCGCGGGTAACACGGGGAGCGTCAATCCCGACATCTTTGGCAAGCCTGTAATGATTTTCCGTAAATGTCGTTGTGACAAAAGGTTTGTTGATTGCTTTCTTTTCAACAAGCTCCACAAAACCGGCCTTACGCAGTCCGATGACATAGGTTTCGATTGTATCTCGGTGAATTTGACAGCCCGAAGAAAGGCTGTTTAATGTAAACTCCCGTTGCTTTCTGATTTCTTCCCAGATCTGCCGGCGTCTGCTTTCTTTTCCCATGATCAGACCCTCCGCGACGGGGCGTCGCCCGTGAATAACGGCTCACTCCAATCATTCAAGCCGATTTCACGCATTGCCATAGTGATTGCGGTTTGCTGGACGCGTTCAAGATTGACGCAGATCCGGCGAACAGAACCGCGGGCGACTTTCCAAATTTCTTCCAAAAGGTCGTCGCCGATTTTGACTCTTTTACAATACAAATCCCGCAATGCCTGCGCGTCTTCAAAGCTGGCGGGTTGCGCGGGTATAAAGTCCAAAATGCGCCCGTGCGTGCGTTCCCAACGCTTTAATTTGTTGGGCAGTTGCTCTTCGCCGATTAAAATGACGGGCGCGGCGGATCCTTCAAATAAATCGCGGATCACGTCCACTTTGTTTTTATCAACCAAGTAGTCGAACTCGTCGATTATCAAAGTTCTGCCGCTTAAAATCAGCTGTTCGGTGACCTTTTCCCCCAAGACGGCCAATGTGTCGCCCGTCGAGTACGTTAATCCCATTTCTTTGCAAATCGCTTGCAACAGGTATTTAACCGTCCACGTTGATTTCAGCTCGACGTAATAGGCGTTTTTTGTATTAGCGACATAGGCTGCGGCATAGGATTTTCCCCAGCCGCTCGGCCCGTAAAAGCAGACCAGTCCCGGCAAATGCGGCGGGCGGTTTTCCGCCCGTTCAACGCCGGTCAGCAAAGCGATGACATTCCTAAGCTGTGCTGTTTGCGTGTTGACAATCATCGTATTTTCCATTACTTTTTCCTTGTTTTCTTACGAGACCGTCGGAGCTTCTGCTTCGGCGGTTTGTTTTTAAATCGCACCCGCCAATACTTTCGGGCATTTCTCGGCGAAAACCTGCCCTTTGTATTCTCCCGTCGAGGGATAATTATCTAAAAAGAACAGTTCGTCGTCGTTTAATATTTCTCCATCGTCAAAGCGGGATTTCAGAGATTTCCACCGTTCAAAATTCTGTTGAGGCGAGGGCTTGATTTTTACGACCGTTGAAGGCTTTTGAGCTTTCAGCCGTTCGGCCGCCGCTTTTTCCGCCGCGCTTAATTCGCTTGGTTTCGGCGGTTCTTTGGAAAGAGCGGCTTTAACCGCTTCCGCCATCTGTTCGGTTTGGTAAGCAACTGTTTCCGACGGTAAACGTGTTAATTTTCCAGCCTTTTCAGCTGCCTGCATCAGCACCTCGTTCACCATTTCGTTGCCTTTCAGGTTCGTCTCTTTGGCAATACGCCGTAAAGCGTCCTTTTTAATTTTCAAAGTGCGCTTTTGAACTGCGGATCTGGCGGCGGCGACTTCTTCCAAAGAAACGCCCTTGTTTTCAAAAGAAACCGCTTTGCAGATAAATTTGCCGTCAAGGTCGAAAGCGTAAAGTTCGCCGTAATCCTGCTCGTCCAACAAAACGCGGATCTGCTGTCCTTCATAACCGCCCAATTCCGGCGCGTTATAATAACCTCCCTCGTAAGAAATGCCTTTCTTGGACACAACGCGGATGCCGTTTTTCCCGGCGGGCTTGGCAAGCAGAACATCTAAACAGCGTTCATCGGCTATCCGCCGAACTGTGCCGGTATAAGAAGCCGCTTTTTCATCGGGCGACATACCAAGACTGCCGTGTTCCTCGCGTTCGTATATGTTTTCACACCAACGGTCGCAGAAATCTTGTAATTCTTTTGTCGTCAAACGCAGTTCGATGGTTTCATCTTTGTTAAATAAACGTTGTGAAAACGACCGGCGGGCTTCAATGTCTTTACGTTCGGTAACATTATGGCCGATGAAACCGTCCAGCTGTTCCAACAAAGAATGTGAAAACGTCCTGAAAGCCCGTTCAATATGCGGTTTCTTTTGCGGACTGAACGGCGGACAGATAATTTGCTCTATGTTCAAAGCGGCAAAAACGCGCTTGATATAATCGGCGACGTAATCTTTACCGTTGTCGGTGCGGACTGTTTCTGGAACGCCCCACTTTAAAAGGGCTTTTCTCGTCGCGCATCCGACCGCATACGCCGAAGCGCGGTCGCAAACACTTAAACTCAAACGGCGCGAATAAACGTCAATAATTCCGACGATGTTACACCGTTTCCCGTCAGCCAAAAGCAGATCGGACGGTGTTCCGTCAAACTGCCATTCTTGGTTCAAACGGACAATGCTTTCGGACGCGCTTCCGGCTGCTGATTTATACTTCGACCGCCATTCATCCGGATTTTTTACCGCTGTCAAAAGCTGTTCGTTTTCTTCTTTCCACGTTTTAACCCAAACTTGCAAAGTCCGATAAGACGGCAAAATATCCCCTGTTTCTTTGAAACGGGCGCGTAAACCGCGCATGATGTTCTTGCATGAAATGTGCGGCGTTTCGTATATCGCACCTAAAATGTAATTTCTAATGGCTTCATTTGTATCAATGATGCCCGTTCCTTTGCGGCTGCCGTATTTGCCGGCCAAGCCTGAAATGCCTTTATTTGCAAGAACTTCCGTCCAATTCCTTAAAGTGCAGGCGGAAACTCCGATAATCGTATTTTTTACCCAATCGGCAACCGCTACTTCACCGGCATTGTATTTTTCGGCGAAAATATAACGGGCGCGGGTGTTCGCAAAGCCCAGCGTTTTTTGAAATTCTTTAAAGGCATCCAAGATTTCAAGCTTGGCATCAATTCGGTTTTTGGCGAGGCCTTCAATATGGGCGTACTCCGCCAATCCCTGCGGATTGATTTCCGCTTTTATCACTTCTTTTTTAGCGGCGGGTGCGGTCATAACTGCCAGCTGAATGCGGGCGATTTCAGGCAGACAGGAAATATGATATTCCTTTCCGCCGCCAAAACCGGCACGAGGACGATTTTTCCAGTTTTGTCGTTTGGCTAATGCTAAAATGTTTTTCTTGGCAGACGGAATATCCGGTAATTTCATATCCGCCAATTCTTGAGCGGAAAACCATTCTTTCATGAACGCCTCCTTATCCTGACTGGCGAGGCTTTTTCTAATTCTTTAAGCTGTTTTTTCTTTAAAGCAATCTCTTGTTGTAAGCGTCCGCGTTCGGCAAGCAAGGCTTCTTCCCCAAACAACACGGTATAACCTTCGTCTGCCAATAATTCGTCCCAAGCCCAGCCTGCTTTTGCGACACGAACAAGGACGATAAAGCGATACAAAGGGATTTGATGGAGCTCGTTGGCTTCGCTGGAATAATTATCCAACATTGCTTTACTAAAAGACGGGCAATCCATAGCCTCCGACATCTCGGCCGCCAGTTGCTCTCTGCTTTTAGGGTTTTCTTTCAGGATCAAAGACACCAAACGCTTAATCTTGCCGCTCAAATCAACGGTGTGGGAGATCACCGGCGGTCTGCGGACAGGATAAACCTGTTCAAATAGATCAAGCGTTTGTGTGTCTTTGAATCTCTTGGACATCGCTTTGTCCTTAACAGCGGGAAATCAAAAGCTCTTCAATAAAACGACGAGCTTCTTTATATGTTGAAAAATAATGCTGTTCTGATTTGTGGCGTTTCTTTATACCGCCCGAAACCGGTATAACGTCCACATCGTATTCCGTGACGCCGATAATGTCGTTGAAGGCAAAGTCAATCTCTAAATCCTTCAAAACAATGGCTTGATAATCGCCTGTTTTTGCCTTTTCTTTCAGTTCTTTGGCACGGCAAATAAACGGAAAGCCGTTGCACTGATAATCCAAAATGTTGGGCGATAAATACGTTTTGACCATTTTATTCTCCATGTTTATGCGGCTTTGTCTTTTTGACGTTGCCCAAACGAACGAATCCTTTTATATTTGTTCAGTCGGGAGTTTTTACGGCTTCCGTCGTCGTTAAAACGCTCAGGCCACAGTTCGCAGGCGGGAATGCCTAAAAACTCGGCGATAGCTTCTTCGGCTGACGGAAACGGCACTCGGATTGCTTTTGAACAGGCATCTGCGCATAAACCGGCTTTAAGGGAAAGGCTTGCAAGCGTTTTTCCTTTCAGCAAAACAGCGCACTTGATTTGAACAGGCGTCCAATGCATAAAGACCTCCGATCCTCGATTTAAACCGACCGGCAAGTCGGTTTTTTCTGGGGTGTTAAATTCATCTTATGGAATAAACATATTCGTTATAACGTTTAAAGTCAAGCGTAATTATGAATATATTTTCGTAACAGTTTATATTTTTGTTCGTAATAGCGTAAATTATTGAAAACAAACAATTAAGTAAACTGTTACACGGAGAATGGAAATGGGGGAAATCGTAACAGAGCCCGTTTTAAACTGTGACGTTGGTTTTTCAGAACGGCTTATGAACGCAATAACGAATAAGTTTCGTTCAACACGTCAATTTTCATTATCATCGGGCATTCCTGCTTCTTCTTTGGCTCAATATCTTAAAGGAGTTAGCGAGCCGACACGTCCAGTTCTCTGTATTATGGCAGAAACGCTTGGCGTCAGCCTGTCGTGGCTTGCAACAGGACAGGAAGAATCGAAAGCCGTCAGTTCTTCCCCCATTGATGAAGAGTTGTTGACGGAAATCGTTGAATACATCGATTCGGAATTTAAATTTGAAAGAGCTAAAAACAAAGCTCCGTTAATCGTTAAAATTTACGCCTACATTTTGAAAAAACGTAAGGAACGCGAAGCGTCTAAAGAAAAAGATACGGCTGAAATCATTGATTTGATAGAGGTTCTAAAATCTGCCGTTTAAAGGTATCTATCCTTTTGTTGTATATCAGCAAGAGGAGCAAGATATGGATAATGATTTAAACAACATTAAAGTACAGTTTACAAGGGACTACACAGGGTAGGTATCTGACGGGAGGTGTGCCGCCCGTCAGATTTTCCATGTAATATTCAAGCTGTCGCTTGTGGCGGCAACGGTGGTAATCATCAAATCCACCACCCGCCGCTTGTCATCAAAGGATACATCGTCCCATGTGTCGAGGTAGCCGGAAATCTGGTTGACCTGTTCCGGGCTGATGGTTTCCACCGTCAGCTCGGCTATCTGCTTCACAAGCTCCTGCTTGCGCCCGTCCAGTTCCGCTATCTTCACATTCACATAGGAGAGCAGGACATTGTTTGCGCCCGTCAGACTGTCCACCAGCTTTTCGATCTCGCTGTCCACATGGAGAAGTTCCACTTGCAGGGCGGCGATTTTCGGGTTTGCCTTTGCCGCTTTCTTCCTGCCCGTCAGCGTCTTGTGCTTTTCCAGCTTCTTCACCATCTGCTGGTAAACCACCGCTTCCAGTTCGGAAGTGATGATTTTCCCACAGCCCGGACAACTTTTATTGTCCAGCCGTTTCGTACAGCGGAGATATTGCTTGCCGGACGGATTGAAGATACTCATAAGCGCATATCCGCAGTTCCCGCACTTGATTTTCCCCGCCAGCCATGTGTGGGTAGCTTTCCGGGCGGACTGGATTTTCATGTTGTTCATCAGCTTCTTGCGGCAGGCCAGCCATATATCCGCCGGGACAATGCCCTCATGGGGAGCCAGCACCAGCATTTGGTCTTTCAAGTCGTTTTTCTTGCTGGGCTTTACATCCCGCCCCTGATACAGATAACAGCCGTTTGTCCCCGTAAAGTCGGCGGCGTCATTGACGATGACCGTACCCTGGCTTTTGAAAAATTCGTACACATCCAAGTCCGCCTGCACATAAACGGGATTGCGTAACATCTGCGCCAGAGTGGGGCGTATCAGCTCTTTGCCGTAGAACAAAATCCCCTGTTCCGCGAAGTACCGGGTAATGTCCCCGTAAGAGGTTGTGGGCTGGGCGTACATCTCGAATATCAGCCGGATATTGGCCGCTTCGTCCGGGTTTACCACCAGCTTCTTTGTGTTGATACCGTCCATTTTGATAGGCTCGGTGTGGAAGCCGTAGGGGGCTTTCCCGCCCATCTTGAAGCCCCGCTGACTGCGGGAATAGTAAGCGTCCGTCACCCGCTTCTGTATCGTTTCCCGTTCAAGCTGGGCGAACACGATACAGATATTCAGCATCGCCCGCCCCATCGGGGTGGAGGTATCAAACTTTTCCGTAGAGGACACAAACTCCACATCGTACTGCTGGAACAGTTCCATCATGTTGGCAAAATCCAAAATGGAACGGCTGATACGGTCAAGTTTGTAAACAATGACCTTTGCAATCAGGCCCCGCTTAATATCCCGCACCAGTTCTTGAAACTTCGGGCGGTCTGTGTTCTTGCCGCTGTACCCTTTGTCTGTGTATTCCTTACAGTTCCCACCTTTCAATTCGTATTTGCAAAACTCAATCTGGCTTTCAATGGAAATGCTGTCCTTTTTGTCTACCGATTGCCTTGCATAGATCGCGTCTATCCTGTTATTCATTTTGTCGCTCCTTTTCTTAAAAAAGAAACGGAGCTGCTGACAGTTCTATTATACCGCCAGCAGCCCCGCAAATCAACGCTGGCTTCGGGAATTATGCCCCGGCTTCCTCTTTCTGCCGTTTATCGGCATATTTGCGGAACACCTCATAAAGCTGCTGCTCCAGTTCCCGGCGTTTGGCCGCTTCCTGCTCCGGCGTGAACACCGGGGAGAGGTTTGCCAGCGTGATTTCCCGGCCCTGAAAAGTCACGACTTCTGTTTCCTTTTTGTATCTGATATTGGTACTTATAAAATCACCTTTCCTTTCCATGCTGCCGCTGCTGCCGTTTCAGTTCCGCCAGTATATCCGGGGGAATACGGTCAACCAGCCTTTGCATATCGTGCAGTTCACTTTCGAGCTTTGCCCGTTCCATCGTATCTTTCATCTTGCCTTTTTCACTGGCCTTTGCCCTTGCTTCCAACTTCTCATTTTCCGCCAACAGGTCATTGATTGTGACCTTGTACTTTTTCAACTGCCCGGAGAAGTTCTCCATCTGCGGGAACCACTTTTTCAGCATGGAGAGGGCTTCCTCTTTTTTCTTTCCGGCGTTCAGCGGGTTAATGCCGTCAAGGGCGGCTTCAATGGCTCTGGCCTGTTTGGAGAGGGAAACAGCCTGTTTGAAAAGCCGGGTGGGGATATGCTTCCGGCCTGTCTTGCTGGCACTCTCCCCACGCTCCAAGTCAGGATATTTCTCCACCATATAGGCGTGAAAATCGTCCTGCCACTTCGTCAGGTTTGCCCGGTTGCCGATAATCTCCTTTGCACACAGGCGGTTGTCCTTTGTCAGCGGAACAAAGGTCAAATGCAGGTGGGGCGTTTTCTCGTCCATGTGTACCACCGCCGACACGATATTTTCCCGTCCTACCCGGCCAATGAGGAAGTCCGCCGCCCTCTGGAAAAACGCCTGTATCTCCTTTGGGGATTTCCCCTTGAAAAACTCCGGGCTGGCGGTTACCAGCGTATCGACAAACCGTGTGCTGTCCTTGCGGGTTCGGCACCCGGCCTGCTCAATCCGGCTCTGAATGAAGTGGTAATAGCGTCCCTCCGGCTTGACGATATGGAAGTTGTATTTGCTCCGGCTTGTGTCAATGTCGGGATTGCTGGCATACTGTTCTTTCTGTCTTTCGTGATGGGCTTCCAGCGGCCTTGCCGGGTTGCCCTTGTGCTTCTCAAACCGTAAAATTGCGTGTTGTGCCATTCTGCTCCTTTCCCCATTCCTTTCCTATCCGGGGT
>JAJXEL010000092.1:5564-8549 GCA_021639925.1 Alphaproteobacteria bacterium | reverse complement strand
TTTTATTTTCTTTTTCGAAATTGCGAGGCCGCAGGCCGCGGCAATCCATTCCCCGGGTATATTATCGAAATCACGAACGAAGTGACGCGATCCATCTCGCGTCGTCTGGTATATGGACTGCTTCACACTTCGTGTCCGCAGTTTCGGGTGTTTTATTTTCTTTTTCGAAATTGCGAGGCCGCAGGCCGCGGCAATCCATTCCCCGTTTGGTATATTATCGAAATCACAAACGAAGTGACGCGATCCATCTCGCGTCGTCTAGTACAGTGAACTGCTTCACACTTCGCGTTCGCAGTTTCGAGGTTTTATTTTCTTTTCCCCGTTCGACACAAAAGACTGCTTCACATTTTATGTTTGCAGTTTCAAAATAATGTATCTCCGGGCAGTTAAAAGACGGCGCGGCAGAAAACGAAAGCGGCTTATTTTTTCTTTTTTACCGGCTTTTTTGCGATTTCAGATAATTCCGACAAATCAATAGACATGAGCTGTTCAAGGCTGTCCAAAATGTCGGAAATTGTTACGAAATGAATAATGCGTTCTTTAATCGCTTCGTTATCTTCGACTTCGTCCAGCAAAGGTTTTAACGCCAGGATATTATCATCGCAGAACTTTTGCAGCGTCGTAATGATGTTTGAAAGCACTTCTTTGCTGTCTATTTTTTTTCCGGCAAGAAGAAAATCCTGTTCTTTTTCAATTTTATTTCTTTTTTTCTCTTCTTTTTTCTTTCCCATATATTTTCTCCGGTTCAAGTGGTAGCAGGGATTTGTAAAAACAGGCTGTTATGTAAAAACAGCGGTTAAGAATTAAAAACTCTTTCTATTACAGCTGAAAAAACGCGAAAAATCAAGTTTCTTTGCTCAGTTTCATTAAGAAGGAACAAATGAAAAAAAAGCCCCTGCCGGGCAGGAGCTTTTTTCATTAATTCCGGCTTTAACCGTTAAAAGCCGTTTTATATACCTCCAACACCAATTCTTTGGTGCACGGACGCGGATTGCCGCCCGTGCAGACGTCTGCCATGGCCGCGTCCGCCAATGCCGGCAAGTCTTCTTCTTTGACGCCGATTTCTTTTAAAGTTTGAGGAATTCCAACGTCTTTTGATAACCGGCGAACGGCGTCAACCGCGGCTTTGCGGTATTCGTCCTGCGTCATGCCGTCAACGCCTTTAACGCCCATCATGCGGGCAATTTCCCGGAATTTTTCGCCCGTATATTCCGCATTAAAAGCCATAACATAAGGAAGCAGAACCGCATTGGCAACGCCGTGCGGCGTATCGTAAAAAGCGCTGAGCGGGTGCGCCATGCCATGCACAACCCCCAGACCGACGTTTGAAAATGCCATACCGGTGACATATTGCCCCAAAGCCATGCCTTCGCGCCCGTCCGGGTCGTTTTCGACGGCTTTGCGCAAAGATTTGGAAATCAGTTCAATTGCTTTTAAGTTCAATGTGTCGGCCAGTTCCCAAGCACCTAAAGTCGTATATCCTTCAATGGCGTGCGTCAGGGCGTCCATACCTGTCGCGGCGGTCAGGCCTTTGGGCATGGAAGACATCATATCAGGGTCGACAATCGCGACGACGGGAATATCATGCGGATCAACGCAAACGAATTTGCGGCGTTTTGCTTCGTCGGTGATGACATAGTTGATTGTCGTTTCGGCAGCCGTTCCGGCAGTCGTTGCAACTGCAATAACGGGAACGCTTTTATTTTTTGTCGGCGCTACCCCTTCCAATGAAACAACGTCGGAAAATTCCGGGTTGTTGATGATAATGCCGATTCCTTTGGCCGTATCCTGCGGGGATCCGCCGCCGACGGCGATCATATAATCGGCTCCGGCTTTTTTAAACGCTTCTACCCCGGCCTGAACGACTTCAACGCTGGGATTGGCCTTTACAAGGTCAAAAACGCAGTAAGGAAAATGATTCGCGTCAAGAATATCCGTTACTTTTTTAACAACGTTAAATTTTACCAGATCCGCGTCTGTAACAATCAGCGCCTTTTTAAAACCGCGCGATTTAATTTCCGTGACGATTTCGTTGACGGCGCCATGCCCGTGATAACTGGTTTCATTTAAAATAAAACGTTTAGACATAATCTGATCCTTTCACTGATATGAACTGATGATTTTACAGCATATCACTTTGATGTGTAAAAATGCAGTCAGATTTGCCGCAGACATTAATTTTTCAGCGGCAAAACAACACGCTCCGGATCGTTCGTTTTCACCGAAAAGGCGGATCATAAAAAAACGGCAAAGGCTTTTTTTATACCTTTTGCGGAAACATACCCGCGCCGGGAAAAAAGTCGTAAATACTTTCGGAAAAATTTAACCCCCGAAAACGTCAATGTTTTCAGGGGTTTAAATGGTGGGCGCGACAAGGATCGAACTTGTGACCCCTACGATGTCAACGTAGTGCTCTCCCGCTGAGCTACGCGCCCGGCTGTTGTTGCGTATTGCAACAAGATGATTTATGCTTTTATAATCTTATTTTGACGAATGCAACAAAAAAATACATATACAGAGTAAAAAAATTTGGCAACATTAAAAAATTATCCGCCGTTTCTATTGGAAAAATCAGGCAAACCGCCTGTGCCGCTGGTACTGGCTTCGCCGCACAGCGGAACATTTTATCCCGAACGCTTTTTTCATCTGACCGATTTGAAATTAGCCGATTTTCAACAATACGAAGACGCTGCCGTCGATAAATTATTTTCTTTCGCGCCGGCAATGGGGTTGCCGTTATTATCCGCGGTTTACGGGCGGGCTTGGGTGGATTTGAACCGCCACCCGCTGGAACTGGATCCGACCATGTTTTCCGATTCTCTGCCGGCCCAGATCAAAACGGATTCCGCGCGCGTTAAAAGCGGGTTCGGCGTTATCGCGCGTCAGCTGAATGCCAATAAATTGATTTATAAAGACAAACTGCGTTTTTCCGTTGAACGGGAACGGTTGACGGACGTACATTTTCCGTATCATGCCGCTTTGGAA
>JAJXEL010000092.1:5117-5554 GCA_021639925.1 Alphaproteobacteria bacterium | reverse complement strand
CAATGCCTTTGTTGCCGTCCGCCTGTCTGGTCAAAGGAAAAATGCCCGATTTTGTTTTAGGGACGGGCGACGGCGGCAGCTGCGCGCCGGCAATTGCCGCGGCGGCGGCGGAAATATTACGGGATTTGGGTTTTTTTGTGACAATCAACTTGCCTTACAGCGGGGCGTATACTACTTTATATTATGGTCGGCCGGCTCAGCGCAGTCATGCCATGCAGATTGAAATAGGGCGTCATTTGTACTGGGATATCAAACAATATGCGCCGTCAGAAAATTTTAATACGTTGTGGCGTAAACTGTCTTTGTTTATGGAACGTTTTTTACAGGTTTTGCCGACTCTGCCGTTGTAGGGAATAATGACGCTTTATTGGCCGCTTTTCTTGTCCGCTGTTTTTTTTCTGCCGTTTACTGCTTCGGCGGACGATTCTCTTTTATGC
>JAJXEL010000092.1:0-5107 GCA_021639925.1 Alphaproteobacteria bacterium | reverse complement strand
AAGCCGCCCGGCTGGAAAAAAGGGAACGGATTCAGACAAATCTGCTCAGCGCGATCGCTTTGGTGGAAAGCGGCCGTTATTCAAAAAAATACCCGTCCGGCGTTTCCTGGCCGTGGACGGTAACGGCTGAAGGAAACGGCAAATTTTATAATTCCAAACAGGAAGCTTTGGACGCGGTCAGGGAATTGCAAAAACAAGGCGTCGAAAATATTGACGTCGGGTGCATGCAGATTAATCTGAAATATCACCCGGAGGCTTTTGACAGTATCGAAGACGCTCTGGATCCGCGGAAAAATGTCGCTTATGCGGCCGATTTTTTAAAACGGAATTATCAGGAAACGAAATCGTGGGGCGAAGCGGCGACGCGTTATCATTCCAAAACGGTGCATAAAGCGTTTAAGTATGAAGATAAACTGTTGGAAACCTGGAATCGTTTGTCTAAATACGGCAATCCCGCCCAGCCGGAAAAGCAGGCGGCCGTTAAAGACGTGTCAAAAGAAACGGTCAGCCGTCTGAACAAAAAGGTTGAACAGATCAAAAAGAAAATCCATAAAAAATCAGTGGATACGATCAAGCCCGGATCCCCGGAAAGCCGGGAAATGGCCGCCCAGTGGCGCAAAGAAAAGCTGGAAGAATACATGGCCCGGAAAAAAGCCAAACCGCAGGACGAACCGATTTTTGAAGACGCCATTCCAAAGACAAAAAGCGAATAGAAAATTTTGACGGATTTAGACAAAAAACTTGATAAGCGCTTTTGATCTTCGTATACTGTTTTTAAAGTTGTTATGTATCGGGAAATAAAAATGTCCTTGGATCAAAATCGGCAGACGGGATTATTTTGGACGCCTCGCGGCGGCAACAATGCCAAAGATATCTGGGCCAGCTGTCATACGTTTTCATCGGTAACGCAAGATAAACAGACGGGAAAACTGGAAAAATCGACTCTGATTGTCGATATGGGACAGCATGAAACGCCGTGGGATTTTCTGGGCGGCGCTTTTAATAAAGTTGTGCCCGCTTTAGACGACTGTCTGAACGTTCCGGGGCAAAAACAACCTGATAATGAGGCTCAGGCCGTTTTTTTAACGCACTGCCATTCGGATCATATTTCAGGGATTTACGAATATCTGCGCATGGGGGCAAAGCTGCCGGCGGTGTACGGATCGGAATACACGCTGAACGCATTGCGCAAAGGGTTGATTGACAACGGCATTAAAAAGGAAACGTGGCCGGAAATGAAACCGTTGTCCGCCGGCGATATTGTGCGGGTCGGCAGCATGGCGGTTGAAGTTTTTCCCGCGTCACATTCCATTCCGGGTTGTTTCAGTTTTAAAATTTCCAATGAAGAAGGGGCTGTTTTTCATTCAGGGGATACCAAGGCGGACGAAACGTCGTTTTTAGGGCAGGGGGTTGATCTTTCGTCTTATGGCAAAATAGCGCGGAACGGCGGGGTTGATCTGATGACGTTCGACGCGACGGCGACGCATTTAAAAGGGCGCGCCGCTTATGAATCCGAAATTTACAGCGCGTATGAAAAATTGTTTAAAGAACATACCGGCCGGCAGGTGATCGCGGCTTTGCCGGCGGCGCACATGGAACGTCTGGCTTCGGTTGTCTGCGCGGCTCGGGCGGCCGGCCGCGACATCATTATTAACGGCGGCGCGTCTATGGACAGCAATATTATGGCGTTAAAATTGTCCGGGTATGATTTGCAGGAAAAATGTCCGGATATTAAAATTGTCAGCGCCGCGGGCAAAGAAGCCGGATCTGTCGATTTGAAAAACAGCGTAACGATTACGACCGGCATTTATATGGAAAAAAATTCCCCGTTTATTCAGTATTTGCAGGAAAAAAACAATCGTTTCGCCATGCAGGACGATGCTGTTGTGATCGCCCCGACCAGCGGCGATAAAAACGAAAAGCTGCATTTGCTGCTGAAATCGAAAAAATTTTCGGGCATAAAAGTCGTTACGAGCCGTCAGAATCCGAAAATATACGGTTCCGGCCATGCTCAGGCCGATGATTTTAAGAAAATAGCCCGTCATATTTGTCCGAAAACGGTGGCGCCGATGCATTGTTCCGCTGAAAAAGCCGAACGGTTCAACCGTCTGGCTGCCGGAAACGGCTTTCAGACTTTGCCGGTTTATCCGCATAACGGTTCAACCGTCGCCATTGACCGGGAAAACGGCTGCCGTGTTATTGAAATGAAAACGCCGCAATGGTTTGGCGTCAAACATCAGCCGCAGCCGGACGGGTCTTTGGTTGTGTCTGCCGTCAAGGTCGGCGATAACGGGTACAGCACGGCGGCAAATGACCATTCGCAGCTGCAGGCCCGTCAGGAACAGGCAATGCGGAAAATTGCGGATTACCGCCAGAAACAGACTTTATCGCAGGTTGTTTCCCTGATGAACCGGAGGAATTATGAACGATAAAGTCGGTTGGGACAATATTCAGTTTTGGGCGCAGAGTTTAGAAGAAAAATATCCGGGGACGGATTTACTGTCATTGCGGGATAACAGGCTGAAGGAAATGCTGTTATCTTTGGATTCGGCTGCCGGGCTGCCTGATTTGCCGGACGATAAGGTATATTTCTGGGCTGTAAAATCGGCGTGGTCGGTTGTTCAAAACGGCGTTGATGACGCCGGCGATGTTCCGGACGCTTATATTTAATTTTATTTATATTTACTTTTGACGGCGTTGTGGCATTCTTTTTTTAATGAAAAGAAAGGAAAACAAATGCCGGATATTTCTGTAGGTTTAATTGCCGACGTCGGGGGGACAAATGCGCGGTTCGCATTGTGTTCCGCGGCGGGCGAATTTATTTCTCCGCTGACGCTTTTGTGCCGGGATTACGATTCTTTGGAATCGGCGGCCAGAGAGTATTTAAAACGGATTCGGTATCAGGGTCCTGCGATTAAAACGGCGGCTTTTGCCGTGGCTTGTCCTGTTTTGGACGATATTGTTACGATGACGAATTGTGACTGGAGCTTTTCAATTTCCGGGTTGAAACGGGCATTGGAACTGGATTCTTTAACGGTAGTGAACGATTTTGTGGCTCAGGCGCTGGCGGTGCCTTTGTTGTCCGAAAATCAAAAAGTAAAAATCGGCGCGGGGCAGGCGGCCAAAGGGTTTCCGATCGCTGTCGTCGGGCCGGGGACGGGATTAGGCGTTTCGATTTTGGTTCCCGAACCGGACGGGACATGGAAAGCTTTGGCCAGCGAGGGCGGTCATGCGACGATGCCGGCGCCTTTTCCGGAAGAAGAACGCGTTATTGCGTCGCTGCGTCAGGAATACGGCCATGTTTCCGCAGAACGGGTTGTTTCGGGAATGGGGCTGACAAATTTATACAGGACACTTTTGACTTTGCGCGGGGAGGAAAGCGTTTCTTTGCCGCCGGAAGAAATTTCGAAACGGGCTTTGTCCGGCGACACGTTGTGCCGGGAAGCCGTTCAGATGATGTTCGGGCTGTTGGGGACGCTGGCGGGCAATCTGGCCCTGACGGCGGGAGCATTGGGCGGCGTTTATATCGCCGGCGGGATCATTCCGCGCGACGGATTGTTGAATATGTTTAAGGAGTCGTCATTCAGAATCAGATTCGAAGCCAAAGGCCGTTTTACGTCTTATTTGTCGCGTATTCCGACGTATGTGATGACTTTGGATTACCCGGCTTTTCTGGGACTTTCGGGGTTGATACAAAAAAATACGGATAATTAAAAAAAAGTCTTGCAAAGCCAATCGGATATCTATATAAACGTTTCTGTTGCGGGGGTGTAGCTCAGTTTGGTTAGAGCGTCGGCCTGTCACGCCGAAGGTCGCGGGTTCGAGCCCCGTCACTCCCGCCATTAAAAAAAAGCCTGCGAAAGCGGGCTTTTTTTAATGCGGGGCAAGGGGCGAGAACCCGGAAGGGGGCGCTAAGCAAAAACAGTGAAGCTGTTTTTGTCTGCAAGCCCAGCAGTCATCTTAACGCGCGAGGGAGGCGGCAGCCGCCCGAAGCAAGTTTAGATGTCGCTGAACGAAGAGGCGGCAGCCTCGGGCCCCGTCACTCCCGCCATTAAAAAAAGCCTGCGAAAGCGGGCTTTTTTTTATGGCAGGTACTACCCGTACGGGGGAAACGCCCTCCCGGCGGGGTGAACAGGTCCGGCCGGAAGAAAGAAAAAACTAATCCCCCTGCGGGCAGCAGCCGTACGGGGGGAACGCCCTCCCGGCGGGGTGAACAGGTCCAGCTGGAAGGAAGAAAAAACTAATCCCCCTGCGGGTACTATGTATTTTTTTGAGTGTTTTGACTAGGTCAGATGGTGCGATTATTTTGGGTATTCGGCTTTGTGAGCAGATTTCAGGGGGAGGAAATAATCAAACGCAGTGATATGAAAACGGTCAAAACGGTCTTTTAATGACCAAGGGGTAAATATATTTCACCCTAAAATCCCCAAACGTACCTGTAAATACTAGCAAATTGTCAAGACTAATTTCAAAATATTCAGTTGTTGCATTAAAAGCCTAACCTACCTGTTTAAGATACAGTTAACATTCAGCAGGATGTGTCAAATTACACCCCACTGTTAATTTGTTAGTAATTTTTGTAACGAGGAGGAACTATTCTATTTGTGTCCCCTTGCGGCGGTTTCATATAGTGGCCGTTTTTGTCTTTGGGCGGCTCGGGGCGTGTATTTCCATGTGAAAAAGTATTATTTCTATAATTTTTTTGAATTCTGTTCGTATTGTTTTCTGTACTATTTTGTTGGGTAGCGTAATTTTGGCTGGTTCCGTCATTTTTTATTGCAACAACCCTAAAACCAACTGTATTATATCCACTTTGCGGGCGTCTGCCTTCTCCTCGCATTGTTACTTTACAAGAATTCGCCGTAGCATACCAGGAACCGCCTTTAATTGCTTTTACTGTCTGACCTTTTTCCGCACCATTTTCTGCTATTATGTCAGAACTTGTCCAATCCCAGGTGTTACCGGACATATCATAAATACCAAAAGGACTTTTGCCGTCTGGATATTGATTAACTGATGTTGTGTATCCGCCATCATCCATAAGCTTTGTAAACAAATCAGTATAAACAAAACCCGTATAATTATTGTGATTTATCCAGCCTTGAAC
>JAJXEL010000231.1 GCA_021639925.1 Alphaproteobacteria bacterium | reverse complement strand
ATGTAGGATAGTGAACAAAGATTAATAAACTTCAAACATTTTCAGGAGCTTTCTCCCCCGTGGAAATTTTAACGACCGCCCAGATGTACGGCGCTGACAAAGAAACATATGCAAAAATCATGCCGGAAATACAGCTGATGGAAAATGCCGGTTTCGCCGCCGCATGCCAAATTGCCCAAAATTATTCCAAGCGCCCCGTAACGGTACTGTGCGGCGTCGGAAACAACGGCGGCGACGGTTTTGTCGTCGCCCGCATTCTGTACGATTGGGGCTGGCCGGTGGAAGCCGCTTTGACCGGGGACGAAAAAAAACTGTCGCCCGCCGCCGCGGCCAATGCCAAAAAATTCAAAGGAATAATCCGTCCGCCGTCATTCAGGCGGCTAAAAAAAATGGAACAAAACAACGGTCTGTTCGTCGACGCGGTTTTCGGAATCGGTCTTGCCCGGCCGATCGAAAACGATATCGCCGATTTTTTCAACGCCTTGAACGAAACGTCCCTGCCCTGCGTCGCTTTGGACATTCCCAGCGGCGTGCGGGCCGATACGGGGGAAATCTTGGGAACGGCGCCGTTTTGCGATATGACGATTACTTTCTGCCGCCCGAAAATCGGCCATTTCCTTTATCCCGGCAAAGAACGCGCGGGACGGCTGGCCGTCTGCCGGATCGGTATTCCCGACGAAATCGTCGCGAACCAATCGCCGCGTTTTTATGAAAACACGCCGGATCTGTTTCATATTCCCGCCGCGACGCCTTACGATCACAAATATTCGCGGGGCGCCGTTCTGGTCTGCACCGGCGAAATGAGCGGAGCCGCCCGTCTGGCCGCCGCCGCGGCGCGCAGAGCCGGAGCCGGCTGGACGGCCGTTTCCTGCGGCAAAGCGGACGCCGCAACGTTCGCGGCAAGCGATCCCGGACTGGTTATTCAAACGGCCGACAGCGCGGAAGAAATTGAAAAACAAATCAATGATCCCAAAATAACGGCCGCCGTTATCGGCATGGGCGCGTTGAAAACAGAACGGACGAAAGCTTTTATCCACGCCGCGGCAGAATCAAAAAAGCCCTTTGTCGCCGACGCCGGAGCTCTTCCTTTTATTAAAAATATTAAGGATTTATCCCGTGCCGTGATTACCCCGCACACAGGCGAATTCCGCCGTCTGTTCCCCGAATTGGACGGGCAGGATAAACTGACGCGGGCTCTGGCCGCCGCCGAAGCTTTGAACTGCGCGGTCGTGTTAAAGGGCGCCGATACGGTTATCGCCGCCCCCGACGGACGCGCGGCCTTTAACAGCGTCGCTTCTTTTGATCTGGCGACGGCAGGCAGCGGAGACGTTCTGGACGGCGTTATCGGGGCTATGCTGGCCAAAGGACTGGCGCCGTTCGAAGCCGCCTGCGCCGGCGTTTGGCTTCATTCCCGCGCCGCCGAAACCGCCGGACAAAATCTGATTGCAGAAGACCTCATTGCCTGTTTAAAATAAAAGCATGTATATTTTTTATCTGCTGCGCCATAAATTCTGGGTGATGTATTACTGCTTTAAACACGGGCTGTTTTGGCGGGGGCTGGCGCATGACTGGGACAAACTGCTGTTGCCGTCCATGCTTTACGTTTACGCCAAATATTACCCGCAGATTCGCAAAATCCGCGATACGTCGGGC
>JAJXEL010000091.1 GCA_021639925.1 Alphaproteobacteria bacterium | reverse complement strand
ATCCGGCGCTGCCGCGCAAAGCGCCGTTATAATAAATATTGACGAATGTCGCGCCTTTTTGCCGCAGTTCTTCGGGATAGCGCGATTCGCGCAGGCGCAAAGGACGGCCGCGTTCAAATCCGGTCACGATTGACTGCGCCGCAACGCGCAGCAAAGATTCCTGATTAGCCTGCAAAATGTTTTCCATTTGCACTTTATTGTCTTCGGCGCCGTCGTTCGTTTCATAAACGCCGAACGCCCCGAATCCGACAACTTTGTCCGTCGCCGGGAAAACATCGGCCGACGTCTGCAATTCGATCGTTTGAACGGAAAAATGATTTTCCCGCACATATGCCAGCAACCCGGCAACGGGAAGCGGCGCGCAAAAATGTTTGGGTTTGATTTTTGCGTATTCTTCTTTTTCCAGCAGTTTCGATATGTCATAAATATCCGATTTGACTTTTTCATCCTGTTTGCCCGAAGACATGTCGGTCGAAATGATAATGACCGTTTCCGGCCCGCCCCATACGGCCGCGATTAAATCGGAAACCTGTTCGATACTGGCGTCTTCGACCAAAATCGGCATAATCTTGACGTCTTTGCCGAAAACGGCGCTGACAAACGGCAGCTGCATTTCCAAAGACGATTCGGCTTCGTGCGCGTCGCTGTCAAAGCCGATTCCCTGAATTTTCAAAAGCTTTTCCGTTAATTCCCGGTCAATTTCAAACTGCCGGTCGGGCATTTCCCAATATTTGGCCTGGGACAGCGAAATGCCGAAATACTGCCCCTGATGCGACGATCCGATCAAAACGACACGCTTGACAAAAGGCTTCAGCCGCCGCAGCGCCGCATATCCCGCCGCGGCAACGTCGCCGGAAAAATAAAAAGCGTTATGCGGAACAATAATCGCTTTGGGAATTTCCGAAGCCGGCAGCCGCAGTCTGCGGTCGGCCGATTCGATCAGGTCGGCCGTCCGACGGGCCAGTTCCCGGGCGTCGCGGGGATAAAAAGTTCCGGCGGCGACGGGATACCTGATTCGCTGCGCCATAACGGTCTGAGCCGGCAAATCAAACGGCAGCAGGCAAAAAAGAAAAAACAGAACGACCGAAAACTTCACCGGCATACCCCTCACTTATTCCGCCAGCCGGGAAAAGCACCGGACAAACGAATCAAACAAAGCGTTCATCATTCGCGCGTAAAAATCCGCCCCCGGCGGCAGGCCGATCCCGGCCGGATCCAGCGTGCCGGGAACAACGGGCAGATCTTCCGCGACAACTTTTAATCTTTTATCAGAAAACTGCGGTTCTGCAAACAGGCATACTTTCCCCGCCCGTTTTATTTTTTCACGCAGGGCGCTGACCCGCGCGGCCCCGGCGGCGTGATGAGGATCGATAAAAACCGCCCCCGCCGGCGTTAAACCAAAGCTTTTTTCAAAATACTGGTACGCATCGTGAAACGTTACATACGGTTTTCCCGCATAGGGGCGGAGCATTTTTTTGCCTTTTGCCGTCAATTCCCGCATCTGCTTTTCAAACTGTTCCGCGTTTTCCTGATACAAAGCCGCATGATCAGGATCCAAAACCGCCAGTTTTTCCGCCGCGATCCGCGCCGCCCGGGCCATATTTTCGGGATCCAGCCAAAAATGCCCGTCAATACCGCCGCCGCCGCGCGCCGGATAAAGCGTTATCCGCGAATCGGCCAGAAAAGCGACGTTTTTATCCGACAATCCGGCGGAAACCAAAGGTTTTTCAAGAAACGATTCCAATGCCGGCCCGCCCCAGAATAAAACATCGGCTTTGGCCAGACGCTGCATATCGGAAGGCTTTAAATGATAATCATGCACGGACACGGCCGGATTTAACAACAATTCCGGTTCGCCCGCGCCTTGCATAACGGCGCTGACCGCCGAATGAAGCGGAGCAACGGAAACGACGACGGACGGCCGCGCCGAAACGGATCCGGCCAGGAAAACAATACTGCAAAACACCGTAAAAGCTGTTCTGAAAGACATAAAAAAAATTATCCTCTTTTCCTTTATTGTGTATTACGCTATGACATGAAAAACAAGTTCTAAAACCGGATAATCCCATGCCCGAACAACAACAAGAAGCTTTGGTCAAGCTGGACGACGTCTGTCTGAGTTTTAACGGCGTTTCCGTGCTGGACGGCATTTCCTTTGAAATACCGCCGGAACGGATCGTCACGCTGATCGGCCCGAACGGCGCGGGAAAAACAACGCTGCTGAAAATTATTCTGGGCATTATCCGGCCGGACAGCGGCCGCGTATGGAAAAAACCCGGGCTTAAAATCGGTTACGTTCCCCAAAAACTGAATTTATCCCGCGCCATTCCGCTGACAGTCAGGCGTTTTTTATGTCTTGACACGCCCTGCAGCGACACAGAACTGGCCGGCGTTTTAAAACAGACGGGCCTGCCTGCGGAAATCCTGCAGCGCAGCGTCCACCCTTTGTCCGGCGGGGAAATGCAGCGCGTCATGTTGGCCAGAACGTTGTTAAAACGGCCCGATCTGCTGGTATTGGACGAACCGGCGCAGGGGCTGGATCCGGTCGGCGAAGAACAGTTTTACGCTTTGCTGGACGAGCTGAACCAAACAAAAAAATGCGCCATTGTCATGGTATCGCACGATCTGCACATCGTTATGGCCGGATCGCACCGGGTGTTGTGCATCAACCGTCATATCTGCTGTTCCGGCGCCCCCGACGAAATTGCCGATCTGCCGGGATACCGCCGTTTATATGGCGAAAAGCCGGCTTTGGCCGTCTACCGCCACCATCATGATCATCTGCATCTGCCCGACGGAAGCATTCAACATGTGGACTGAACCTTTTGTTTTGCGCGGATTAATCGCCGCCGCCGCAATGGCCGTGCTGGCCGGTCCGGTCGGCTGTCTGATTATCTGGCGGCGCATGGCTTACTTCAGCGATACGCTGTCCCATTCGGCTTTGGCCGGCGTTTTATTGGGGATCGGGTTGGGAATCGGACAAAATGCAGGGGTCGCCGTTATTGTGTGTTTAACGGCTCTGCTGCTGGCGAAAGTGTCAGACAGGTTTATCATCGGCATGGATCTGTTGCTGCTGATTATCGGGCAGACGGCTTTATGTCTGGGAATTATCGGCTTGTCCTGTCTGCCGGGAATCAGAACGGATCTGACGGCTTACTTATTCGGAGACGTTCTGTCGGTAACAAACAACGATTTATTTTTTATCGCCGTCACCGGCAGTCTGTGCGCCGTGCTATTGTTTTTTAACTGGAAAAAACAAATTTTCGCCGCCGTCATGCCGGACGTCGCCCAAAGCGAAAACGTTTCAACGGCAGTCCAATCCGCCGTTTTTATGGCCGTAACGGCTTTATTTGTGGCGCTGGCATTGAAAACAACAGGGCTGCTGCTGGTGTCCGCCCTGTTAATCATTCCGCCGGCGACCGCCCGTTTTTTTGCGAAAACGCCCGAAGAAATGGCTGCCGGAGGATCTTTCATCGGCCTGTTCTGCGTTATCGCCGGGTTGGCCTGTTCAATTTATTTTGATACGCCCGCCGCCCCGTCAATGGAAGTCATCTGCGCTTTTTTATTTCTGCTGTGTTGTCTGTTACACCGCCGTAACAAAATAATCATGTAAACTTTCTTGCATCTTTCAAGATTTTTGATTTATATTTCTAAAATCTTTTAGTGGATTTAAATTATGGCAACAATTGACGAACAACTTTTTTCAGATATCTGGTACACCCCCGACCATACTTTGTATGTTCATGACGGAGAAACCCGTTTCGGGTTAAAAGTACTGGAGGTGGACGACGCGGAAGAATTCCATCAGGCTTTGGAAAGGGCCTACACGGGACGATCCAGTTATTCTATGGCTTACGGTTCCACAATGTACCGCGTCGAACGCGTTGCGACATTGACGGGCATCATGTATTCCGCCCGGCGCATGCCGCGCAAAACGCCGGACGTCGTCCGGCTGGGCCTGCCGGAAGCCGTTACGAATCATTTAATTTCTTTGAACCGCGAATCCGGATTGATTTTATGGGCCGGGCCGACCGGCGCAGGAAAAACAACGTCTATTTCCTGCTTGATGCGCAAGTTTTTGGAACGCGAAGGCGGCTATGCCTATACGATTGAAGATCCGCCCGAAATGCCGCTGGACGGTATTTACCAATCCAAACGCGGCGGGCTGGGCATGTGCAAACAAACGGAACCGGATAACAATGACTGGGGCGAATCTTTGAAATCGGCTCTGCGCTGCCGCCCCAGATACATTCTGGTCGGCGAAATCCGCACGCCCGACTGCGCCAGCCAGATTTTGCGCGCGGCGACGTCAGGCCACCTTGTGTTATCGACTATTCACGCCAACAGCGTGGAAGACGCGCTGAACTCCGTCATTAAGTACGCCATGAGCGCGGATTTAAGCGAAGAACTGGCCGCCGACCTGCTGGGACGCGGCATTCTGGGGGTTATTCACCAGAAATTGCAGGGGATTAAAACAATGTTTCCCGAAGTGCGCTTTGTTTTTGCCAACCCTGATCCGACAGCGGCGGATCAGCTGCGTATCAGCATCAGGGACCGTCAGATTGCGCTGGGGACTTTGATGGAATCGCAATCAGCGCGTATGTTCCAGGGAAAACCCTTGTTCCGCGAACCGGAAGCTTAAAGAAAAAAGCCTCGAAAGAGGCTTTTTTATGATTTTTTCAGATCCATCGCCGCGGAATTGATGCAGAAACGCTGCCCTGTCCGCGTCGGCCCGTCATTAAACAAATGCCCCAGATGAGATCCGCATTGCGCGCAGACGACTTCGCTGCGAATCATATTATACGACAAATCCGGCCTTAACCGCGTGCTGCCGCCAATGGCTTTATCAAAGCTCGGCCAGCCGCAGGAACTGTCAAACTGGCTTTCCGACGAAAATACCGGATTGCCGCAGGCAGCGCAGCAATAGGTCCCGTCCGCCGTTTTGCGGAAATACTGTCCGCTGAACGGCGCTTCCGTCTGTCCCCGGCGCAGCACGGCATACTGGTCCGCCGTCAGCCGCCGGCGCAGATCCTGTTCGTCAACGGACCGGCGCGGAACAAAAGAAACATGGCATGCCGGCGTTTGATGATTTTTTTCAAAATATTTCTGATGATATTCCTCAGCCGGATAAAATGTTCCCGCCGGCAAAATTTGTGTGACAATCGGTTTTTGATAAACACAGGCTTTTGTCAGTTCGTCCGCTTTTTTCAAAGCCGCCCGCTTTTGACCTTCGTCCGTAAAAAAGACCGCAGACCGGTATTGAGTTCCGACGTCCGGCCCCTGTTTGTTCAGGCTGGTCGGATCATGCGCGGCAAAAAACAAATCCAGCAGAGAATCGTAACGCGCTTTTTCGGCGTCGTATTCGATTTCCACAGTTTCGGCATGTCCGGTTTGGCCGGAACAAACCGAACGATAATCAGGATTTTCGGTTTGTCCGCCCATATAACCGGCGCGAGTCGCCAATACGCCGGGGACAGAATCAAACAACGCCTGGATTCCCCAAAAACAACCGCCGGCAAAAAAGGCTTTTTGTCTTTTCATTTTTAAAAATCCCTTATGGTATCTTGCAATTCCAGCTTTTTTATTTCCAGCTTTTCGGATTTTTTCCTGATCTTTTCTGCGTCTTGTTTTCTTTCCGCCTGTTTTAAATCCGCTTCGGCTTTGGCAACGTCGGCCTGTTTATCGCGAATTTTCGCCTGGTGTTTTTCCGCCAGATTTTCATCGGAACAGTTTTCTTCCACTCCCCGCAACGCTTTTTCAAGCCCGCGGATTTTAAACAGCTCCTGATTCGCCTGCGCTTGTTGGATTTGCAGTTGAATCTTCGATTTTTTTTCAGCGCATGTTTCCGCCTGCGCCTGATTCGCCGCCGCTATAAAAAACAATATTGTCGCAATAAGTGTTTTCATGGCCGTTCCTTTCGGTAAAAAGCGTATTGTCGAATCGAAAGAAAAATTTGTAAAGATCAACATAGTATGAAAAACCGGCGCCGTTTTCTTCTTTGGGCTTGCAACGCGCGTCCGGAAAGGTTGTTCGCTTACGCTCACCCCTAAAGGGGCCGCCTGTCGGCGTCGCTCCCTTACGGTCGCCGAACTCTCCCGAGAGTTCAAATCTTTGGGCTTGCAATCACCGCGCCCAGAAAGGTTGTTCGCTTACGCTCACCCCTAAAGGGGCCGCCTGTCGGCGTCGCTCCCTTACGGTCGCCGAACTCTCCCGAGAGTTCAAATCTTTGGGCTTGCAACAAAAACCAACCCCCCGTTAAAAAACGGGGGGTTGGTTTTTGGCGCGCCCAGAAAGATTCGAACTCTCAGCCTTCTGATCCGTAGTCAGATGCTCTATCCAGTTGAGCTATGGGCGCTTAAGCAAATCCTATATACGACGATGAAAGTATCCTTGCAAGAGTTTTTTTATAAAAAACGACAACAAATTCATTTTATAATAAAATTTCTTGCAAAAGCGCTATTTCTCGGTACATTCTAAAAAGTGCCGTTTTTTATAAAAATAAAAGACCGGCTGGAAAATTGCGCAGTTTTCTTAACTTTTTAAGGTATTCGAAACCATGTCCATTCTTAAAAGACTCTCCCTGGCAGCCGCGTTACTGACTTTTGCAGGCTGCGCGTCGTCTTCAGATCCTTATTCCGACGATTACTTCGCCGATGATTTCGCAATGCAGTCCTCTGAAGCCGGACAGACAAAACCGGCAGCAAAAAAAACTGAGGAAAAAGCAGCCGAAACACCGCGGGCTAAAACCGTAAAGCCTCAGGATTCCGCCTATACCGCCAACACGCAGATCGTTTCCGAAGTCAGCAAAAAAGTCGCTGCGATCGAAACAAAGCTGCAACAGATTCAGGAAAATATCAGAAAAAATACGGAAGTCTTCCGCGAATTGAAAAACAAAAACGCCGAAGAATCTCGCCAGTATTATGAATATGTCGCCCGTATTCATGCCCGTCTGCAGATCGGAACAACGCCGGGAAACCCCGAATTGACGGAAATGTGGAAACAGGCCTCCGCTTTGTTGACGGGGTCGGATAAAAACATGTCTGAAACAGCCAAGCTGTCCAGCGAAATAATCCGCACCAAAAACGAATTGAATTCTCTGCTGGATACGATCGGCGAAACGTTCCTGATCCCCGGCGCGATGGAAATTGATCACGAAAATTTAAAAGCGCTGGAAGACCAGGCAAACCAAACGGTTGTTTCTTTGAATCGTCTGAGTTCGGATGTTTCCGCCCAGATCGCCCGCCAACAGCAATATTTCAGCACGGAAAGCCAGAACATCAATATGCTGGGCACGGACATTCAGAACGGCAGCACAATGAATGCCAGACCGCAGGCTGCCGTTTCGGTTCCTGCGGCGCCGGCTTTGCTGTCCGCGGCGGCCTATCTGCCTGATGCGGATCTGGCCGGACGCAGGCCGTTGATGGTTATCAGATTCAACAAAAAAAACGTCGCCTATGAACAGTCTTTGTACAAGGCCGTCAAAGCCGCTTTGGACAAGCGTCCGAACACAAACTTTGAAATTGTCGCCGTCAGCCCGGCCAACGCGAAATCCGGCGAAACCGAAGCCGCCAAAAACGCCGATGCCGTCCGTAATTCCCTGATTTCGATGGGACTGCCGGAAAACCGCATTTATTCTTCGAAAACAAAAAGCGCTTCCATTCAAACAACGGAAGTCCATCTGTACTTGAAATAAAATATTCCCCGGAAAAACGGGAGGGAAAGGATTTTTTGTGAGCGCGGGCAAAGCGGAACAACAGCTTCTTGACAAACTTAAACGTATTGAACCGATGAAAGCGGGATCAACGGCTCTTCTTGTCAAAATATCCGCACTGAATCCGGCAAACCGCACGCAAAACCACGTTCAGATGACACTCGGCGCGTTGAACGAACTGATTATCAAATCGCAGTCCGGGCTGTTCGTTTTATCCAATAACGACATCATTGTCGTCGGACAAAATATTCTGCCGCAATCTTTGACCGATACGGTTTCGTCTGTCCGGCGGATATTTCAATCCGATTCTTTTGCCGCGGCCAATCCTAATGATTTTATACGAATCTATCCCTTAAACCGCGATTTCGATACGGTCATGGCTTATGCCAAAGAACGCCAGGCCGCCGTTGAAAACCAACAATTTCAAAAAAAAGAAATTCCGCTGGCCCCCGAACACCTGGACGCAATCCTGCGTAATATTCAGGGATTTAACATTTTAAAAATTATCCGCCGGCAGGAAGCCGTTCAAATTACTCCCGAAGGCGGCATATCTTCGCTGTTTTTGGAATATTTTACGTCAATGGCAGATCTGAAAAAAGCGATCGCCCCCGACGTAAACGTTTTATCCAACCGCTGGCTTTTCCAGCACCTCAGCGAAACGCTGGACAAAAGAATGCTGGGCATTTTCAAGGAATTGTTTGCGCATACGCCGAAAAATATTTCTTTGAATTTGAACATCTCGACAATCTTTACGCCGGTTTTTGAACAGTTCCTGGCAGAAATGCCCGAAGATATGTCGATTATCGTCGAAGTTCAGCTGATGGACATTATCCAGAACACGCAAAATTATCTGGTAGCCCGCGATTTGCTGCACGAAGCGGGACACCAGATTTTAATTGACGGCCTGCACCCGATTTCTTTTGAATTCATGGAC
>JAJXEL010000090.1:5757-8782 GCA_021639925.1 Alphaproteobacteria bacterium | reverse complement strand
TTGTAATCCTGCGGAACGCCCCGGCCCGTTTCCGCCATTCCCACCAGATTCAGCGCCGCTTCGGCATTTCCCTGTTTCACCCCCATTTCCAGCCATTCGATGTTTTCATCAGCCATCGCGGCTTTGGTATAAGCGTCGCCGGACTGCTGGTAAATAACGTTCAGCTGGAACAGCGCTTCGTTCGCTCCTTTGGCGGCGGCAAGTTCATACCACGTTTTGGCTTTTCTTAAATCCTGCGGAATACCGCGGCGGCCGAACTGATAAATTTTGCCCAGCATCACCTGCGCCCGCGTATATCCCAGCCCGGCCGATTTTTCCAGTATGGAAACGACTTCTTTGTTCGGGTGTTTTCCTTCGCGCGATTCATCGTAAATACGCGCCAGGTAATACAAAGCTTCGGCGTCGCCGGCATCTGCCGCGGACTTAATCCATTTTTCGGCCCGCTTCGCGTCTTTTTCGATATCAAAATAATATTTTCCCAATAACGTCGCCGCCTGAACGTCGCCGTTTAACGCTCTGGAACGCAAAACGTCCGTATCCGTTTCCTGCGCGCCCGCGGAAAAAGTCATTACAGCCAATAACCCCGCCATGATTAAAATACGCTTCATTTCTTTTTCTCCTGCTGTTTTTCGGGCAAAATAATCAATTCGTCCGAAAAAGGAATATCTTCCGTCGTCACGGTCCATAAATGCGATCCGTCGCGGATAACGCGAACTGTCTGCGGTTTCCACCACGGCGGCGTGACCGAATCCGGCAGCCGGAACGGTTTAAAGAGATCCATTCCCGCCGGGAACAACGTAAATTCATCAATCACGGCCTGGTCAAAACGGGTAAACGTCTGATCCGTTTTCGCCCGGCGCAAATTCGTTCCCCCCAAATGCGAACCGGACAAGTTAACCGTCCGCAGATCCGCCCCGGACAAATCGGCCGTCCTTAAATCCGTACCGGTCAAATCAACGTCATGCCCCAGATCGCGCTGCAGCTGCGGATCCGTTAAAATATACAAAGCCATTTGAACTTCCGGTTCGACCGGCGTGTAGGGTTTAAACAGATCCGTCGCGGCATTCCACGGGCGTTTGCGTTTAATAAAGGCCGATAAAATGTCAATCTGTGAATTTTCAAGCTTTTTATCATTCTTGGCAATACACCCCATCGTACACAACGCCCATACCTGATTGTTCAGGTTTTCTTCGGGATTGCTCAGCATCGTCATGGCGCGCACGGCCAGGTTTTGATTTGACGCCCGCCCCAGCAAACGTTCTTCGCACGTCCTTTTTGAACAGGCGTAACGGTTAATGTCTGTTGACGGATCATTGCCGGCGCCGTCCAGTTCAACGTCAAAAACGGCGGAATCAAAGTCTGACAAATGATCCGGCAAAATGGTCCGGCGGTCAACCTGCATCTGCGTTAATTTTTCAACCGGCAGCGTGTTCAGCGGCTTTAAATCAACGTCTTTAAAATTCGCTTTGTACAGATACACATCGTCAAATGAAATATCGTTTTCAAAAACGGCCGAACGAAACCGGGCATGCGACAGATCAGAATGATTAAACGACGTATTATCAAAAAACGCCCGGAAGAAATACGCGTCCTTTAAGACGGCGCGGTCAAAGATACATTCTTTGCATGAAATCCGTTCGAAATTCGCCTTGCGCGCCTGCAGACGGTTAAACAGGATATTGTCAAAACCCGCCTTTGAAAAATCAGCCTGATACGCTTTCATTCTGTATGCGCGCACGTCAAACCACGCAGTATTTTGCAAAACGGCGTTATTGAACGAAGCCAGCGAAAAATTAACGTCCCGGAACTGCGTATTTTGCAGATCGGCCGAATCGAACCGGGCGCCCGCGGCATTTACCCGGTGCAGATGCGCATATTTCATACGTGTTTTTTCAAATAAAGCGCCTGAAAGATCAACGTTTTGGAACAATACGTTATCCATTTTCGCCCCGTTAAAGACAGCGCCGGACAAATCAATGCCGGAAAAAGTCGCTTCCTGAAAATAAGAATTCGAAAAATCGGCGTTTTTCAGATTTCCTTCCAGAAATTCCGTTTTTTCAAAGTTCACGCCTGACAAATCCAAAGCGGGACATTCGGTCGAATCAAATGTATTTTCCAGAAACTCGGCGGCCATTTGAACGGCCGGACGGACAGGCACATCGTTATTGACCGGCGTATAGTAAACAACCGGCCACGGGTGGCATTTGCGCAAATGCTCCGCTACGGCGGTTTTCATGTCGCAGTCGGTTTTGCCGTCCGTCAGTTTCCGATTGGCGGCTAGCCAGTAAAGCGTCGGCAGAACGGTCTGCGCGTCCATACGGCAATCCTGCAGCTGGCGCAAAATCCAGCCGGTCCATTCCGATTCGTCGCGCGGCCGTTTTTCCCGCGTATCTTCAGGCGGTTTTAATTTTTGATACTGAATGACAACCGGGCGTTCCCGCGCCGCTTTTTTCATGTCCGCGGCCGGATTCTTCATCGGAAAAACGCGGATTCTGTCCGGCGTCACGCTTTCAGGCAGACCCGTTACTTTTTTTGTTTGTCCGGTTTTCCCCGTTTCCGGCGGCAGGATTAAAACCCTGGCCGGCGCCAAAATATTTTCGGCGGCCTGTTCCAAAGGAACGCCCCCCTTATCATACAGGGAAACGCCGACGGGCGTATTTATACCGTGTTTTTCCTGGTTTTCGTCTTTTTTGGAAATTTCTTCCGAACGCAATCCCGCGGAAACGCCGACGGGCAGAGGAGTCGGCACCGCTTCCTGCAGCGAATTGATCTCGGCGCTGTCCCGCACCGGCAAAAAGAAAATAACAACATTTTTCGGTTCCACCGCCGCGATAACAGCGGAAGAAAATAGAAACAGGACAAAAAACAGAAGCGTTTTTTTATACTTTGCGGACATTACGTTCCACCGTCGGCAGCCCCTGGCGCAGCCACCGGGAAATGCCGTAATTTAAAATACTGACGTCCGAAAAGCCCTTTTGCTTTAAAATCTGATAAGCTTTAAAAACACTGTTTTCGTCGCGCAGAC
>JAJXEL010000090.1:391-5747 GCA_021639925.1 Alphaproteobacteria bacterium | reverse complement strand
GACCGATAATGACAACGGGAATTTCCTTAAAACCGGCCAGACGGTCGGCCGTTTCGTTAATGCGAATCATAAATTCCGCAAACGGCAGGTTGATCGCGCCGTCGATATGGCCGAACATATTATAAAATTCGGACGGCGACCTGATATCAATCAGCAGCATGTCTTTTTTTTGCGCCATTTGTTCTTCCAGCGCTTTAGGTTCGATGTAAATAACGTCGCGGCCGCGCAGCAGGCGTTTCAGATAAGGGTAAACGTAAAACAGCAGACAGTAAACGGCGACTGCGGCGATTAAAAAATTTACAAAGTTTCCGTTCATTTCTTTTCTCGCAAAAAAAATTATGTTTGTTTAAGTATATAGTTATCTCTAAGATATACAAGATAACAATAAACCGATTCTGTCAGAGGACAAAGAAAAGATGACACAAAAACCGATTACCGTCACCGGCGCGGGACTGGCGGGCTGCGAAGCGGCCTGGCAGATCGCCAAAGCGGGACTGCCTGTCGTTTTGCAGGAAATGCGCCCGGCAAAGCAGACGCCCGCGCATAAAACGGGGGGGCCGGCCGAACTGGTTTGTTCAAATTCTTTGCGTTCCGACGACGCGCTGCATAATGCCGTCGGCCTCTTGCACGAAGAAATGCGCCGCTGCGGTTCTTTGATCATGGCGGCGGCGGATCAGACGGCCGTGCCGGCGGGCGGCGCTTTGGCCGTTGACCGCGACGCGTTTTCCAAAACGGTCGAAGAAAAACTGCGCCAAAATCCTTTGGTCACAATGAAACGGGCGGAACTGACGGACCTGCCCGGCGAAAACGACGGCCCGCACATTATCGCGACGGGCCCCCTGACAACGCCGGAACTGGCGGAAAAGATTCAGGCTGCGGCGGGCGGCGAAGACCTGCTTCATTTTTTCGACGCGATCGCGCCGATCGTCACGGCGGATTCGGTTGATATGACAAAGGCCTGGAAACAATCCCGTTATGACAAAGGCGACGGCGACGATTATATCAACTGTCCGATGGACGAAGAACAATATAACGCCTTTATCGACGCTTTGCTGGCCGGGGAAAAGGTTGCCTTTAAAGAATGGGAAAAAAACACCCCTTATTTTGAAGGCTGCCTGCCGATTGAAGTCATGGCGGAACGCGGGCGGGAAACCCTGGCGTTCGGTCCGATGAAACCCGTCGGCCTGATGAATCCGCATACAGGCGCCCGCCCCTATGCCGTCGTTCAGCTGCGCAAAGAAAACCGACAGGGAACATTGTTAAATCTGGTCGGTTTTCAGACAAAGCTGACTTACGGCGAACAAAAGCGCATTTTCAAAACGATTCCGGGGCTGGAAAACGCTTCGTTCGCGCGGTTCGGGGGCATACACCGCAACACGTTTATCTGTTCGCCCAAAGTGCTGGACGAAACGCTGCGTTTAAAAACGCGCCCAAATATCCGCTTTGCCGGACAGGTCACCGGGTGCGAAGGCTATGTCGAAAGCGCTTCGGTCGGATTGCTGGCCGGATTGTTCGCCGTATGGGAAGCGCAGGGCAAAACAGCCGTTCTGCCGCCGGAAACGACGGCTTTAGGGGCGATGCTGCGCCATATTACCGTCAATGCGAACGAAGACTGTTTCCAGCCGATGAACATCAATTTCGGTTTAATTCCCCCTCCGCCCGTCCCCGAAGGCAGGAAAAAAATCAAAGGGCTTGACCGCAAACGCGCCCAAAGCGAACGGGCTCTGGCCGATCTGGCCGTATGGATACAAAAGGCAGAAATACATGGATAAGCAAATCAAACGGACCAAAGACGCCGGCGGTGAAAATTTTCCTGTCGGCTCTTGCCTGATTCCCAAAAAACTGCGTCCTCATGTCGCGGCGTTTTACGATTTTGCGCGCACGGCGGACGACATTGCCGATTCAACGGAAATTTCAAAGCAGGAAAAACTTGACCGGCTGAACAAACTTGAACGGGTTTTGCTGGGGCAGGAAACGGCCGACGATACCACAAAATGCGCGCAAACGCTGAAAAACAGCCTGGAAGAATGCGGCGTTACCAATCAGCACGCTTTGGACCTGCTGAAAGCGTTTCGTCAGGACAGCGAAGGACATACTTACCATACCTGGGAAGACGTTATGGCTTACTGCCGCTGGTCGGCCGGCAGCGTCGGACGTTTTATGCTGGACCTGCACGGGGAAAACCCGACGGCATACTGGCCCTCCGACGCTTTGTGCGCCGCGCTGCAAATGAATAACCATTTACAGGACTGCAAAGAGGATTATCAGGAAAAACACCGGATCTATCTGCCCAAAGACTGGTTCAAAGAAGCGAAAATAAAATACGAAGCTTTGGACGACAGCCAGACCTGCGCGGCGCTGCAAACCGTGTTCAACCGTACGACCGACGCGATTGAAAGCCTGCTGGTCGAAGGATCGTCGCTGCCTTTGGTGATTGTCAGCCGCGGCCTGCGCATGGAAGTCTGCGTTATTTTCCGCCTGGCGCAGCGGCTGGTAAAACGGTTGAAAAAGAAAGACGTTCTGCGGCGCAAAATCGGTTTGAAAAAATCGGACTGGATAATCGCTTGTCTGTGGGGCGTTTGGGGCGGACTAAGAAGAAAGAAAATATCATGCATCAGGAAAAAAGACCTTTTACCTCCGAAGAAATAACGCGTCAGGTCAACGATATCGTCCGGCGTTCGGGATCGTCGTTTTATCCGGCAATGAAGCTGCTGGGCAAAGAAAAACGCAACGCGATGTTTGCGATTTACGCTTTTTGCCGTGAAATCGACGATATTGCCGACGAACCCGCCCCGCCGGAAGAAAAGAAAAAAAATCTGAAAATCTGGCGCGACGATATCGACCGCCTGTATAACGGCATTGAACCGGAACAGATCGTCGCCAAAGCCTTGGCCGGACCGGTTAAAAAATTCGCTCTGCCCAAAGAAGAATTCATCGCCCTGATCGACGGCATGGAAATGGACATTCCCGACGGCATGCGTGCCCCGACAATGACAGAACTGCAATTATACTGCCGCCGTGTGGCAGGTGCGGTCGGGTTGTTGTCCGTGTGCGTTTTCGGGGATTATTCCGAAACGGCGCAGCGTTTTGCCGTTACTTTGGGCGAAGCGCTGCAATTGACAAACATTCTGCGCGATATGGAAGAAGACATGGAACTGGGGCGGTTATATATGCCGCAGGAATGTCTGGAAAAAGCCGGCATCGAAATTACGGACGACACGCCGCTCAGCCACGTACTGAACAGTCCTGATTTAAAAATCGCGCGGCAAGCCCTGGCCGAACAGGCCGCCCTGCGCTTTACCGAAGCCGAAGCCGCTTTGTCATCGTTAAACGGCAGACAAATGAAACCGGCCGTCATCATGAAAAACGTTTATAAAAAAATCTTTGATTTAATGGAAAAACGCGGCTGGGACGTTTTATCCCCCAGGGCAAAACCGTCCAAAGCATATATGATTTTTACGGCTTTGCGCGTCTGCGCATTCGGAAAATAACGTCATGACCGTCCATATTATCGGTATGGGATTGTCCGGTTTATCCGCCGCGTTTACGCTGACGCGGGCCGGAATCCCTGTCGTTTTGTATGACGCGGCGGCGCGGGCGGGCGGACGGTGCCATTCTTTTTTTGACAAACGGCTGAACGCCCTGATTGATAACGGCACGCATTTAATGCTGGGGGCGAATACCGCTTTATCGGATATGCTGGCGCAATGCTCGTCCGGTACACCGTTGAAAAATATGGGAAACAAGATCTTGTTTTTTAAAAAAAACGGATCTTCTTTTCAAATTGATACGGCGCGTCCGGCCGCGGCGTTATTCAAACTGCCGGCGCTGTATCCGTTATTATGCGAATCCGTCATGAACACGCCGGCCGATCTGGCTGATACCGGTCTGTTTTTAAAAACCGCCCTGAAATGTTTCGGAAGAAAAAACGGACAGGTTTATCTGGCCGAACCGTCGTTGTACGACTGCGTTATCGCTCCGGTCGAACGGTTTTTAAAAGACGAAAATGTTCCTTTTTATTTCGGCAGACGCCTGCGCCGGATTAAAGAAAACAAACTGACTTTTTTTAACGGCGGCGAAGTTAATCTTGAACATAACGATAAAGTCATTCTGGCCGTTGATCCGCAAAACCTGTCGCGCCTGATCGTCGGCGCGCCGGAAATGCCGCATCAGACCATCGTCAACATTCATTATAAAACAGACGCCCGTCTGCCGGACGGAAAAACCTTTGCCGGGCTGATCGGTTTTACAGGGCACTGGATATTCATTAAAAACGGAATTCTGTCCGTTACAATCAGCGCCGCAGACGATTTACTGAAAAAATTTTCGCCTGATTCCGCCGCGTCGCTGGTCTGGCGCGAACTGTCCGTTTTGCTTAATCTTTCCGCGGAAACGCCGGATTACCGCGTTATTATTGAAAAACGCGCAACAATTTTACAAACCCGGCGACAAAACCGTCTGCGTTTAAACGCAGATATCGGATCAAACACCGTTTATCTGGCCGGCGACGCAACCGCGACCGGTCTGCCCTGCACGATCGAAGGCAGCGTGCGATCCGGCATAAAAGCGGCCGAAACCGTCTTAAACAGCCTGAACAAAAGATCAACCCACTAATTCAAATTTTTGCATTTAGCGTTTAGGATGATGATCATTTTACGCATGACGGCGACGAGAGCGACCATTTTCTTTTTACCGTTTTTTAACAATTTTTCATAGAATTTATTTATTTCTTTATCTCTTTTAATTGCGGTTAAGGCGCAAATAAATAATGCGCGTTTGACTTCTTTTCTGCCGCCGTAAACATGGCGAGTCGCGTTTAACGTGCCGCTGTCTTTGGCATATGGAGCCAATCCGGCCAAAGCGGCGATCTTTCGGCGCGGCAGATATCCCAGCTCCGGCAGTAATGCCAAAAGCAAGTTTGCCGTCGTTTCTCCGATCCCGTTCTGTGAAGTCAGAACTTTCTGTTTTTCTAAAAGCAGCGGCGTTTTTTCAATGATCTGTTGCAGTTCTTTGGCCAAAAAGTTTATTTCCGTCTTTAAAAATGCGATATGCCGGTTAATCTGTTCGTATATTTTATCGTCTGTCAGCGGAGATTGAAGCCGGTTCTTTTCCATTTGAAGCAGTTGTTTTAACTCGTTCAGGCGCATAACGTATGGTTTGATCTCGTTATCAACCGGTTGAAAGAGTGTTAATTTATCTTGAAGCCGTTTTCCGTAATCGGCCAAAGCGCGGGCGTCGATTGAATCCGTCTTGGCCAGCTGGCCGCAGGCGCGCATAAAAGCTTTAACCTTGCGTCCTTCCGCCCGGTGGATCATAAAACCGGCTTGATAAAAGGTTTTAACGCATTTTGTTTCAT
>JAJXEL010000090.1:0-381 GCA_021639925.1 Alphaproteobacteria bacterium | reverse complement strand
ATAACCGCCGGTCAGGTCGATAACTACCAGAGTGTCTTCGGTCGGTTTCAAAGATCGAACAAAACGCTTTAAATCCGTTTCGATATTTTTAATTTGCAGCAGTTCTTCGGTTTCCGACAGAAACACGTCAACTTTTGCTTTGGCGACATCAACGCCGATAAAGCGGTTAAACATCTTTTTTCCTTAAAATTATTAACGTGCGCGAATATCGGCACAAACACCCCAGCAAGATAAAAAAGCCGGTGCCGGACAAGATCTTGACGAGCATTAAGCTCTATAACTTTACGTCCAAACATCGGCGGCCGCTTTACGGTTGTCAAAAGTGTAAGAGTTCAAAATAAAATGTCAAAAGAATTTTTATTTCTTTCTTTACGTGTATAG
>JAJXEL010000230.1 GCA_021639925.1 Alphaproteobacteria bacterium | reverse complement strand
CTGTTCCAGCTGTTCTTCAGCCGGGAAATGCCTGTCCTGTGAATACGGGTATACGCTGTCCGGCGGAAAGTGCGTCGACAGACCGCAGGAAGTCTGTTCCAAAGGATATCATGAAAATTTTTATTTTCAAGAATGCGCGAAATGTTCGCCCGTGTTTACTTCCGCCGCCGACTGTAAAAGTAAAACAGCCAATGCGACAGCCTGCGTTTATAACAGCACGAACGGCTGTTACAAAGCCGTCTGTCCGTCAGGATATGCGGAAGGCGGGACAACAACATCTTACAGCAGTTCTTCGGAAAAAACATGGAAACCCGGCTGCGGCAAATGCAACGTCGAAAACTGCGCCGACTGCCCTACAGAAGGATACATTGCCTGTTACAGATGCAAAAGCGGATATTATTACAGTTCCGGCAGCGGAAGCGGCAGCTGCAAAACTTGCCCGGCAAACGCAACATGTGACGGTATTAATGTTGCCTGCAAATCCGGCTATTACCTGAAGGGCAGTTTAAGCGCCGGATATTCCTGCCAATCCTGCCCGGCAAACGCAACATGCGCCAACAATGACGTCACCTGTAATTCCGGATATTATTTAACCGGCAGCCTCAGCAGCGGATATTCCTGCACAAAATGTTCTTTAAGCAATTGTACAGCCTGTTCCAGCGCGACAATATGCACCGGCTGCATGTCCGGATATACATTAACAAACGGCAAATGCGAAACGCCGAAAAATACCGTTTCAGACTGTCCGGCCGATTTAACGCGTTCATCTGACGGCTGTTGCTGCGTCGCAGATTAAAAGGAGGAAAAAATAATGAAAAAATATCTGCTTATGGTTTTTGTTTTATGTTGTTTTTCCTTTCCGGTTTCGGCGGCGAAAATCTTTTCCGACACAGACGGTTTTATCATAGCAAAGGCAGTAAAACTGGGACGGGGAAGAGCCTATTCCATTGACGGGACAAGCACGTTGAACAGCGGAAAAACGGAATTAAGCAAAAACTGCGATAAAAATTGCGCCGATTGCAATACAGACACGGGAACATGCAGCGCTTGTAAAAGCGGTTATTACCTGCTTAACGGCAGCTGCAAAACTTGTCCGGCAAACGCGACATGCGACGGCGGCAACGATTATGTTTGTTACAGCCAATATCGCAAAACATCATCGGGGTGTCTGGGAATTTGCAGCGGAGTAACCTGTAAATCCGGATTTACGGCAGTTGCCCATGCAAGCAGCTGTTGTTGCGAATCAGACGGAGAAGAAACGTCTGCCTGTTCCGTCGGAACGTATATCAGCGGATCGTCTTGTATCGCCTGTTCCAACGGAACGTATTCTTCAACGGTAAACGCGACATCATGCAAATCCTGTTCTACTTTGTATGTCGGCAGCAATAAAACCTGCACCAGCTGTACGGCTGCCGGTGTGTGTACGGGGTCTAATACTTCTGCTACGGAATCCGCCGCTACAAGCTGTTCCGCAGGGGAATACTTCAACAGCGGTACCTGCAAAACTTGTCCGGCCGGAACGTATTCCTTCGGCGGAAAGGCCACCAGATGCATGATTTGCCCGACAGGATCCACCTCTAACGCAGGTGCGTCCAGCTGTACCATCTGCACCGACGGATATAAATATGTCGGCGGATACGGCTGCAGAATTTGTTCCTCCGGATATTCCTTTGTTACGGATAT
>JAJXEL010000089.1 GCA_021639925.1 Alphaproteobacteria bacterium | reverse complement strand
CCGTAATCGCGCGGCCGCGCCGCCCGTTGTCAAACAAAGCGTCAACGGATTCCTGCAGCATGCGCTTTTCGTTGCGGATAATGATTTCCGGCGCGCGCAGTTCAATCAGCCGTTTCAGACGGTTATTACGGTTAATCACACGGCGGTACAGATCGTTCAGATCGGACGTCGCAAACCGACCGCCGTCCAGCGGAACCAAAGGACGCAGTTCCGGCGGAATGACCGGAATAACGTCCAGAATCATCCATTCCGGCTTGGAACCGGATTCCAAAAACGCTTCAACCAGTTTTAAACGCTTCACCAGTTTTTTGCGCCGCGCTTCCGAAGACGTGGAACGCAATTCGGCGCGGATTGTTTCGGCTTCCTGTTCCAGATCAATCGCGGACAGGATTTCTTTTAACGCTTCGGCCCCGATGCCGGCGCGGAAAGAATCTTCGCCGTATTCTTCAACAGCGCGCTGATATTGTTCTTCAGTCAGCAATTCGTTGACCTTCAGCGGCGTCAGCCCCGGTTCGATCACAATGTATTTTTCAAAATACAAAACGGATTCCAAATCCTTCAGCATAATATCAACCAACAGACCGATACGGCTGGGCAAAGATTTCAAAAACCAGATATGCGCCACCGGAGCAGCCAGTTCGATATGCCCCATGCGTTCGCGGCGGACTTTGGACAACGTGACTTCCACGCCGCATTTTTCGCACACGATCCCGCGGAATTTCATACGTTTGTATTTTCCGCACAAACATTCATAGTCCTTTACCGGACCAAAAATGCGGGCGCAGAACAAACCGTCTCTTTCCGGTTTGAAAGTACGGTAGTTAATCGTTTCAGGCTTTTTCACTTCCCCGTAGGACCAGGAACGAATCCGTTCCGGAGACGCCAGAGAAATCTGAATCTGATCAAAAGACTGTGTCCCCGACACAGGCCCAAAAACTTTCATAAGTTCGTTCATTACTTTCCTCTTTCCTTCAAGAGATGTTCTTAGAATTCACGCTGGTTCAGTTCGACGTTCAGGCACAAAGAACGCATTTCCTTGACCAAAACGTTAAACGATTCGGGAATACCGGCTTCAAACTTATCATCACCGCGCACAATGGATTCGTAAACCTTTGTACGACCGGAAACGTCGTCCGACTTAACCGTCAGGATTTCCTGCAGCGTATAAGCGGAACCGTAAGCTTCCAAAGCCCAGACTTCCATTTCTCCGAAACGCTGTCCGCCGAACTGCGCTTTACCGCCCAGAGGCTGCTGCGTTACCAAAGAATAAGGACCGATCGAACGGGCGTGGATCTTTTCGTCAACCAAATGGTGCAGCTTCAGCATGTACGTCACGCCGACGGTTACAGGACGTTCAAACGCTTCGCCCGTACGGCCGTCGTACAACGTTACCTGGCCGGATCTGGGCAGACCCGCTTTATCCAGCATTTCGTTGATGTCGCTTTCGCGCGCGCCGTCAAAAACAGGCGTCGCGATCGGCAGACCCGATTTCATGTTGTCTGCCAGTTCCAGCACTTCTTCGTCCGTCAGTTTGGAAATATTGTCTTTATATTCCTTCTTGCCGTAGACGTCTTCCAGCTTAACGCGCAATTCGTCAACGGAGGCCTTCTTCGCTTCGACCTGTTCGTACAGGTTATGCACCTGCTTGCCCAGTTCGCGGCACGCCCAGCCCAAATGGCATTCCAGAATTTGCCCGACGTTCATACGTGACGGCACGCCCAGCGGGTTCAAGACGATATCAACCGGCGTTCCGTCCGCAATATGCGGCATGTCTTCAATCGGCAGAATACGGGAAACAACGCCCTTGTTTCCATGACGGCCGGCCATTTTGTCACCCGGCTGCAATTTACGCTTCACCGCAATAAAGACTTTGACCATTTTCAAAACGCCCGGAGGCATTTCATCGCCGCGCTGCAATTTTTCCACTTTGTTTTCAAAGCGTTCCTGCAGCTGTTCGATACTGGCGTCAAAAACCTTCGTCATCTGTTCGATTTCGGCCATAACCTTATCGTCTTCAACGGAAATTTTACGCCACTGCGAAGCCGGCATACCGTCCAAAACCTCTTCGGTCAATACCGTTCCGGCTTCGACGCGTTTTATGCCCGCCGTCGCCGTCTGACCCAGCAAAGCCTGTTTCAAACGATCATAGAAAGAACCTTCCAAAATCGCTTTTTCGGCATCGCGGTCTTTAGCCAAAGCTTCGATTTCCGACTGTTCAATCGCCATCGCGCGCTGATCTTTGTCAACGCCGCGGCGCGAAAACACGCGGACTTCCACAACCGTACCGGAAATGCCGGGCGGCACGCGCAAAGACGTATCGCGCACATCGGCGGCCTTTTCGCCGAAAATCGCGCGCAGCAACTTTTCTTCCGGCGTCATCGGCGATTCGCCTTTCGGCGTCACCTTGCCGACCAGAATATCGCCGGCCTTGACTTCGGCATCGATATAAACGACGCCGGCTTCGTCCAGCTGCTTCAAAGCTTCTTCACCGACGTTCGGGATATCGCGCGTAATTTCTTCCTGACCCAGCTTTGTATCGCGCGCCATAACTTCGAATTCATCAATGTGAATCGACGTAAAGACGTCGTCGCGGGCAATGCGTTCGGAAATCAGGATAGCGTCTTCGTAGTTATAGCCGTTCCAAGGCATATAAGCGACCAAAACGTTGCGTCCCAAAGCCAGTTCGCCCAACTGCGTCGAAGAACCGTCCGCAATAATGTCGCCTTCGGCCACAATATCGCCGACCTTCACCAAAGGACGCTGCGTAATGCAGGTCGACTGGTTGGAACGCTGGAATTTGTGCAGCTTGTAAATGTCAACGCCGGATTCGTCAGCCTTGACTTTACCCGTCGCGCGCACAACGATCCGCATACCGTCAACAGATTGAACGACACCGGCGCGTTTGGCGATAATCGAAGCTCCGGAGTCGCGGGCAACGGAAGCTTCCATGCCCGTGCCGACCAGCGGCGCGTCCGCCTGCAGCAAAGGAACAGCCTGACGCTGCATGTTCGATCCCATCAAAGCGCGGTTCGCGTCGTCGTTTTCCAGGAACGGAATCAACGCCGCCGCAACGGAAACCAGCTGCTTCGGCGAAACGTCGATCAACGTGATTTCTTCGGGCGGGCACAACACGAATTCGCCGTTTTTACGACAGGCGACCAGCTTGTCCTTGACAAAGCAGTCTTTGCTGTCCAGTTCCGCGTTCGCTTGGGCGATAACATGTTTGTTTTCTTCCATGGCGGACAAGTAGACGACTTCCTTTGTCACCTTGCCGTCGACAACTTTGCGGTACGGGCTTTCGATAAAGCCGTAACGGTTGACGCGGGCATATGTAGCCAAAGAGTTGATCAGACCGATGTTCGGACCTTCCGGCGTTTCAATCGGGCAGATACGGCCGTAATGCGTCGGGTGAACGTCGCGGACTTCAAAACCGGCGCGGTCGCGCGTCAGACCGCCGGGGCCCAAAGCGGACAGACGGCGTTTGTGCGTCACTTCGGCCAGCGGGTTGTTCTGGTCCATAAACTGCGACAGCTGGGAAGAACCGAAAAATTCGCGGATAGCAACGGCCGCCGGCTTCGCATTGATCAGATCATGCGGCATAACCGTATCGATATCGACCGAGCTCATACGTTCGCGAATCGCTCTTTCCATACGCAGCAAACCGATTCTGTACTGGTTTTCCATCAATTCGCCGACAGAACGCACACGACGGTTGCCCAGATTGTCAATATCGTCAATTTCACCGCGGCCGTCTTTTAATTCAACCAGAACGCGGACGATTTCCAAAATGTCTTCCTTGCGCAAAACGCGGATCGTATCGGGAACCTGTTCTTTGTCAAAGTCCAGACGCGCGTTCATCTTCACGCGGCCGACCGCGGACAAGTCATAGCGTTCCAAATCAAAAAAGAGCCCGCGGAACAAAGCGTCGGCAGATTCGACGGTAGGCGGTTCGCCCGGGCGCATAACCTTGTAAATATCAACCAAAGCGTCTTCGCGCGACATATTCTTGTCGGCTGCCAGCGTATTGCGGATATACGGCCCGACATTAACATGGTCAATGCGCAGAACGGCAAAATCCTTGATCTTATTTTTGCCGAACATCGCTAAAACGTCTTCCGTGATTTCCTGACCCGCTTCGACCAGAATTTCACCCGTTTTTTCATTGATCATGTCTTCGGCCAGATAAGAACCGATCAGTTCTTCTTTTGTGACATGAATTTCGTTTAAACCGTCTTTTTTCAGCTTGTTGAGCTTACCGGCCGTCGCTTTCTGGCCGGCTTCAATCAAGACTTCGCCGGACGCCGCGTCAACCAGGTCGTAACGCAGTTTCATTCCTTTCAGATATTCGGGAACAAACGGCGTTTTCCAGCCTTTTTTGTCAGCCGTATACACAATCTTGTCATAGAAGTAATTCAGGATTTCTTCCTGGCTCATACCGCAGACTTCCAACAGGCTGACTTCGCGTCCTTCGGCTTCGCGCTGTTTGCGCAGTTCTTCGGTTTCTTTGGATTCCAAAGCATACAGCAGCGTCGTCACCGGCAGCTTGCGGCGCCGGTCAATACGCACATAAACCAAATCTTTGGCGTCAAATTCAAAATCCAGCCAGGAACCGCGGTACGGAATAACGCGCGCGGCAAACAGATACTTACCGGAAGAATGCGTTTTTCCTTTGTCATGGTCAAAAAATACGCCCGGAGAACGGTGCATCTGGGAAACGATAACGCGTTCGGTTCCGTTGACGACAAACGTTCCCGTTTCCGTCATCAGCGGCATATCGCCCATATAAACGTCCTGTTCTTTGATATCGCGGATAGAACGGGCGCCCGTTTCTTCGTCAACGTCCCAGACGACCAGACGCAGCGTTACCCGCAAAGGAGCCGAATACGTCATACCGCGCTGGATACATTCGTCAACGTCATATTTGGGTTCGTCCAGTTCATATTTAACGTATTCCAATTCACCGCGGCCGGAAAAATCCTTGATCGGGAAGATTGATTTTAAGACTTCCTGCAAACCGGTTTCGGTTCTTTTGGCAGCCGGCACACCCAGTTGGAGAAATTGGCTATAAGAGCTTTTCTGCACCTCGATAAGATTGGGCATTGGCGCTACGGAAGGAATTCTTCCAAAGTTTTTGCGTACACGTTTCCGGCCTGTAAAAGATTTGACCATAACAGCTCCCCATTCCTGAAAAAGATAAAATTCTTAACGCCTTTAACAGTTTACGAATGCCCCAAGGCGCGAAAGACATTCAAGACGACTTCAAGGATCGGTCGAAAAAGCCGGTTTTCAGCCTTTCGTCCGATCCCTAAAATCAACAGATCAAAGCAATTACTTAACTTCGACCTTAGCGCCGGCAGCTTCAAGCTGCTTTTTGAATTTTTCGGCATCTTCTTTGGAAACGCCTTCTTTAACCGTCTTCGGCGCGCCTTCAACCAGGTCTTTAGCTTCTTTCAGGCCCAGACCGGTAATCGCGCGGACTTCCTTAATGACGTTGATTTTGTTTGCGCCGGCTTCGGCCAGAACAACATCAAATTCCGTCTTTTCTTCCGCAGGAGCAGCGCCCGCAGCGCCGGCAGCGGCGACAGCGACCGGGGCAGCGGCGGAAACGCCCCATTTTTCTTCCAGCATTTTGGACAGTTCGGCAGCTTCCAACACTGTCAAAGCAGACAATTCATCAACGATTTTGGCGAGATCAGCCATTTTATTTAACTCCGTTTAATAGTTTAAGACATGTGCCTTCCGGCACTGATTTTTTTAAGCGGGGAAATATTCCCCCGTGACAAGCAAATAATTACGCAGCCTGTTCCTTGTCGGCATAAGCCTTGAACACACGAGCGATCTGAGCCGCAGGCGCCTGAATCAAACCGACCAGTTTGCCGCGCAGTTCGTCCATAGACGGCAGTTCGCCCAAAGCCTTTACTTCGGCCACGGACAAAACCTTTCCGTTCATGATGCCGCCGCGAATGATCAGTTTTTCATTCTTTTTGGCGAATTCGACAACCGCTTTGGCAGCCGCGATCGGATCAACGGAATAAGAAATCGCCGTCGGACCGACCATCAGATCTGCCAGCTGTTCATACTGTGTTCCAGCAAGAGCAAGACGAGTAATACGGTTTTTTGTCACGCGAAACTTTGCGTCCTGTTTGCGAACGGCGTCACGCAAAGCCGACATTTCGGCAACCGTCAATCCCGAATAATGGGTAACGACAACCAGCCCGGCTTCGCTGAAGTCTTCGTTCATTTTGGAACGCAATTCAGCTTTTTGTTCACGTTTCACTTTTGTATCCTCTTCATTCCTTCCGCGCAAAAAAACGGCGGAAGTTCAGTTACTCTCAGCTTTCAGCCCCATGCTGAAAGCCGTTCCTGTCCAAAAGCTCAAGCCATAAACCATTCCAACGGAGCGGCTAAAAAACTTGTACCTCTGTCTATGCAGGCGGCGAACCTTTCCTTTAAACGGTCATACCCGAAAGTAAAACCGCACCTACAGTCTTGGACAGGCGAAGGGAAAGCCGGAAAATCCGGTTTTCCCTCGTCCCGGCCGTTTCCGGCCGGTATCCTTTTAATTAGTTTCCGCTTGCCAAAGAAGCAAGATTGGAAACGGAAACTTTTACGCCGACGCCCTGAGTCGTGCTCAAAGCAACGCGTTTTAAATACGTTCCTTTGACGCTGGACGGTTTGGCTTTTAAAACAGCCTGCGCAAAAGTCAAAATGTTTTCTTTGATCTGGGCTTCGGTAAAGCTGATCTTGCCGACGCCGGCGTGAATCTGGCCGGCCGCTTCAACGCGGTATTCGACCTGACCGGCTTTAACGGCCTTGACGGCATTGGCGACGTCCATCGTCACGGTTCCCAGCTTCGGGTTCGGCATCAGGCCGCGGGGCCCCAAAACTTTACCCAGACGGCCGACGACACCCATCATGTCGGGCGTTGCAATGCAGCGGTCAAATTCGATTTTACCGGCTAAAACGGTTTCCATCAAATCTTCCGCTCCGACAACGTCGGCGCCGGCTTTTTTCGCTTCTTCGGCTTTCGGGCCTTTGGCGAAAACGGCGACGCGCACCGTTTTACCCGTTCCGTTCGGCAACCCGACGACGCCGCGGATCATCTGATCCGCCTGACGCGGATCAACGTTTAATCCCATAACGATTTCAACGGTTTCGTCAAATTTAGCTTTCGGAGCCGCTTTTAAAACGGCGATGGCTTCATCAAGATCATAAGCTTTTAAGTTATCAACGGTTTTATACGCACTCGTTAAGCGTTTACCTAATTTTGCCATTATCCGTTACTCCACGACTTCAATGCCCATAGAACGAGCCTGGCCCATCACCATATTCATGGCGGATTCAACCGTTGAACAGTTCAAATCCGGCATTTTCTTTTCGGCGATTTCCTGAACCTGCGCCTTGGTAATTTTACCGACTTTGGAACGGCCGGGTTCTTTGGACCCTTTCGACAGACCGGAAGCCTTAATAATAAAGTAGCTTACGGGCGGCATTTTTGTAACGAAAGAAAACGTACGGTCGGCATAGGCCGTAATCACGACGGGAATCGGCATACCCGGTTCCATTTTCTGCGTCGCGGCGTTAAAAGCTTTGCAGAATTCCATGATGTTCAGGCCGCGCTGCCCCAGCGCCGGACCGACGGGAGGAGAAGGATTAGCTTTTCCGGCCGGGATTTGCAATTTAATATACCCGACAATTTTTTTTGCCATTGTGTACCTCTGTATAAAAAGTTCGATTCGTTTTAAGGCTTGCGGTGCGATAATGGCTTATCTTCCGCAAAGGCACTGGCCGGAACGAACCGCCAGCCGGTTTCAGCGCCGTAAATTGTTATACTTTTTCGACCTGGGAATATTCCAGTTCAACCGGAGTCGAACGGCCGAAAATGGAAACGGAAACTTTTAAACGCGCTTTTTCGTCGTCCGTTTCTTCGACAAAACCGATAAAGGAAGCAAACGGACCGTCAACGACGCGTACCTGTTCGCCCACATCATAAGAAACAGAATTTTTGGGACGTTCGACGCCTTCGCTGACCTGATGCAGGATACGCTGCGCTTCGGCTTCGGAAATCGGAGTCGGACGTTCGCGTCCGCCCAGGAAGCCCGTCACCTTCGGCGTATTTTTAACCAAATGCCACGTTTCGTCCGTCATTTCCATCTTTACCAGGACATATCCCGGAAAAAACTTGCGTTCGGAATTAACCTTCGCGCCGCGGCGGACTTCAACGACTTCTTCCGTCGGAACTAAAACCTGTTCGAAAGAATCGGCCATACCTTTTTGAGCGGCAAATTCCTGAATCGACTCGGCGACTTTTTTTTCAAAACCTGAATATACGTGTAAAACATACCAACGGGCGGCCATAGCCTAACCTCCCAAACCGAGGATCAGTTTCATGATATAAGCAATCACCTGATCAACAACAAAAAAGAACAGCGTCGCACATACCGTAAACAACACGACCATCATTGTGGACATCATTGTTTCTTTGCGCGTAGGCCATACGACCTTGCCGACTTCCTGTCGGACTTGACGTAAAAACAATACGGGATGAACTTTTGCCATAAAAAATTTCCTAAATTAGGCGGTTGGCAGGGGCAGTAGGAATCGAACCCGCAACCCCCGGTTTTGGAGACCGGTGCTCTACCAATTGAGCTATACCCCTAAACCGCATCAGATAATCCCTTTGTCCAAAATAAAAGGGACGAGTAAAACTACCCGTCCCTTTATAAAAAATCAAGTAGAAAATTTGAAAAATTTCAAATATTACTCAATAATTTTAGCGACGACGCCGGCGCCGACGGTACGGCCGCCTTCGCG
>JAJXEL010000088.1:7678-8892 GCA_021639925.1 Alphaproteobacteria bacterium | reverse complement strand
CTATATAACAAGTCTATAAGGACGTATGTCCATATCGGAAAAGTTAAAAATACGTCGTTTTAAATTTTAAAAACTGCGGATATCAGCCAAATTTGGAATTTCGGAACCCCAAAGTTTAATAAATATTTCAAAAAAGCTTTATAAAAAGTTCATCTAAAAAAGCGACAAAGCCCCCTCGGCGGAGGCTTTGACATTCAATTTGATCCTTAAACAACCGGATTAACGGCCCTGAACGGCTTTTGCCGCGCTGACAACCGCCGCCGGAGCAGGTTTTGATACCGCAGACGCGGTTTTCCCGGCCTGTTTGTTTTTGTTCATGCCCAGCTGGTCGGTCAAGACTTCCAGTTCATCGACAAAGCCCTTGACAACGCTCAGCCCTTTTTTCCAGAAATCCGGTTTTGACGCGTCCAATCCAAATGGTTTTAACATCTGCTGATGACGTTCCGAACCGCCCTTTGCCAGCATTTCCATGTACTTTTTCGGGAAATCTTCCACCTTTCCTTCTTCATGTACTTTATACAACGAATTAACCAGGCAATCGCCGAACGCATACCCGTAAACATAAAACGGCGTATGAATTAAATGCGGCACCGTCGACCACATCGCGTTTGATTTTTCATCGTTCGTTACCGACGGCCCCAACGCTTCGTTCTGCGTTTTTGTCCAAATGCCGTTTAAACGGTCGGGCGACAATTCGCCTTCTGCCCGGCGCGCGGTATGGACTTCGGTTTCAAAACGGTGAAAAGCAATCTGGCGCACCGACGAATTGATCATGGATCCCGTCTTTTCCGCCAGCATCGCAAAGCGCTGTTTGGGGTCCTGTTCATGTTTTAACATATATTTGAACGTCATCATTTCGCCGAAAATCGACGCCGTTTCAGCCAGCGTAATCGGTGTGTTGGATTTCAGCATGCCTTGTTCGCGCGCCAGATATTGATGCACGCCGTGCCCCAGTTCATGTGCCAGCGTCATAACGTCGTTCGTCGTTCCCATAAAATTCAGCATCAGATACGGGTGGGCGGACGGCACGGCCGGGTGGGCGTAAGCGCCGCCTTCCTTGCCTTCTTTCGGGGCGACGTCAATCCAGTTGTTGTCAAAAAACTTTTTGCCGACCGCCGCCATTTCGGGCGAAAATTCATTATAGGCCGCCAAAACGATCTTTTTGGCTTCGTCCCAGGAATATTTCTTTTCCGGCAGGCCGGGAATCGGCGCGT
>JAJXEL010000088.1:0-7668 GCA_021639925.1 Alphaproteobacteria bacterium | reverse complement strand
TTTTATAATAACGGTGCGAAATGTCCGCATGGCTTTCCACAACCGAATCCACCAGCGCGTCCACCACTTCGTCTTCCACCTGGTTTTCGATATTGCGGGCGGAAATCGGGCGTTTATAGCCGCGCCATTCGTCCTCGATCTGTTTATCCTTTGCCAGCGTATTGGTAATCAGGGCAAAAGTCGCCATGTTGTCCTTCATCACACGGTTAATTTCGGCGCAGGCTTCGTGCCGGGTTTCAATATCCGGGTCGGACATTTTTGCCATCGCCTCCGGTTCGGTCAGTTCTTTGCCCCCGATATTAAAGCGCAAAGACGCCATCGTTTCGTCAAACAGGCGGTTCCAGGCGGTAGCCGAGCTCATGGATTTATCGTGCAGCAGCTTTTCCATATTTTCGGGCAGCATATGATCCCGCGCGGCGCGGACGTTTTTAATCCACGGTTCGTATTTCTGTGCGGCGGGCGAAGTCATTTTTTCGGCCAGCTGGCCATCTGTCAAAGAATTCAATTCCAATTCGAAAAACAGCATTTTCCCGATACGTCGTTCGATTTTTCCTGTACGTTTTGATAAAACGTCGATATTTCGGGATCATTCATGTTGGTTGAATGCATCATATACGAATAAGCGTCCAGCCGTCCCAGCGTTTCGTTTAATTTTTCGTATTCTTCAATGGATTTGCCGAATTCGTCGGGCGTTGAAGCGGCCAGTTTTCCTTTGTAATGCGTTTCAAAACGCAGCGCCCCCGCGGAAACGGCCGCCATGTCTTTTTTCAATTCGGGCGAATCCATAGAGGGGTAAAGGTCGCTGAGATCCCATTTCGGCAGTTGTTCGGCCATGACAGACTCCTTTTTTCAAAATCTTTTCAATTTTTGTCCAAAATCCGGAAAAATGTCAATAGTTTTTAACGGTAGGCCACTTTGAAAATTTCAACATTTTCCTTCAAAGAAAGCGTATAGCGGTCCATGGCGAACAGATTGCTCATTGTTTTATGGGCGTTTCGGGCCAGCTTTTCCATTTCATCGGCCCGGATTCCGTAATCCGACATTTTCAAATTATCCACGCCGCATTCTTTTTTCAGTTTTTGCAGGGCATGGACAAAAGTATACGGTTTTTCTTCTTCGGGCAGACCGTCGGTGACTTCGCCCATCATGTGCGCCATTTTGATAAAGCGGTCGGGCACGTACTTGGCAAAGAACGAAAAATAAGCCTCCGAAATCATCAAAAGCCCCGCGCCGTGCGGCAGTTCGGGGTGGAAAGCCGTCATCGCGTGTTCCATGGAATGTTCCGACGTGCAGCTGGACGTTGACTGCACCATGCCGGACAACAGCCCGGCCAGAGCGATATTCGTGCGCGCTTCAATATCCGACCCGTCGCGGACTGCTTTCGGCAGGTTTTTAAAGATCAGCCGGATTACCTGCAAAGAAAACGCTTCGCTGATCGGCGTGGCAATTTCGGCAATAAAGCCTTCCGCCGCATGAAAAAAGGCGTCAAACCCCTGAATGGCCGTCAAAAACGGCGGAACGCTGAGCGTTAATTCCGGATCCACGATCGACAGGCAGGGAAAGGTCGACGGCACGCCAAAACCTATTTTTTCCTGCAGTTCCCGGTCGGTAATCACCATCCACGGATCGGCTTCGGTCCCCGTGCCCGCCGTCGTCATAACGGCGACAATCGGCAGCGCGGCGTTTTTAACGGGTTTTCCCTTGCCCGACCCGGTCACGATATAATCCCACAAATCGCCGGGATTGCGCGCCATCAAAGCAATCGCTTTGGCCGCGTCAATCGTGCTGGCGCCCCCGACGCCAATGACAAATTCGCAAAAATTATCGCGGGCAAACTGCGCTGCTTCCATCACATGGGCCTTGGAAGGATTCGGGCGGATCTTGTCAAAAATCATGTATTCGACGCCCTGGTGTTTCAACGCCGCCAGCACACGGTCAAGATATCCGTTTTTTTTCATCGTATCCCCGGCGGAAACAACCACCAAAGCCAGCTTTCCGGGCAGTTTTTCACGCTTGAGTTCATCAAGTTTGCCAACGCCGAACAAAACCTTTGTCGGAATTGAAAAATCAAAATCAATCATCGCCGCCTCCCCTTGTTTCAGGACGCTTTATTTATACGTTTTTTCGAAAAAAAAGAAAGCAAAAATCAGCGCGTCGGGCGTAAAAATCCAAACGGAGAAGACGATTCAAAGCTTTCCCGGCGTTCCTGACGATCCGCCGTTTCCGGCAAGACCGCCGCTTCGGGCGGCTGATCCTGATATTCAGGTTCAGCCGCGGCCGGTCCGGCTTCTTCAGGATCAAACTGCGGCACTTCATAAGCATACGGCGGCGCATATGTTTCGGGATCAGCCGCTACCGGTTCCGGTTCAATTTCCCGCGCGGACAGTTCTTCGGGCTGCGCAAACGCCGCCTGACGGCTGTCTATTTCCCGGCAGGCTTCGACAAAGCGCAGATAAACCCTGCCCAGCGAACCTTCTTCAAAAATTTTGGTCAGATAATGTTCGATATCGTGGCGTTCCAGCATCGTAAACATTTGTTCAAAGCGGTAACAAAACGTCCGCACCGCGTTTGACAAAATATCGTCGCGTTTCAGCTGGTTTTGCAAATCGTCTTTAAATTTCGGCGAATTGTCCGCATTTTGCAGCAACACTTTGCAAAACGCCCATCTGTTCCCGTCCCCGACGCGCTGCCAGACCAGTTCCGTATGCGCCGGCTGAATCAATCCCAGACGCACGACAATATCCGACAGCAGATCGTTTAATTCGTTAATAAACAAATCGGCGTTATGCAGCACCAACGCGCTGCGCGTCTGCACCTGCGTTTCCATCATCGTGCGGACCATCGCTTCGGCGTGGTCGGCCGACCGGCGGGTCTGCGCCAGCAAAAGATTAATCGTGTGCCCTTGTTTATGCAGCGTCATGGCATTATAAAGCAGCCCGACGACCAGCCATAAAAAAATCACCGGCAGAAAAGCCGTCGCCGCGATCATGACGACGTCGGGCATCGGCAGCCCGAACAGCTGCGGAAAACCGATTTTAGCATAGATATAAAACAATACGCCGCCCAGCCATAATAAAGAAGCCGCCACGGAAAAACTGAACAAAACGATTAAACCGACCACGTTTTTATCCCTTTCAGCAGAAAAGCGAATAAACAAATTAAAAAAAATTATAAAGCGAGTTTATAAATTTTCTCTAAATGCCGGGGAATATTTTTATTCTCTTATGCCGGCAAAAGTGATAATAAGAAGATTAGCTTAAAATTTTAAACGAACAGAGGCACCATGGAACAGGAACAGTATCTGGAATTTGAAAAACCCATCGCCGAACTGGAAAGCAAAATCGAAGGCCTGCGGCATTTAAGCAGCGCGGACGACGGCGTCAGCATCGCCGAAGAAATCAGCCGCCTGCAGAAAAAAGTCGAAAAACAGGTCAATCAGCTGTACGCCAAACTGACGCCGTGGCAAAAAACGCAGGTCGCCCGTCACCCCGGCCGGCCGCACTGTCTGGATTATATCAACGGCCTGATTACGGATTTCGTTGCTCTGGCGGGCGACCGCCTGTTTGCCGAAGACGCCGCCATCGTCGGAGGACTGGGCCGTTTCCAGGGACATTCCGTCATGGTGATCGGACAGGAAAAAGGCCACGATATAGAAACGCGTTTAAAACACAGTTTCGGCATGGCCAAACCCGAAGGATATCGTAAAGTCGTCCGCCTGATGAAAATGGCGGACAGATTCGGGCTGCCGATTATTACGTTTGTCGATACGGCCGGCGCTTTTCCCGGGTTGGAGGGCGAAGAACGCGGCCAGGCCGAAGCGATCGCGTCCTGTATCGATCAAAGTTTCGCCGTACGCGTGCCGCTGATCAGCTGCGTTATCGGCGAAGGCGGTTCGGGCGGCGCGATTGCTCTGGCGACGGCCAACCGTTTATTAATGCTGTCCAACTCCATTTACTCGGTCATTTCGCCCGAAGGCTGCGCGTCGATTTTATGGCGCGACGGAACGCAGGCGCAAAAAGCGGCCGAAGCGCTGCATTTAACCGCCGACGATTTAAAAGAGCTGGGCGTTATCGACGAAATTATCCCCGAACCGACGGGGGGCGCCCACCGCGCCAAAGAAGCTGCCGTCGCCGCCGTCGGGGACGTTATCGCCAGACATTTAAAGGAACTGTTGAAAATGGACCGCGACAAAATCCGGCGCGACAGAGAAGAAAAATTCCTGAAAATGACCCGGCTGCAGTAAAAAAACAAATCCCCGCCGAAAAGCGGGGATTTTTTATGCCGTGCCGGAAAGACTTACTTGTCCGCAATCTTATCCAGTTTTTCGGGCAATTTTAAAATGGCCGTCACGATATCCAGCGTAAAGTAATACGACAAAAACGCGACATAAACCAACAACGGCAGAAAAGCCGAAAAACACAGATAAATCAACACCTGCATCTGTTCAAACAAAGCATCGGAATTAAACAGCATCACCGCCAGCTGCAAAACGCCGAAAACAATCGCGGTTCCGAAAACAACCGGCGTTAATTTCAAACAGCCTTTGGCAAAAAAGGACGTCAGGCCGATAAATTCTTCGCCGACCGAAGTCTTTTCGACGATTTCAACGTTCAGTTCAGACGGTTTCAGCAGTAAAAACAGCCAAAATTCACAGAAAATAAATAAAAACAGGCAGGCAAAGAACACATTGTTCGATTCAACAACCATCATGCCCATAATTTCGGCTCTGAACGTCACGACGGAAGAATAAATGCCGTACAGCAAAGCCAAAATGCCGACAGCGCCGACAAACAAAGCCATTACCTTCAGCACCCCGGCCGAAGACATTTTCGTCGGCGCGTTTTTTATCAGCGTATTTAAAGACGGCAGCATCATAAACGCCGCATAATGCAAAAAAACGCACCCCGCGACGGACAGCAGCATAAAAATAACGCCCGAAACGACCGGCATGTCGTAACGCACCGTCAGAACAACGGAAAAAACAACGCTTAACGCGGCGATGACAAACAGCCCGGCCAGACCGGCCCGCGCGAAAAAATCACCGGCGGATAAAACTTTTCCGCTGGCTTTGCCGGCTAAAAAATCAAAAAAGCGGTTAATCCATTCCGAAGTATTGGGAAGAGATATTTTTTTCATATAAAATGCTCCTTAAACATTTAATCGCGGAAATTAACAAATTGCAGCGGCTGATTAATTCCCAGCGTTTTTACAAAAGCGATCGCGTCTTGCAGATCGTCACGTTTTTTTCCCGAAACGCGCAGTTCGTCCTCCTGAATGGCGACCTGCACTTTCTTTTTGGAATCTTTAATGGCTTTAGCGATTTTTTTCGCCGTTTCCTGATCTATTCCCTGTTTGACGCGGACGACCTGGCGGATCATAGCACCGGAGGCTTTTTCTTCTTTGCCGAAATCAAGGGCGGAAGGGTCAATTTTGCGCCGCGCGGCATAAGTCAAAACCAGTTCGTGGACTTGTTTTAATTTCAGCGCGTCGTCGGCCAGAATGACGATTTCGGCGTCCTTTAATTCCACGGCGCTGTTCGATCCTTTGAAATCAAAGCGCTGGGAAATTTCGCGCGACACGCCGGCAACGGCGTTCGTTATTTCAGTCATGTCCGTTTTGGAAACAATATCAAAAGAAGGCATCTTCAACTCCTGCAGGAAAACAATTTAAGGATTATACTCAAAAAAGACTAAATCCGCATCAAATTTTTCCCGGCGCAAAAAAACGACGGATTTTCCGACTTTAAAAATCGAAAAGAATCCGCCGTTTAAAATTATGCGGCCGATCAACCGACAATTTTCAAATTTTCGGCCGAGCTTCTGCCGTCTTTGCCGGGCAGCAGGTCATATTCTATGCGCTGTCCGTCCTGTAATCCGCGGATACCCGCTTTTTGTACGGCGGAAATATGGACAAACACGTCCTTTGATCCGTCGGAAGGACAAATAAAGCCGAAGCCTTTTGTATTATTAAACCATTTTACTGTACCAACACTCATCTTCATCTCTTTCGTAAAAATTACAGACCTCTTCTTTCAAGGTACAAACACAGTACCATGAAAAAAAAGACACGTCACTTTATCCCTTAGTCGTGGATTCATATTACAAAACGCTTACAATTCATGCGCCCGGCATACTTTTTTCTTGTAAAATTTGTCAAAAAGAGGATAACTAGACAAAAGAAACATATCGTTTATGAAGACACCCCCGGAGGAGAACAAATCTATGATGGAATTTTTCGAAAATGTCGATTTACCGCAACGCATTGCCTTTTTAGGAACAATCGCCCATCTGGCGCGCGTCGACGGCGAATTCGACGGCAACGAAAAACAGTTTTTCGTTGATCTGGCCAAGCTGTACAACCTGACAAAAGAAGAAGCCAAAGAAGCAATCCGTCCCAGATCCGAAGAAGAAGCGCTGGAACTGGTTAAAACGATCAAAGAAAAAGGATTCGCTTTGGTTTTGATCCGTGAAATGTTCTATCTGGGGTACGAAGACGGCGATCTGTCGGATTCTGAAATCCTGTTTATTTCCAAAGTCGGAATGGCGCTGAATATTCCTTTGGAAAAAATGGAACAGATCAGCAACTGGGTGATCAGAGGCATTGAATGGGAAGAAGAAGGCGCCGATATCTTTTCGGATTACCAGTCCGCCGACATGTCCGAAGACGAATTGGATTCTTATGATTTTTAACGGCTTGTCTTTTCGCGAAAAAAAGCGTATATAAGCGTCCTGTCTTTATTTTAAGGAGTCCTTTATGGCAAAAGAAGAATTGTTGGAATTCAGCGGTACCGTCATTGAAAAACTGCCGAACGCAATGTTCCGGGTAAAACTGGAAAACGATCACGAAATTTTGGCGCATACGGCCGGTAAAATGCGTAAGTTCCGTATCCGCGTCATGGTCGGCGACAAGGTGGATATTGAAATGACGCCCTATGATCTGACGAAAGGACGCATTACGTTCAGGCATAAAACGCCGGTTTAAAAAAATTTCCCTCCTTTACGGAGGGATTTTTGTTTCCGGTTTTAAAAATGTTCCCGCCGGATCAATAATGCGGCGGCCGCGTTTCTTCGGACAAAGGACGCACCTGGCCGCTGACGTCAAAATTTTGCGACAGAAAAAAAACATCGCGCTGCAGCCTGTCGATCTTTAACGCCTGTTCGGCGACAATCTGGTTTAAATCTTTGATCGTGCGTTCATATTCGGCGGCGACGCTTTCCAAAGCGATAAAGCGGTCTTCGATTTCATTAATATCCATGCTGCATCTCCTTTCGCACAACAGGAAAAAGCCGTTCTTTCAGGAATTTCTTATTTTGATTAAACACCATATTGGTTATTGAGTAAATGTCTTAAAAGGAATACCTTAAAAAAAACAGTTTTTAAAAGAGGACCGTCATGACGGAATTAACCGATTTATTTTGCGCTTTGGCGCGCATACCTTCGCCTTCCATGCAGGAAGACGCCGTTGCCGAACAGATCGTTTCTTATTTTCACCGGCATCATATCGCCGCGCAGCGCGACGATTTCGGCAATATTTATGCCGAAATCCCCGCGACGGATCCGGCTAAACCGTCTTTGATGTTGTCAGCGCATATGGACGTCGTCGGGGATTCAAGTCCAGTCAATATCATTTGCGAAAACGACATATTGAAAACGGACGGGAAAAGAACG